>JAHDCW010000026.1 GCA_020629675.1 Minisyncoccota bacterium | reverse complement strand
CCGGGAGTCAGGCTGCGGGTGATAAGGTCCGTAGCCGAGAGGGAAAGAGCCCAGACCGACAGCTAAGGTCCCCAAATCTAGACTAAGTGTTGAAGGATGTGGGAGCGCTCAGACAGCCAGGAGGTTGGCTTGGAAGCAGCCACCCTTTAAAGAAAGCGTAATAGCTCACTGGTCGAGCGAACCTGCGCCGAAAATGTAACGGGGCTAAGTCTAGTACCGAAGCTTCGGACTTTGTGAATTCAAAGTGGTAGCGGAGCATTCTCAAGGAGATACAAGGTGTACCGCGAGGAGCGCTGTAGGCCTTGAGAAGAGCTTATGCAGGCATGAGTAGCGATAAACAGGGTGAGAAGCCCTGTCGCCGTAAGCCCAAGGTTTCCGACGGAAGGATCATCCACGTCAGGGTTAGTCGGACCCTAAGCTGAGCCCGAAAGGGGTAGGCGATGGAAAGCAGGTTAATATTCCTGCACCACCATGAAGGCGTTGAAATGAGCAGTGACGGAGAAGGATAGGCCGATCTAACTGTTTGGTTTAGTTAGTTCAAGCATGTAGGCAGACAACGTAGGAGGCGATAGCCACAAACGCGATGTCATTATGCCGAGATGTCATGAGGGGGTCTCCGGACCCATAACTCGGTGATTCCAGGCTTCCAAGAAAAGCTGCGCATGGAGCCCAATGGTGACCGTACCGCAAACCGACTCAGGTGGGCGGGGTGAGTATCCCAAGGCGCGTGAGAGAACACTGGCTAAGGAACTCGGCAAAATTGCACCGTAACTTCGGGAGAAGGTGTGCCCCTATTTGTGAAGGCGTTCGTCCGGAGCAAACGGGGGTTGCAGAGAACTGGGGGTTGCGACTGTTTACTAAAAACACAGGACTCTGCGAAATCGCAAGATGACGTATAGGGTCTGACGCCTGCCCGGTGCTGGAAGGTTAAGGGGAGATGTTAGCATTAGCGAAGCTTCGAACCGAAGCCCCAGTAAACGGCGGCCGTAACTATAACGGTCCTAAGGTAGCGAAATTCCTTGTCGGGTAAGTTCCGACCTGCACGAATGGCGTAACGACATCCCTACTGTCTCGGCCAGTGACTCAGCGAAATTGTATTGAGGGTGAAGATACCCTCTACCCGCGGCAAGACGGAAAGACCCCGTGAACCTTTACTGCAACTTGGCAGTGAAGCTCGGGACAGTCTGCGTAGGATAGGTGGGAGACGAAGAAGCTGGGATTGCGGTTCCGGTGGAGTCATCCTTGAAATACCACCCTGGCTGTTCTGGGCTTCTAACCCAGGCGAGTTATCCTCGCCGGGGACACTGTCTGGTGGGCAGTTTGACTGGGGCGGTCGCCTCCCAAAAAGTAACGGAGGCGCGCGATGGTTCCCTCAGGCTGATTGGAAACCAGCCGCAGAGTGCAAAGGCATAAGGGAGCTTGACTGTGAGACCGACAGGTCGAACAGGTGCGAAAGCAGGCCTTAGTGATCCGGTATCTCCTCATGGACGGGATATCGCTCAACGGATAAAAGGTACTCCGGGGATAACAGGCTGATCGCGCCTGAGAGTTCACATCGGCGGCGCGGTTTGGCACCTCGATGTCGGCTCATCGCATCCTGGGGCTGGAGCAGGTCCCAAGGGTTTGGCTGTTCGCCAATTAAAGCGGTACGCGAGCTGGGTTCAAACCGTCGTGAGACAGGTTGGTCTCTATCTGCTGTAGGCGTGTGTGCTTGAGAGATGTCTTTCCTAGTACGAGAGGACCGGAAAGAATGAACCTCTGGTGTATCGGCTGTTCCGCCAGGAGCACTGTCGAGTAGCTATGTTCAGAGTGGATAACCGCTGAAAGCATATAAGCGGGAAGCCCTGCTCAAGATGAGGCACAGATGCCCTAGAAGATGACTAGGTTGATAGGCTTTAGATGAAAGCGCTGTGAGGCGTTGAGTCGAGAAGTACTAATGTATCATTAACATTTTTCTCTTGTCTTTATCTTCGTATAAATGACATTGGCAATTAAGAGAAACGTATGATCAATATGATAATTGCATTTGCCGTAGTGGTAAGAACAGTTTTCTTGGAGTATTATAAAAAATACAATTTTGCACTACCAGATTTATTCTGGAACATTTAAACATGTATAGTGTCTTGGTGGTCCTTGCAATGGGGGTACACCTGATCCCATTTCGAACTCAGTAGTTAAGCCCATTCGCGCCGATGATAGCCTTCGGGTGAAAGTAGGTCGCCGCCAAGACAGTGTACATGTTTTTTATTTTACATCCGTATTGTGGGTATTTAGGATGATTTACTAGCTCAAAATTGACAATTTTATTTATATGTGCTAATTTGGTGCGGTGTACTTTTAAATGTAAATTTACTTAAAAAAGGGGTAATACCATGCAAAAAAGTGTTTTTGTATTAGGAGCTGATGACCCTGAGATGCGACGTATGGAGTCTTGGCTAGAGGAGCTTAACTACGAGTTTATCTACGGTGAGCACCAAGGAGAAAGATGTAGTCCACGCACAGCATATATAGCTGATAATGACCTGCTGTCCTATCGCGGGCATGAAATCATTTTTGTGGAATGTAGTGTAACGGGAACTCAACCATTTAAAGTTATAGATCATCATAGACCTGGAGATTATGGTTATGATATGGGGTATGAGCGGTATTTTGAGGCCTCCTCACTTGGTCAACTTCTGAGGTTTCTGGGTAAAATGCCGAAATCTGAAGACTATCTGTACGCGGCCATGGACCATTGTTTTCAGTTTGCTTTAGCTGGTCTGTGTCAAGGGGTGGAGGCGAGTGAGGTTCTTGAGTTGAGTAACAAGGAGATAATGTGTGGCAGTGATATTTGTGCCACAAGCCTGGAGGAAATTACTGAATATTATAGAGATGCCTTTGACCTCGCCTCAACGATAATTCTAAATGGGCAAGTTGTTTACAAGCTGGGAAAACATTTTTATACTCAGTACGATCCTGGTCTTCTGATAATGAGAACAGTTATCTCTCAACGAGGGGGAGCGGTTTTGTATGACTGTATAAATTATCGATCAAAGAGGAGGAGTCTGCGCCTATTTGGGGTTTTGAAGCCCGAAACCGTTGATTATTTTATTAGTGATTGGGGGCCAGGGCAAAATTTGAAGGAAATCTTCGGTGTGCCAAAACGTGGCTACGCAGGAGGCTATCTTCCGTAAGGGCATCGTGAGTGTTCATGAAAAAAGACGCGAGTATATCTGCGTCTTTATTTTTTTTCAGTAAAGCTGCTCGTAGGAATGTGTACAGCTTTGAATGTAAAAAAAGATGGGGTGGTTTGCAGGTTGAGCCAAGTTGGACGTTACCTTTTTAATCTGTTAGGATTGCAATGGTTTATTTTCTTTAAAAATGAAAGAGGTTTGTGTATGACACATCAACAGATAATTCGAGAGTTGTTAAAAAGACTACCAGAAATGACGGATGAAGATAGAAGTGTACAGAGGATTAATTTTGCCTATGGGGAATTAAAGTTTTCTTATCCGGATAATCCGAATATCACCCGAGAGTCGTTGCGCAAGACTGATGAGCAAAGACTTAGAGAACAAGCTACTATCTTATTACAACAAGGAGTTTAAGTGTAATGCATACTTGGACGATGGAGTGGGAAGAAAATTTGCAATCTGCTGTTGCTGGTATCAAGCTGTCGACAACTATTTGGATGATGAGTTAGTTGATTTTCTGCGTAGGTGTTTGCAGCGAGGTTAAAGCGTGCCGCAGGTATTGGAAGTAATTGTGACTCGCTATTGCTAAGAATAGCAAGAATGGAGTGATGACTTAAGTTTGTGAGGCGACCTATTAAAGATAGGTCGCCTTTTATATATAAATTATGACATGTTTTTTAAGAGTCTCAATAAACTAGTTATTAATTGACAATTTAAATAAAATATGTTAAAAATATAAAATCCAGACTTTTGAGGTTTTTCTAATGAAAATTTTGATTGTTGTTCTTTTAAGTTTTGCGGTTACTAGCTGCGCTCTTTTTGGAGGTGGGTGTGAGTCAAGTATAAGAGCCTCTTTGGTTGAAATTACAACTGTTGACAGTGAAGGTGAGAAAAGTCGCTTTTCTGGTTTTGTGGTAAAAAATGAGGGAGGTATTTGCCATATCTACACGACGGGGCATGGGTTTTTCGAAGTTGCAAATACGAGACGCATCGATGTTGCAAGTCAGCAAGAGATCTTGGAGATATTTAGAAAAAATGATTTAGGGCAAGATGTCGTGAAATTGCTAGCTATTTGCCCTAGGGATTTTCCAGTATTGAAAACTGAAATTTATCACACTGGCTTAGTTGGTACTCGTGTAATTTCTGGAGGATTCTCATCTGAGAGTGATCAGGCACAGCTAAAAAAAGGCAGAGTGACAAATGAGGTTTACGCTGTCACACCTGAGTATGACCCAACCTTTTTCATCACTACCAAAATAAAGAAGGGTGACTCCGGCAGTCCTGTCTGTTATTGTGATGGAGGTATTCCAGTAGCAATCGGGATGGTGCGGGGATTTAAGTTGAGTCACTATGAGGTCAAGAAGGTTTGGGATGGTCAGCTGGATGAAATGATTTATGAGGAAGTGCCAGTCACCTTGGGGGGAGTGGCGATCATACTGCCATTACGCCAATAAAAAATAATCCGCTTGCGCTTGCGCAGGCGGATTTTTAAGTGGGTGCTACTGATCAAGATGTCTATCTGATGTTTTGAGAAGGGTGAGTCGATCGTCATGGATCCATCGGTCATGCCAGTCAGTGGCAAAAAAGACAGTTGTATAATCATGGATGGGTATAGTAAAATCCTCGGCAATTCTTTCTTTTTCTGTGAGGTAGGTCTCGCCTTGCCTGTAAAGAGTTTTAGAGAGCTGTTGATTTCTTTGATTGTTTTCTTTTGCGCGCAGGGCATAGACCTGACCAAGCCAAACATTGATTTTATGGTTTATATCTCGCGTTGCTTCTTTGTAGTCAGCTTGATGTTGATTAAATCTCTTTTTTAGCTTCTTGGAAAAGAAGTACATTGATGCATACAGCAAGTAAAACGATATGAAAGCGAGAAATAGTTTGATGATCATTATTTTCTCCAAAGAACATTTCGACTCAACTATAACATTAACTGCTTCATCGAAGAAGTGTGTGTATATTTCACTATCTAGTTAAAATAATATTATCTCTTTAGTTTTTGAGACTTTTTGATAGCGTTCTTATTTAGTTTCAAATCTTATGATGCGCGGTATAATTTGATTTTTATGAATTAAAAAAAGGACCTGGATTTATTATCTCAAGCCCTTTTTGTTTTAATTTCATTGCAATCGCTTTACTTTAGTCCTATAGGCTTCCCATGTCGTATAAGCCGTTGCTAGGACAAGACTTGCTACAACGATACCTGCAATGCCTATTGCTGTATAAAGAACTGTCACATTCCATATTCCCACACTTAGTGCACTCATGCTTATTTCCTCTTGTGAAAGTTATTTAATTATAATCATAAAAAAATATATTTGTCAAATAATATGTATTGACAATATTATTACTTAGTGCTAAATATCAATATTATTTGCTTAAAAAAGAGAGTCTTAATAATGGCGCGCAAAGCTCATGATGGTAAGGGTGTGAAGAGGTCGGCTGATGAATTTAGGCGTTGTCCTATTTGTCCAGATGGACAACCTACAAGGGAATGCACAACCTGTCAAGGGACAGGTGTGGTCTCTACTAAAAGACAGGGCGAGGCGGGGGGTACGCTGTAAGAGCGCTGGAAACGATTTCTTACAATGATTTGGAGGGAGATCCAAAAATAAATTAAGTAAAATTGCCACATATCGATCCAGATGTGTGGCTTTTTCATGTTATGATATAAGCGTAAAAATAAAAAGGTATTTATGATGCGCAAAAAGAAAAGAGATATAGAAAAAATTTATTCTAACAAACAGTTTGCAGCGAAGTTGCGACGTTGGGCGGATGCGATCGAGTCTGGAAAGCCGTTTCGCATTCAAGTAGCAAATGAACGGTTTACAGTGCCTCAAGACGCTCAGATTAGCCTCGAGCATGAGCGTGGCAAAAAAGAAGAGGAGCTCGAGTTTCAGATAAAGTGGCCGCTGCAATAATGTTAGTGCCTTAGTTGGGGTATTGTAGTTGGTGAGTTGGGTGCGCACACAAAAAGAGCCAACATCATAGTATAAGCGAAAATTTTATATTTAATGGAGTAAAACTTCTGATTTCATCTTGACATTTTTAAAATAATATTATAAATTAGTAACTCAATGTTGTTCTTTTCTTTACTTTGCCCAAAGGAGGGTCAAGATGTTTTTTACTAGATTTATTTGTGTCATTTTTATGTCATGTGCACTAAGTGCATGTGATCTCGGACCATCGTCTAGCGAGGGAGATGCTCATACTTTTGTCAGTGGTGATCTTTCAGATCTAGAAGGTATTGATTTTAACTATGCGCCACATCACTTAAGCGCCGATGCAGTTTTGTTAAAATACCTTCCGGAGGTGCCAGAAGGCTTTCAGAACCCGCAGGTGTGGATGGGGAGCAATTGGCGGGATCATGCTAATTTTGATCCTGTTGCTCTGACGGGAACTACTCATCAGAGCTGTCACCCTCAGAACGTTCAAGGTGTCAGAATGAAGGCTGAGTATTATTACTCACAAAATGAGGAGTTGAGTGGGCTTCATCGATATTTTTCTGCCGTCAGAGCTCGCGCTGTGGGCAGTGATCAGTATCATTACGTTGCCTCAGGGGAACATCTTGACAGTTATGCTGAGGTGGGTGGACCAGCTGTGGCAATTGTTGCTGTGGAGGACTTAGTTAAGAGGTTTGGTGGTGGTACAACTGTTGAGCTAAATATTTCTGTCATCGGCCTAGATGAGGATGGCAATAAAAGTATTATCGCAGAACCTTCTGATGGTCACCAGGTTTATGTAGTGTTATGTGATTGACATAGCATCAAATTAGTGCTCGCCACGTGAAAGTGTGGCGAGTTTTTTGTCTATGCAAAATCAACAGGTTTGCTATAGTGAAGATCTAGGGCAAAAGGGGGATTTGTGAGCAATTAAAATTGTTGACGAAAATGCTCTATTATAGTAAAATATAGAGTTAAATTTTTTATATTGTTAGATAAACCTTATGCGCGCGCCACATGCTTTTTTTGGACTCTTGATGCGATTTCCTTTTGTGAGCTTTTTGCTTTTACTTACGCTCTTTTTTGGTTTGATCTACATCCTCAATGATACTCGCAAGCCTGCAGAAGAGGAGGGTGTTGCAATTATTGAAAATGTCATTCCTGTAGAAATTGTCCGCTTTTCTGATCAAAAACAAACAGTTGTCTATGGAAGTGTTGATCACCAAGGAACGATGACGATCAATGCAGCGGCAAGTGGGTTTGTATATCAGCTACCCGTGGTAGAGGGTGAGCGTGTGGAGATGGGGAGTCGGATCGCAGTACTCTCGGAGACGGTAAGTGGTGCTAATAGCGCTCTGATTAACAAGCGTATCGCTGACCAGTCTCTCGCGTCACAAGAGGAGATTTTGCGCCGTAATAATAAAATTATCGACAACGAGCTCGATCGCTATAAGGCAAAAAATGATCGCCATAGCACAGCCCGCAATCAGCTCAAGATTGATCGTGAAAATACACTTCTCTCACGTGAGCAGGCACGACTCAGTCAACAGCAGGCGGCTATAAATCTATCTCGTTTTTATCCAACCGCGCCGATGGCTGGTGTTGTGGAGCAAGTTTTTGTAGATACTGGTGATGCGGTTAATATTGGGACGCCCTTGGCGGTTGTGCGAGGTGTGGGTAATGACGTGGCTATTGAGGCAAATATCTCACAATCCGTGGCGGAGTATATAGATGCAGGTCAGACGGCTCGCATCATACTCGCTGATGGGTCTGAGGTCCGTGCGATCCCGTCACATGTTTCACAGCTGCCAACCAAGGCGGAGGCATACACAATTCACTTCGCACTGGAAGACGAAGAACAAAATTTTTATGATGGTATGGTAGTGGAGATTATATTGCCACTGACGCGTGCGGAAGGTGCGCTGATACCACTCGATGCGGTACAGGTCTCGCATGATGATGCAATCCTATTTGTGGTTGAGGATGATCGAGCACGTTCACGTAATGTGATTCTTGGTGATGTGATCGGTGGCCTCGTCGAGGTCCGTGAAGGATTGAGTGCTGGTGATCTGATAATCCTCGAGAGGACTGTGGTGGACGGGTCTGCTATTTCTATTATTAATGAATAGCGAGGTTTATGACTGATAAATCACCAAAAAACAGCGACGAGGGATCTTACATTTCTAAAATTACTTTTAACCCACTTGATTTTGGTAGGATGTTATCGGGGTATGTAACCAACATGCGGTTGGTAGTCCTTTTGTTGTGCTCACTTGTGATAGCAGGTATATCATCATACATCACACTCCCGCGTACATTAGCACCTGAAATTAATATAACAATCGTTACTGTTTCTTCTGTTTTGCCTGGTGCTACGCCTGAGGATGTAGAGCAGCTATTGCTTGATCCGCTCGAAGATGAGCTCGAGAGCATAGATGGTGTCGATACGATGACTGGTACGGCAAGTGCTGGATCTGCAGTAGTCGTACTTCAATTTTTGAGTGGTATAAATCAGATTACTGCCATGGCTGATGTGCGTGATGCTGTGAGCGCGATCGGTGAATTGCCAGAAGATGCTACGACACCCGTGGTGCGCCTCGTCGACTTTGAGGATGAGCCGATTTTGCGTTATGCGATTATTGGCGATGCTGATGCGACATCACGTGAGCGGCTGATGGCGACACTTTCTGATCGCTTAGAAGAAATTAGCATTGTTGACCGTATCGAACTCTCTGGTGTGCCAACACAAGAGGTCCAGATTGTCATTGACGAGCAAAAAAGAGCGGCGCTCGGTATCGATGTGCGTACAATCCAGGACGCTTTATCTGCGAGTCTAAAGTCATTGCCGACGGGTTCTGCGCGCTCGGAGACGTCATTATTTGGACTAGCGATTGATCGTAGCGTGTACACTCTCGAAGATGTGCGTCAAGTACGTTTTAGGCAAGATGGCGTACAGTATACGCTAGGAGATATAGCAATGGTTATGGAGGCGCCGGTGCCGGGTAACGTGCCCTCACTTTTGACAACACCAGATGGGGTAACTCAGGGTGTTGCAACAATTGATGTTTACCGCACTATCGGAGCCAAGATCTCAGATGTGACGACACGAGTTGAGTCTGTCATGGAGCGTTTCTTTGCTGAAAATAGCAACTTTTCATTTATAGAAATCGCCAACACAAATACTGATATTGAAGAGCAATTTCAAGATCTTGTTGGCAACCTTTCGATTACGGTTGGTCTCGTATTTTTAGTGCTCCTTCTTTTTGTAGGTGTGCGCCAAGCTTCTGTGGCTGCGCTGAGCATCCCACTCGTCTTTATGGCGACATTTATTACTATGCAGATTACGGGGATTTCAATTAACTTCTTGTCCCTTTTTTCACTCTTGCTCGCGCTTGGTCTTCTCGTGGATGTTACGATTGTTGTTGTGAGTGCGATGACGAAATACTATCGCAGCGGTCGCTTTAACGCACGTGAAGCTGGTCTCCTTGTGTGGAAGGATTATCTCGTGACACTGAGTGTGACAACACTTACGACTGTGTGGGCATTTGTGCCACTTCTTTTGGCGACGGGAATTATAGGTGAGTATATTAAGCCGATACCGATTATTGTATCGTCCATGCTAGTAGCCTCAGTGGCGATCGGATTTTTGATTATTTTGCCACTTATGGTGTGGCTCTTTGAGATCAGTATGCCACGGCGTGTGCGTTTCTTTTTGACAATTTTTGGCGGCATCCTGGGCATCTTTGTCGTTCAGGGTATTTTATCCGGATTTAGCATATCAATTCCTGGGTGGGGATGGCTTTTGGTTCTGCCAGTCCTTTTCCTCTTGATTTTTATCACACTTTATATCATGCGTGATGTGGTGCATGCTTTGGGTCGTAGCATTAAACGTCTCTATGAAAAAACAGGACGACGATTTGGGGATGATATGTCTAATGGATTTATCGATGCGAGGCGCATCGAGAGAGTTTATCGCCGTGTACTCACGCGGATGATTCTAAAAAAGGGTGGACGCCGACGGATCGTCGCGATGGTTGCGCTTTTCTTTATTTTTTCAGTATCTCTTGTCGCTTTTGGTTTGGTGCGAGGTGAGTTTTTCCCAGGGGAGGATCAAGATCAGTTTTATATGCATCTGGAGCTCGCAGAAGGGACGCGTGCGGAAGCATCACTCGAACGAGCGCGGGAGGTACTGCCGCAGCTTTTTATCACTGATGAAATTATCAGAGTTCAGACGCAGGTAGGTTTCGGGGTAAGCTCTGAGGGTGCGCCGACAGGAGGAGGTTCAAACGATACGCTATTTACAGTTGATCTTACGCCAGGTGAGGAGCGTACGATTTCTTCGCAGCAGATTGTTGCAGATTTCCGCAATGCTGAATTTGTACAGCAGTATCCATTTGGCACAATTCGCGTCGCTGAGATTGGGTCTGGTCCGCCAGCGGGTGCCGATATCACAGTGAAGTTGATTGGTGATGAATTGTCTGTCCTCAATGAAAAAGCTGATGAGCTGATTGCATACCTCAATGAGACATCGGGCGTGACCAATGCGCGAAAATCAGTTCTCGAAGGAACTGCAAAAATTTCCTTTGTGCCCAATGAGCAGATCATGAATGCACAAGGTGTTACGCGTGGAGAAATTGCGAGCGCGATGAGTCTGTTTGGTAATGGTGTGAAGATTGAAGAGGATATCACCTTTGATGATTTGACGGATGAACGCGATATTGTCGTACGGACAAGTCAGGATCGTGCCGCACTTGAAAACCTTGAAACTCTTACCGTGACTGCTGCTGATGGCTTCCAGTTGCCACTTGGGGCACTCGGTACCTTTGAGCTTGTGACTAACCCTACGCAAATCAATCACGAGGGTGGAGACCGTGTTCTCACTGTAGAGGCAGGCGTTAATGACGGTGAAGATGTTGGTGCGATTAATCGTGAGGTCGCCACCTTTGCTGATACAGACCTCAATCTACCAATTGGTTATCTGTGGCAAACAGGCGGCGCCAATGAAGAAAGCCAAGAGTCCACAAATTCAATTTTGCAGGCTATGGTTTTGGCGTTGATCCTCATCTTTTTGACCTTGATCATTCTTTTGAACTCTTATCGAAAGTCGTTTATTGTTCTCTTGGTGATTCCACCTGCGATCTCAGGTGTATTCTTCGTCTTTGCGCTCACAGGTATGCCACTCTCGTTTCCAGCCTTAATTGGTGTGCTTGCACTCTTTGGGATCGTGATTAATAACTCAATTATTATTATCGATCAGATTAACAAAAACCGTGCTCAGGGACTTTCTTTTGATGATGCGGTGGTTGATGGGGCTGCAAGCCGACTCGATCCGATTATGATGAGTTCGATGACGACAATTGTGGGGCTGCTGCCAATCACCTTATCAGAGCCGGTGTGGCAAGGTCTAGGGGGAGCAATTATTTCAGGACTTATCTTTTCTGGGACGATTATGCTCTTCTTTATACCTACTGTGTACTACATGATGTTTGAAAAGGAGGAGGTGTAGTTAAAGATTTCGGTTGCAATCGAATTGTTGATCGCAAATATGTAGTGTGCGAAATATTTTCATGGTATACTTAGCTCGACTTCAATAATCTGCAGGAGTTAGGTCATGTTCCTAAAAGGTATTATGTTATTACTACTTGGCGCTGTTTGTTACATCATGCTGCGTAAACTGATACACGCCGTTGCACTTAGTGAAAGTGGGTCTTTGCCAGATCAGCCCGGGTTATACACACGATCAACTATTTCAGGCAACCAAACGGGTTCCGTGTGTGGAGGCTATCAGCCGACAGCTAGCTATATACGTAACGCATAAATCTTATGCGATACGCATTATAGGAACTCACTCTTACTCTAAGGGTGAGTTTTAATTTTTCAGACTCTATGTGATTTCAGTTTGATTTACAATTCGTATTTTGTTATACTAAAATCATGTTTAATTTTTATGTAAGATATTATTCAAATCTAGAGGGCATGTAATGTCGGTTTTTGAGTATTGTGAAATTAAACCCCGACATTGCGTCGGTTTTTTTGTACATTTTAAGAGGTCTATCTTGCAATTCATAGAGGGGATTGATTGATGCAAATAGTTAAGTTAATTGCAGGGCTGCCAGGTGTCGGTAAAACCACCCTAGCAAAAAAATTAGTTGAAGATTCAGGTGGTTGCTTGCGCCACCTTGATATGGATGACTACAAGGTTATCAGTGGTCAATCTTCGAATGATTCAATAGATGGACTTGATGTTCGTCGTGCATACTATAATGTTGCCGCTGATGAAATTTTGAGACTGTCACGTGAGGAGGAAGATTTTAGTGGAGTTGTCTTAGAGGAAATATTTCATATTCGTGCATTGCGAATTGAGATGATGGAAAAGTTGCAAGGCGGAGGTCTGTATGTGGAGTGGATTCATGTAACCTGCCCCTTTGAGGTGGTGAAGCAGAGGCTTGAAGAAAATCCACGCCAAGGTCACATGCTCACAACAGAACAATCGTTGAAACTCTACAGGGATTTCGAAAGTTTGTTTGAGGCATTTGATGATAGAGAGAATGCTCGGCTAGTATCACCAGCAGACAGAGGGTGAGTGCTGATAAAGAAAAGAATCGGCGCTCTCTTGCAAAGCAGGAGAGCGCTCTAAATTAATTATATACAATCAATATGGCCATTAATCCATTTTTGTTAAAGAAAATAAAAAAAATCGGTATTGATATAGATCATAATTCTTCTTTTGGCGGGAAGTCAAAAGGTAACCAACACCTTTTCCGCGTTGTAAAACTAGCACTTTTCCTTCAGGGGAAAGAGGGGGGTGACGTCGATATTGTAGAGGCAGGAGCGTGGCTGCATGATACAGCGCTTCCAACTGGTGATGATTATAATCCGCAAAAAAACTTTCAAATTATTTCTGATATATTGCAGACTGTTGATTTGAGTCAATCTGATTTACAGAGGGTGTGCGAGTGTGTGGCATTTCATGAGGGAACAGAGGTGCCTCCATCACTTGAAGCAAAGATTGTGCACGATGCTGATGTAATTGAAAAGTTAGGTATTTTAGGGGTTATTCGTCATACGTGGAAAATGACAAATTTTGGCAATTTAGATAGTGAGCATATTACTCACGATGACGCACAAGCGATTTTGGATCATATAGCATGGCGTGAGCAAAATCTCTATCTAGAGACCTCTAAAGAGATTGCGCAAAAGATGTCGGTGCCTTTGAGTGTTGAAGAGGTTTTGGTTGTTATGCCTCATATTTCTAAGCTGGCTTCACAGGGAGTTATTACAGAAGAAATCGCTATTCAGATTGGGGGAGATTTGGGTGAAGAGTATAGTGCATTGCTTAAGAATCAGTTGTTGCAGACCTATCTCTCCAGTTAGTTTTATTTTATAATTTAAGTTGGGTGTTTGCTGGCGTGACATTAATTGTTGCGATGCAGCTACGTTCTTGTTGTTTAAAAAAGAGGTACGCAAAATGAAGATTGGATATTTAGGTCCAGGCAGAGGAACGTTTGGTTATTCTGTTGCGGTGAAGTTTTTTGAAGATGGCAGTCCCTTTGATGTAAGTGAGGAAAAGGATATTGAGTATCTGCCTTTTCCTACACATGGCGATGTTTTAGAAGCGGTAGGTCGCCACACGGTGCATTATGGTGTTGTTGCGATTGAAAATAGCACTGACGGTATCGTGCATAGCACGGTGCGGAAAGTTGACGAGTGCCACTCGTTGTATGGCGTTAGTGTTTGTGGTGAATATGTGGAAGACATTAGGCTCTTTTGCATGCAAAAAAAGGTGGGATCGCGGATACAAAAAATTGTGTCTCACCCATCTCCGATTAATCAGGCTAGTGGTTTTATCGCTCTTTCTAAAAAAGAGGGTGTTGTGGTAGATGTTTTGGGATCAACTGATGAAGCCGCTCAAGCGGCGTTGCAGGATGAAGGTGTGGCTGCGCTTTGCTCGCGTGAATGTGGTTCTTTGTATAAGCTTAAGTCTGTGGGGGATGATTCGGTAGAGGATGACCCTAATAATCAAACTCGCTTTTGGGTTGTAGGTCCTTCGAATAGGAAAGTGATAAACAAGGATGGTTGTATGTCATGCTTTTTAATCACCCTAGATCGCAATAGCTCAGGTGGATTGAATCAAGTTCTTTCTATATTTGCAGAGTATAATATTAATGTTGCCTTAGCTTATCCCATACCAATTATTGGACGAAATTGGGAGTATAAATTTTTGATTGAGGTGCAGGTTGATATACATCATAAGAAAATGCGAGAAGCCTGGTCTCAGCTAAGCTCCTGCTCTTCAGCATTGGCTGTTAATTGTCTTGGTTCTTACTCTATCTATGACGATCGTTTTGTGGAACGATCATGATTCGAAAAAAGATAGAATCTGAGGGTTATCTGCTTTATGATGCCAATTGGAGTATGAGTTTGGGTTCAGGGGATTTTAAATCAGATCAAATTTCCTACGAGAGTATGTCGCAGGATGATGTGGGAAATCAGTTGGGAAATACCCACTTGAGGGGGGTTTTTCTCGTCTTGAAATCAAATCATGCATCTGCTCAAGTTAAGAAAATTGGTCTACAAAAAAATCGCTACAAAGGCGCCACAAAAGAAGAGTTGTTCTCCTTTGTTCGAGAGCTAAAGAGATTTGATGCAAACTTTTTTGCAGAACTCAAGCTAGTTGCGTCGCCAAGAGTGGGTTGCGATGCAGGGTCGATGCATAGCTTCGTTTTGTCACCCGGTGGTTTGTGGTATCAATGTAAAAGCCTTCCTACAAACTGGTATAGCTTGACCTCATTTTTATTTATAGAGATCTGCTCTTAGTATATAAGGCTGCTACTGTATGAGTGGCAGCTTTTTTTCTTGCTAAGTACTATTTTTTTGGAGAGGTGTTTGAGGAGGATAAAGTAAAGTTAACTTTACATATTTATTTTTATTGCTATAATTAGGATAGTCTTAAATTAATGATATGAAAACATTTATTTTTCTTTTGTGTGGTGTTGTCGTTGGGGTATTTATCTACACATGGCACAATCAGCGCA
This sequence comes from Minisyncoccota bacterium, assembly GCA_020629675.1. Classification (GTDB taxonomy): domain Bacteria; phylum Patescibacteriota; class Minisyncoccia; order Moranbacterales; genus JAHDCW01. Next base: position 2,424 of record JAHDCW010000026.1, on the reverse strand, counting down.
AAAGCAATACGGGTGTACGCACTGCGACTACAGGTGACTTTAGCGCGTATGAGGTAGCGACATTTGCTGGAGGCTGCTTTTGGTGCACGGAGTCTGACTTTGAAAAAACAGATGGTGTTGTGGAGGTGATTAGCGGTTATACGGGTGGGGAAATTCAGAATCCTACCTATAATCAAGTGAGTGGCGGTGCAACTAAACATCGTGAGGCGGTGCAGGTCTACTATGATCCACAAGTTGTGATGTATGAGCAGCTGCTTGATGTGTTTTGGCGTCACACAGATCCTACTGATGCGGGTGGATCATTTGGTGATAGAGGTAACCAATATACGTCTGCAATTTATTACCACACAGCTATTCAGAAAGCAGCTGCTCAAAAATCAAAAGAGGCATTGGTTTCGCAAGATATTTTCGAGGGGCGAGAGGTAGTTACGCCAATCCTGGAATTTGGTGCATTTTGGGTGGCAGAAGATTATCACCAGGACTATCACAGGGAAAATCCGCGACGTTACACGTTTTATCGCAATGGATCAGGGCGCAATGATTTTATCGCAAAATACTGGGGTGACGGCCTTAAAAAGGCGCAAAATCACAATGGAAAAGAGAGTGCTTCAAAAAATCCTTACTATACACCAGGTCGCGATAATAAATTATTTGATATAGACTATACAAAATTTACCAAACCAACAGAGCAAGAGCTTCGCGAAAAATTAACTGATATTCAGTATAGGGTCACACAAGAAGAGGGAACAGAGCGTCCATTTCACAATGAGTACTGGGATAATAAAAAAGAAGGTATTTATGTAGATATCATTTCAGGCGAGCCCTTATATTCCTCTACAGACAAATTTGACTCCGGCACGGGATGGCCAAGCTTTCTAAAGGCGATTAAGGGGGATGCCGTCACGGAGCATGATGATTACAAGTTAATTGTCAGACGTACAGAGGTGCGTAGTGCAGTAGCTGACTCGCATCTTGGACATATTTTGTTAGATGGTCCAGAATCAAATGATCGCATTCGACATTGTATAAACTCTGCAGCAATTCGTTTTGTGCCCAAGGAAGATTTAGAAGAGCAGGGTTACGGAACATATCTTTCACTTTTTGAGTAGCTTTTCCACTTGGTGCTTTAAAAAGCGGTTTGTGGTATGATAGGTACCATAATTACATTAATAGATTCTTATGAAGAACTATTCATTTTTCGCGCTTGCGGCTGTGCTCGTACTTGCAGGGTGTGGCGCACAAGAAGCAGTGGAAAAAGCTGCAGAGGTAACTGGTGATGCAGCAGGAGCTGTCGTTGATACGACTGTTGATGCAGCTAAAGATGCTGGCGAAATGGCGGGAGATGCTGTTGAGGCAACTGGTGATGCTATGGAGGCTACTGGAGACGCTGCGATGGATGCTGCAAAAGCAACTGGCGAAATGGCGGGAGATGCTGTTGAGGCAACTGGTGACGCTATGGAAAAGACTGCAGATGCCGCAATGGATGCAACTGGTGAGGCTATGGAGGCGACTGGTGATGCTATGGAAAAAGCAGGCGAGGCAATGCAAGATGACTCTGAAGATGACAAAATGATGCAATAGTATCATTTTACTTTTAAAAACCACCTCTTCAAGAGGTGGTTTTTTGTTTTGTGTAGCAAGTATTATTTTATCGTCAGAAGCTAGCAATCATCACGTTGCGTGATCAAATCGTCTATAAAGCCCTGTGTGAGCACTTTGCGGGCTTCCTGAGGATCAATTCCACGTGTTTGTAAGTAGTGAACATGCTCTGGATCAATCTGAGAGACAGTGGCTGCGTGTGTGCAGATTACATTATCTGGATAAATTTCTAGTGCTGGTTCTGTTGTGACGCGAGCTTTGTCACTCAAAAGGAGATTTCGATTTTCCAGGAAAGCTTCTGTTTTTTGTGCTTTGGGATCAAGTTTGATGATGCCATCAAAATTAAAGGAGGAGCGGTCTCTAAAGATACCCTTGATGAGGATGGTGCTTTTTGCTCCTGGTACGGTGTGTTTTTGTGTGGTAGAGAGTTTTAGTTTTTCATTTTTCGCACCCTCATAAAGGCCAAAGACATAAAGTCGTGCCTTGGGGTGCGCTACGGTAAAGTTTAGCTCACCGGAGCGATTATAGAGAAAAAAGACATGCTTGCCCGCACTATCGATGCGATAATTCTTTTTCTTGTCGTGTGTGATGTCTGTGTATGTAGGTTTTTTCATGTCGTCTATAGTATAGGAAAAAACAAATAAAATCAAAGCAAGACTTCTTTTTATTTGGTGAGTAAGCAGTTGTGGACAACTTATTGGTCTGATTTAGATAAACATGAGAAAATTAAAATATAAAAATAAATTTAACCGTCTTTTTTATATGAGGCGGTTCAAAAAAAGATATGCATCATTTTTTCTACAAAACATTGTCAATAACATTGGC
>JAHDCW010000025.1:7720-18009 GCA_020629675.1 Minisyncoccota bacterium | reverse complement strand
GAAATCGTGTTTGTTAATAACGTAAGAGTCTCGAGATTAGCGATAGAAATAATAGTCTCATCCCCATTTTCATCAGTGAATGTAAAAGTGCCATCATTATTATCTACCACAGAAGTAACGACATCAAAAGAGACTGTATCAATCGTAGATGTCCCCCCATCTTCATGAGTAAATGTAAAAGTGCCATCTCCATTATCAGCTAATGCCGTAATAGACTCATTAATTGCAAATGTATTACCATCCTCATCTACATATGTGCCAATCTGGTTACCAGCAATTGTCCCAATAACTTGAGAAAGTGACTCAGTGAAGGTAATCTCACCGCCTGATTCATTTATGTACGTAAAAGAGCCGTCGCCATTATCTCTAAGTGTTGTGATCGTTTCATTGATATCGAAAGTATTGCCGTCTTCATCCTCATAGACTCCTATACGGTTGCCCGCAATTAGTGATGTAACCTCTGCCGCACCAGAAACAATATCAGCGTCTTCAAGAAAATCCTCTGAGTCTACACACTCCCAACCATCATCATAAAGCAACAATTCATCATTACCGCAGCTCAATTCACCAACGAGAGCACTGACACCACCCTGCGCATTTGATCCAAAGAAATTATTCACTATTGTGACCTCTTCTGCCTCCCCTGTTTCCGCTTGAACATTACCAGCAATACCTGCCTCTGCTCGCAGGCGCTCCAATTCAGCTAAATTAGCTATGTTCTGCGCTACAACACTTCGCAATTTGTCTTGCGATACTTCAAGCTCATTCTGCAGATCACCTCCACTATTTGCAATCGCTCGGCTTCCCCCATCATTTACAGCTAACGGTGCGACCGTGCAAAAGATACTAAAGAGAGAAAACAATCCAAGTAAAACTCCTCCACTCATCACAATTGCACCAAAGCCGATATTGCGACCTAAGAGTCCACCAAGCATCATAAGCGCAAGAGATAGACCGCCAACACTAAAGACTGCTGTCTGACTCTGTACAAAACCACCACAATAGTCAAAACCGAACACTATTCGCGCCACAGCATAAATGAGCAGTGCTAATAACGATAAAAGAAAGAGCATTTGACCAAACAATCTCTGACCAGGAAAAATATTACCCCGCAGTGTAGCGCCGATAAGTCCAAGCAATCCTATGATTGTAACTACTGGCCAGACAATCCACGAAAGATTGAGCCAGCGGTCAATCACACCAATACGTGCGAGTGTGTAACCGACTACAATCACAAGAAAACCAATTATCAAAAACGAAAAAACAGCACTTGCTCGCCATGGCAAGGCCTCACGCCCCCTTGATGCGTTATTTTTTGTAGGCTCCATCTGCACTTTTTTATATGTGTAAATTATATCACAGCAATATCGACTTAGCTGTTTTACGCTTGTGGATAAAACTATTCTTTATAGAAAACTTTGCACCACACGCGAGGATCATCACTAAACTCACACTGATCTTGAAGTTTGAGAGGACGTGACATCTGCGAAGCAATCAGAAATTTCTGATCATCACTATGATAAAGATAAGGACGCGCGTCAGGAGATTGCACAATTGCTTCAATATAACCATCCCTTACAATCTCTTGCATGCACTTTTTACCGTCATAGTGATCATTAATGACGCACCATTCTTGACCCCTTGGGTTAATTGGTGATTTGTTTTCACCTACATAATAAAACTGCATCAACGTAAACATCTGACTCATTTCTGTTTTTTTCTTAGCGTCTTTTGCCATCGCACGCGCTCGCTCGAAGTAAATAAAAAGCATGCTACTAACGACGCAAATAATACAAATAACAATTATAATTTGCGCAATGTGTTTAGTGGATTTTTGTGACATAATTTTAGTTACTAAAGCCAAACCATTTACGATAAAGTGCGTCATATGTCCCATCTGCACGCAACTTGGCCAGCGATTTGTTTATTTGTTCTACATATAAAGTACTTTGAGGTAAGGCAAATCCGTATAAATCCCGCTCAAACACCGGCCCCGCCGTCATGATGTCACGTGTAAAAATCTCATGCTCTTTAAAATAGCGAATTGTAGGAACGTTATGTACTGCAGCATCAATGAAATCCATTTCAAGGTCAAAGAAGAGATCTTCCGCTGTGCGATATGTCAAAACTTCAATCTGCTGGTCACGCATAAAAGCATCAGCAATCGAATTTTTAATCACACCAACTTTTTTATTACTAAGATCATGATAAGACCCAATAGAGCGCAGCGCATCACTTGATCCAAGAGACGTCATAACCACAGATACATACAATGCCAGACATACCGTTACTACAAACATCCAAAGCATTAGTATAAATCGACCAAAAAGTGTCACAGGTAAAGCGCGCCCAAAACCTCCAAGAGTTGCCATCCACCAAAGCGCATCTCCAAGCCCTGGCACGACAGTAGAGCGAATACGTCTATGATCGTGTCGTTCACTGAGCCACATCATAAAACCTAAAGTAAGGAAAACACCCAGTAAAAGCACAAGAAGAGCAACTCCTTGCTCCAAAGTCAGCGCATCAAAGAGTAAGCCCCACGATGATTTATCAACAACGACAATTTGTAGGCCTCCCTCAAAAATAGGGTCAGAAAAAACCATCAACTCTTCTCTTTCGGGCGTTATAGCAATATCCGCCACAGCAGCATCAACAACGCCCTCACGAGCACTCCGCAGCAATTCCACATAATCCCCAGCAGGCGCTACTGCATAGGACCAGTTATTATCGGCCACAATATACTCCCACAGATCAATGCTAAATCCACTAAAACGATCTTCATCCATGAACACAAAAGGCTCTCGATGAACTGTCGAGATCGTTACTTCTTGTGCATTTGACTGAGGTGCAGCAAATAAAATTAAAAGAGAAAATGCAAGTGTACTCCGTGAAAAATATTTCACCCCTGTTTGGAATTACTTTGTAATACATAAATTATATCATGACTCATAACTGACTTTTACAATAAACAGGTAAGGCGTATTTTCTCAAGAGAATGCTAAATATTTCTAGATAACAAAAAACTACACTGTTACATGTAGTTTTTTGCTTAAAGACGCAGCGCCTTACTATTCCTCGTCTTCTACGTCTAATTTGTCTAACCCTGACTTCTTGACGATGTAATAAATAACAAATGCTACCGCAAGAAGTGTGATCACAGAGTTAATCATCGCACCATAACCAATTGTGAGACCACGTGCACCCTCATCGGCTGCCTCTATGATTGTCCATGATAACGCTGACAAGTCAGTGCCACCAAGGATAAAGCCTACAATTGGATTGATGAAGTTGTCGACAATTGCCTTAACTGTCTCACCTGCTGCAGCTCCAATCGCGAGACCAACTGCCAAACCTACGACACCCTGCTCACGAACAAAATCCATAAATCCACTCATACGTAACACCTCCCTTCTTAGTAAGTTATGTGAGAATTATTTTCTCTCTACTCACATAATATCCCAAAAAATTGTATTATTCAAACACATTTTTAGTGTGAATCATCTTGATTACGCTTATGGAGCAGCATTAAAAGAATATAACTAATTTTCCTACTCAGATAATCACGTATTTTTTTACTGATCATTACTTCGTTTAATTTCTTGATCTCGCAGTTGCCCGCCCGGCTTTTGACGTGTTTTGTCATTACCTCGTACACGCTCTGAGAGTTTAGGGTGCGCAATATGCTCAGCCCTAATCATATTACCCTCCAAGACACCTTTTACAATGATGTGCTGACCTTGCCGCAGCTGCTCTTTAAAGTGTGGCGGTCTAAATTGTGCGTTACTATAGTCAATGCGCCACTTACTCTCATCATGTCTGCTGTAGATCAAAATCTGTTCTTCATTAGATGAAACTACCCGTATAACACCCACAAATTGTCCTCGCTCAGGATTATGAATAACTGTCCCCAGCCGGTCGCCAGCCATCTTATACTGCGGAAGCGAATTACCTAACCGCTGATCAACCGTGTGACTTACTCCGAAAATGTATAGCAGCAAACCACAGACAACACTAACCCCAAACAACACACTAATGATTACACTCAATGAATAGCGATATGCTTTCTTTGTGTAGGAGAGAAGATACTCGGCGACGAATAAAAAGAGTAAAAATGCAACAAGCCAAAAAAATGGAAACAGTCGAAATGCGTGCTCCACGCGACCACCACCTCGCAAACTCTCCTCCTCCCACAGTCCATGGTCTAAAATCAAGACAATTAGTGACACAGAAATCGCACCTACGATCAAAAAGAATATGCCACTAGCCCACAGAGCTAAGTTTGAGAGCGTAAAATGCCAGAGCGGCCGCGGCGTCACATCCCCTTTCTTGATTTTTTCTAAGACGCTTGCAGCAACATCCTCTCGCATCTTTTTATTATTATTACTCATAACTCCTGTGTATACGTATTATTATAACGTTCTTTTTCAAGTTCTTTCTTGAGTGCTTTTTTAGCACGTGAAATAAGTGTAGAGACGGTACCCATAGATTTCTTGAGGATATCCGCAATTTCTTTATAATCTTTTTCCTCAAGATAGCGAAGTACGAGTACATCCCTATATTTAGGGTCAATCTCTGCCAATACCTTTTCCAAAAAGGATTTGAGATATGTACGATCGATCTCGCCTACCACATCACTCTCCGCAATAATGACGTCAATAAATGTATCATCGATTGTAACGGCATTACCCTCAGGTCGTACTTTTTGCTTACGCCAGTCACTGACAACCGCATTGTATACAATGCGGTATATCCACGACGAAAAAGAAAGTGAAATGTCAAAGCTATTTATATTTTGATACGCCTTAAGGAAACTTTCTTGAAGAATATCTTCTGCTGATTCCCGCGATGCATTGGTTATGCGGAAAATATAGCGCATAAGCGGATCTTCGTATCGGCGCATAATCACCTCAAAGGCACGCACCTCTGTCGGCACACGCTTTGCTAACTCTTCATCTGTCTGTTCTTCCAATGAGGGCTCTAAAGGCATGATGCTTTATTATTTTGCGGTCTCTTGCTTGGTTATACGCAGAAAACATCTCTTTTGTTTCATATTAACATTTTCTGATTTATATTTTTAGTGATATTATAAAAACATAAATAAAAGAATATGTCTCCTGACTCAACATACAATTTTATCATCTTCTTTATGTTTGCAGTGACCATCACAGCACTTCTCAAAATCCTTATTGATTTTGTCGCATAAAGGTCTAGTAAATAATAACTGGAGTACCTACGGGCGCCCACTCGTAGATTGTTTGTGATTGTGATGGTGTGTGACGGACACATCCCGGTGATACTGCTCGATCAATACTCGAAGCTGACTCTTTGTACACACCCTCTGGACGCTCAGGGTGATCTTCAGGCCACTCGATTAGATCATGAAGACCATATTTTCCGTCTGCCGTAAATGCCATCCAAAATGGTAGGTACACACCAAATGAAGCACTAAGTGCACGTCGCGCTTTGTTTTCTACTCTGTATTCTCCAGGAGGTGTCGGTGTCTCAGGTGCGCCTGGGGAGTTAAAAAACATGTGTATCACCTCACCATCTTCAAACAGTGTGGTCACACGTGCTTTGAGATTTATATCCACATATTTCCCTTCTGTGACACGTGGCAAAACCCTATTTTCGAGAAGCGCAATTCTCTCACCCTGATCGACAGGCCATACATCTGGCTGCGGCGCTGCCATGCGCACTTTTACTTCCTCTACTGGCGCAAAATGCTTTTCACTTACATCCCTATGCTTTGCATAGAGCACAAATGACACATCTTTGTGCTCCTCGAGATCCTCCAAGAAGGTTACATGCAGATTACGACCAGACTCCCCCATCGCTACTGCAATTGGCAGTTGTACACGAGGAATCACCTTAAAATCATAAGACTCTAAATCACGATCCATGTGAAGTGTGATCGATGCATCTTTTTCAGCAAAGAAATAACCATGCTCTTCTGGAATGCTTTCCTTGGCGATACGCGGCAGGCTCTCACTGCGAAAATGATAAATAACCGATGATGTGTGCGGCGCCACATTAAAGGCGAGGCTATATTTAGTATCCTGCTGCCACTGTGTAAGTGGTGTCACTGAAAGACGTGTCCGATCCTCACTCCACTCCTCCTTCACAGCCGTGCGTGGATAGAGGGTTAGAGTAATAAGGTCATTTTGAATCGGCTGAGAAAATTCAAACACAATCTCCTCTGTTAAAAAAAGTGCTCGATCACTAACTGAGCGCACTAAGTTTTCTACGCCACTTTCCTCACGCGCCTCCTGTGCCACGAGTGATGCACTCGCACGCTCTAATGGCAAGGCAGTACCGGTTGTTGAGAAAGGCACAATGATAAGTGCAAAAACAGCAAAATGCCCCCGCCCATAATTTTGGACTACATCAACCCATCGCTCAAGAAGCGATACTTTTTGTGAGACTACTTTCTTTTCTATATGAAACTGGACCATACCCCCTTTTGTCGATACCTAATTACAGAAAAACAAAAAGCGAGTACCTCATACGAGAGCACTCACCCTTTGAACTTGATAAGACAATTATAGCACGCTAGAGCCGTGCTGTCAATCCATCGTTGTTTTACGCGATTTTACCAAGCGCCCCTAGCTCTTCTGCCACAAGGTAATAAAATGTCACACGACTCTTTGTGCGATCTTCTTTCATTCGATCACATACCGCACTCATTGCTGCGCGTGCTTTCTCAGCATCGTCCTCACCAAGTTTGTTAGCGATAAAATTGGTACGAACTGTATCGAGCTCACTATCATCTGTACATGAGACATATTTTGCGTCAGCATTGCCGAGGATAGAGGCGAGATTTTTAACCAAGGTTTCTACCACCTCTTCATTTACGCTGTCTGTGTATTTTGCCACATCTTCGATGTATGGTGCTGCATCAGCCATAGCTTTAAATCTAAATAGTTAACATCAAAATAGTAACATGCGACACAAAACGTATCAAATAAACCTCCTACTATCTGGGATATCTAGACATTCTCTTTAAAGGGCATAAATCCTATAAAAAATTAAAAAGGCGACCAAATGTGATCGCCTTTGCACAACTAATTCAAATAACATTCCCCTTAAATTCTGCAAGCATACCAGATTCAAGCGAATCACGTATCTGCTCCTGAAAGAAACCGTGAAGAGTTACAGTCCATACATCATCTCGCTCTTTGACGTGGACTGAATAATATAAGGCTATTGTTGATTCCTTGAAAACATCAAAAAATTCTCGAACTGATCGTTCTTCGAACCGCAGTTGAACGATCTCCCCGTCTCCTTTTTGATTTTTCATAAATGCGGGCATCTTACTCGGTATCGTGATAACAGGGATTGATTCCTGATCCCACTCGCTACGCGTTTCCACCCGATAGCGTTTACTAGGTCTATTGTCCAAAAGCACATCTGTATCCTTTATCACAGCCTCGGAGATGAAGAGCTGCCAAACATTAATGTAATTCTTCATTTTTACATCCCTATTTATGTGTCCATCATATTATAATAATATATAACATTTGTCAATACCTTTTTGCTTAGATATCATTGTATAATAAATATATGAAAATTACATTTAGTGGTGCAGCTGGCGGCGTCACCGGCTCCAAGCACCTCATCACAACAAGTGCAGGCACAGTACTACTTGACTGCGGCATGTACCAAGGACATTGGCGCGAGTCCTACGAGCGCAACCGCGAACTCCCCTTCGAGGCCAGCTCTATTGACGCAGTCGTTCTCTCACACGCCCATATCGATCATTCCGGGCTTCTCCCACTCCTGGTTAAAAAAGGTTACGATGGACCGATCTATGCCACCCCAGAAACAAAAGAGCTTCTCCTCCCTCTTCTCGCCGACGCAGCCTCCATCCAAAAAGAAGACTTTATGTACTGGAGTTCACGCGCCAAAAAAGACCCAAGTATTACCGTCCTAGAGCCACTATTTGATAATGATGATGTTACACAGACACTTAACCTCATCAAGACGTTTCCCTACAAAGAAACCTTTACTGTCATCGGTGATGTACGTGCCACGTACTACAATGCTGGCCACATCCTCGGCAGCGCACAGGTCCACCTCATAGATGGTGACAAGTCTCTTGCATTTAGCGGTGACCTCGGACCTGACCACCGGAAAATCCTCTTTGAGTCAGAGCCAATCCCGAGCGCTGACTTTTTCCTCACTGAGGGTACGTATGGTGGTCGCCTTCACGAGGAAATCGGTCACGCACGTGACACCCTGGCCAAAGTCATCACTGATACACATAGCCGCCGAGGCAAGCTCATCATCCCCAGCTTCGCACTCGAGCGCACCCAGGAAATTCTCTATGATTTGCATCGCCTCTATGATCAGAAAAAAGTTCCTCGCCTCCCCGTTTTTCTCGACAGTCCCCTCGCATCAGCTTTTACAGAAATCTTTGAGAAACACGCCGACAGCTTCGACGAGGAAACGCACGACTTCTTCCTCAGCAAAAATAAAAACCCTTTTGCATTTAGGCGCTTGACGCACACAGAGAGTATTCGCGATAGTAAAAAACTCAATCAATACGACAAACCCTGCATCATCATCGCTGGATCTGGCATGTGTGAAGCTGGGCGCATCAAGCACCACCTGAAGCATGGCTTAACTAACCCACGCAACACAGTGCTCTTTGTCGGCTACCAGGCAGAACACACACTCGGCCGCAAGATCCAAGATGGTGAAAGTCCTGTACGCATCTTTGGTAAAGATGTCGAGGTCAATGCTCACACCGCCTCCATTCGCGGCTATAGCGCACATGGTGATCAGAGCGACCTCATCAAAAATATCCAGCAAACTACCGGCGTCACACAAATCGCAGTCGTCCACGCCGACCCAGAACAAGCAGCAGCACTCGTTAAAAAGATCACCGAGGATATTCCGCACATCACCAAAGTATGGGCTGCAGTTCCAGATACGTCTGCGGAAATCTAAAGTGGAGGCAAACTTGACTTTTGCCTCCAATGTGCTATAATAGTCTTGTGATGAAATATCGGGTGAGCATCATGTACATGATGTGCCCTCTTTTTTTTTGGGCACGAAAGTAAAAGTAACTTACATAATGCAACGGTATGTCAGAAGATTACAAATGCGTATCATGCGGCTGCACATGCGCTCCAGCAGAGGCAGATGTAGCAGCAGACGCAATGGAAAGCCAAGACGATGTTCATGAGACGCAGTTCGCTGTGTTGCTCGCACTAGTCCCAGCTATGACCATGACCCTGTTTAATATGATGGGACTTCTTTAAAGAAAGAAGCAATCAAACAAAAACAAAAATAGGAGGAATACAAGAAACACCGCAGTTCCCTACTGGGTGTTTTTTGTTATGTGAAATTTTAAAACCGCAGTCACGATAGTGACTGCGGCCTTTGATCGACGAGATGCCTCTCCCACTCATCAACAACCTCTCTCGTATGAGGGATCGTGGGATTGTGATACCACTCTGGCATAATTACTATGCGAGTAGAAGACTCACTTAAATTTCTACACTGATATACACCATCATGCCTCCCAAAAAGAACGATGAGTCTTAGCCTGTCTCCCAAGGGATTGGAATTGTACTTAAAACGTATAATGTCCCCTAACTCTCTGAGACGCAAGAGGAACCTACCTCCAAGAAAAGCACTTCTTTGGCGACGTAAGACGCCAAATCTTTTCTCGTACTCTTCTTGGCAATTAATCCTCATCTCGATCCCTGAGAAAGCAAACTTTAGTGGGAGTGTGAGATATGACATAATCCCTTCCTGCGTAAAACCCGATGGACTTATGAGCATCATGTTTTTAATGCTCATCACCTTGGCCATTTCAACCGCTATAAGAGCTCCTGCGGAGTGAGCTACAATCTTAAAATTCATTCGCTCATAATCATCAGGAAAGCACTCCAAAAGGGCGAGGTTGATTAAGTGCGCATATGTTTCGTAGAGGTTCTCAGAATCTCTCACTAACTGCGGTATCGCACTTTCACCGCATCCTGGTGGCGAAATGAGAAAAACGTTATGACCCTTAGCTACATATGCGCAGCCCAGCTCAACTATCCCCTCCCAACCAGAACCAAAACCTGTCAACAGAACAATGATATCTTGCGTGCTTTTTGACCCATAACCTTCGATAAATACATAATCTAAGCCATGCTCAGATCTTCCACCACCAAGACTTCTCCTCCGTGTTGTGACAACTTTATTGAAATAAACTTTTACCTCATTATCAGTAAATGACATTTTTGTCTCCTGTATGAACTTTTTTTAACATATAACAAAATAATGATTTTGTCAAT
>JAHDCW010000025.1:0-7620 GCA_020629675.1 Minisyncoccota bacterium | reverse complement strand
AGCACCATCGCTCCAGTGTATTTATCGAGCGCCTCTGCAATAACAGGGATATGGCGAAAATTAATATGATTGGTAGGCTCATCGAGGATGAGGAGTCCCGGCTCCATCAATGTCAACTGCGCAAAAGCAACAAGCCCCTTCTGTCCCTCTGAGAGCGCACCAACTTTTGTATCCATAATACTGCGACCAATTAGAAAGCCAGCAGCCACACTACGCATGCGTTCTTCTTCCTTGACCTGCATCACATCCATCAAAGTGTCATAGACCGACTTGTTAAAATCCAGCGTAGAAAAATCCTGTCGATAGTATCCGATCCGAATACCCTCAGCAACATGCTCCCCTACTGCCTGGCCTGAGGCAACCATTTCGAGAAGCGTCGTCTTTCCGATCCCATTAGGTCCGTGCAGCCTGAGGTGTTGGTTACGACGAAGCGCTATCTCTACTGGCACCTCAGTCGGCTCACCATTTTTCATCAGCGAGACTGAGCTAAGCGTCAAAAGATCTCCGATAATCTCTTCTTGGGCTGGTATCTCAAATGGTCGGATCGTTTTGTCTTCACGGCGCACATCCACCTTTGATGCCTCCATCTCCTTTACCTCTTCGCGTAGTTTTTTAGCGAGAAGGCGCATTTTACCTCCTTTGTCTTGGAAATAGTTGATCTTATCTTTATTCTCGCGGATTTTTTTCTCAAACTGCGCGTTTTTCATGCGCTCCTTTTCGACGCGCGCTGCGATTTCCTCTACTACCACATAGTAATCTCCGACATACTGCTCTGTCTTATGTGACCACACATCGAGATAGACGACGCCATCAGTAAAAGTATTGAGAAAGTCCGCATCATGCGAAATCACCATACAAGTCTTTTCATACATCATGAGAAATGTCATCAGGTGCCCAATTCCCTCTGCGTCCAGATTATTTGTCGGTTCATCAAGTAAAAGAATATCTGGCTCCTGAATCAAAGCACTCGCCAGAAGCAGTCGCGCCTGCTGCCCGCCAGAAAAAGCAGATACCTTTTTATCGGTGGAAATCGCTAGATTAGCTACATCTAGATACTCTTGGATTTTGCGGTCTAAGTTGTAGTCTTCACCTGTGAAATAAATGGCGAAGAAATCACGCACACTAAGCTCAAGCTGCTCTCGTGGGATCACCTGCTGTGCACATGCGATTGTCGCCCCCTCATCGATAAACACCTTGCCGTATTTAGGCTTCAGCGTGCCTTGAATAAGATTAAAGAGCGTACTCTTACCTGCACCATTTTGACCCATGAGGGCGATCTTTGAGCCGTGTCGCACGGTAAAAGACGCTTCATCAAGCGTAGTTGTGCCATTTTCGTATTCGTACGTGACATCACTAAAACGGATCGCTAGTTTTTCTGACATAGTGAATTTGTCTAAAAGTAATATTTTGAGTTATGTTAAACGCCTTTTTGCGGGAAGACAAAGGAGTCTTCTACAAATGGATGTGCATCGGTACGCGCACAGACCTGACCTTTTTCGCGCTCCGCAGCAAACCCAATAAGCTGTTCACGAGTGTATTTTGGTTTTGGTGGTGCTCCTCCTGAAACACTGACGATGCGCGCTGTTTCAGCGTTTTCATCATAGATGATGTTGGTTGTCTGCCCCGGTCGTGCAGTGACGTAGATAATTGCCGTGCGATCATCAGAAGAGCGAATCTTGGTTTTGTTATTGGTCATGTGCGGTTTACAGCTACCATCACACTCATAAAATTTGATCTCATAGACACCATCTTTTGCATCATCAAAAGTAGCATTGTTACCAAACTCAATCTCCACATACTTTCCATCCCTGAGCATCATCGCTTTAACCTTGTCCGGATTACTTGTACCCACGATACTATAACGAATAATCGAACCTCCATTAGCAAGAACCCACTCCGGAGAACGATAACCCTCACCCCACCAAGCGTCAGCGAACACTGTCAAAGGGGCAAACACAAAAAGAAAACTAATTGCTACAATACTAAAGCGCATAGATTTTTATCACCCAATAAGTGACATAAGAATAACACGCTACAAGCATTTTGACAATGCACCTAGATAATGATTAAATGTGTTCATATATTAAAAATTACTTTATGCCCGCACAAAAGAAAAAATCGAAAAAGGACTCCAGCAAGAACATGTTCATCACGGCCTTTGCCGCCTTGTTCTTAGGAGCGCTCGCTGTCATCACTTACCTCAGCATGCAAAATCGAGACCTTACTTCTATGCGTAATGCGCTCTCAGAGCCCGCAGAAACGCTTCAGGAGGGCGTAAGCCAGGAGATGTTCACGTTTGGTGAGAAAACCCTCGTGGTCCACGACACGCCACCCGTCACTGTCACCATCTATACTTCTGCCGCTTGCACAGATTGCGAAGCAGAGATCGCTGCTCTGAGCACCAAAGTCAACAACGCTGTGCCAACAGCACAAACATCAGTCGCATCAATAACACCTGAAGAAGCGCGCAACCTAGGCGTTGCTTTTGTGCCAGCAGTTGTATTTGATCAAGCTGTTACAGCTACATCATTTTATAAAAATGGAGCAGATTTCTTTAGTGCTACTGAAGACGGTCTCAGTTTCCAGATCGATACCGGTGCACTTGGACATACACCAAAGGCGTTTATGTACGGACCTGCGGGCACAGAGGGCTTTACCACTACAGAGACTTCTGCAACACAGACAAAAGAACTGCACGCTTTTCTCAGCACAGACTGCGATCAATGCAAGACAATGTATGACGTTCTCTCCCTGATTGCGACACGCAATAAAAATGTAAATATCATCTATCACTTTGCGGACACGCGAGAAGAGTCAGAGCATACAGCAACTGCAGCTCTTGCCTGTGCAGCGCAAAACAACAAAGAACTCACCTACCGTAATCAACTCTTTGCGCGCCAAGCTGCATGGAAAGCAGTAGACGATAAAAACGCAGCCTTTACCAATTACGCTCTCGGACAAGGGCTCGACAAAGCAGCCTTTACCCAGTGCCTCGGCAGTGAGGTCACACAAACCATGATCACAGCACAAAACAATCTCTTTACGACATTTGGCGTCAATGCTGTACCAACTCTCTTTATTGAGGGTGTAAGTGCCCCACTTGTCGGCGTGCAGACAGTCGCACAGATCGAGGCCGCGCTTCAGTAAAATCTTTCTCTATAAAAAAGATATTTGTAGACTGTTATTTGCTGTCTGCAGGCTTTGCGTAATGCGCCAAAACTGCCAGCACAATGATTGCATAAAAAGCCATCAGCGCCATAAATGGTAGCGTGAGAAACCCAAAGTAGGTAAATGAAAACTCACTACATGAGGGCACAAGACCAATCGTCCCACATGGGAGTACAACATCCTGTCCGAGGATAATATTCTGGTAATGATTGTAGTAATGATAACCAGCAAAAAGAAACCCCATCACAGCGAGTGTGCCTGTTGCTAGATGCGTAGACCGATCATTGTAGAGTAATGAGAAAAATACCATCACTTCAATCGGAAACATAAAAATACGCTGCCACCAACACAATACACACACTTCAAGTCCATAGATATACTGATACGACAAAGCGCTAATCGTCGAGATCGCTGCGATAGTACCGATCAGCGTCAAATAAAAGGTGTATGATTTTGATCTGAGGCACGCACGTAACTTTGGAAATAGTAAAAATGACAAAAGGATAGCTGTAGTTGCAACACCAAGCGCTACGACAGCAACTGATAAAACGAGAGAATAAAGCTCAAAAGACATACATGTAATTGTTTTAGTTATAAATCCAGACTATCACTATCAAGTGGGATAAACAAGAATTACCGTGTGATATTTTTATATAAAAGCGTTAAAACAAATAACCCGATCAAAGAAAGAACAATACCACTACTCGTCGGCACATCAAGAAAAAAAGAAGTTGCTATCCCAGAGAAAACACCGATGACACCGATAACGACACTTAGTAGTGCATTAATTTTAAAACTATATGAAATATTTTGAGCGGCAACCACAGGGATCACTAAGAGCGCACCGATCAGTAAACCTCCTACTACTTTGAGTGCGATCGCCACAATCAAGCCTGTCATCACAAACAAAAGCAACTCATACATCCACGCATAGCGAAACTGCACATGCGCAAGTTGCGCATCAAACACCACAATTAAAAAACGACGCCAAAAATAAAGTAGTACCGCCACGAGAATTGCACACAAAAGCGTAAAAATAATAACCTCTGCCTCGGTAATCGTCAAAAGGGATCCAAATAGAAATGATTCCAGTGAAGTAGGATTATCGCGCGCAATATGTGCAAACAGCAGCGCTAGCGCTAGACCACCTGTGAGGAGCAACATCGCAATCGCCTCTGGAGGCCGCTTTCCGTCTCGCGTCAAAAACCACAGCAACACACTCGCACCAATCGCAGCGATACCTGCCCAGTAAAATGGCGCTGTGCCTATCAACAGACCTACACCAACACCTGCCAGAGCAGCATGCGCCAACATATCACTCATCATCGCTTGTCGTGCGACGACGATAAAATTACCAAGCAGCGCTGCTGCAACAGCTGTAATAGCTCCTACCCATAATGCGCGTTGTATAAATTCAAAAGTGAAAAATTCTATCATAAATTTAATGATGGTGATGGATACTACCAACAACTTTCTGCGGAGTAGAGCCTGACGATACGAGACATGTCATTGCGTCGTTTTTAGGCACGACCTCGTGAGCCACATCTCTATTACCCTGCGCAAAACTCACCGGATGACAGCCACGATGTAAACTGCGATCAAGACATAATACGTGGTCACACACATCAACAACATGATCCACATCATGTGATATGAAGAAGATCGTTACTCCTTCTTTGTTAAGCTCTTTAAGAAAATCATAGATATGCATCTTTGTTTTTATATCGACCCCAGACAGCGGTTCGTCAAAGAAAATAAAATCAGGCTTTATCACCAAAGCGCGTGCAATCATCACGCGCTGCTTTTGTCCACCAGAGAGGTTGTGATAATTCTTGGTCAAGAAAGAAGAATCAAGTCCGACGCGGGCGAGTATCTCAGAAACAGAATTCTTAGAAATCTTTTTCAGTGAGCCCATAGATACAACTTCGGCTACAGAAATAGGGACAACCACTGGCAAGACGTATTGCTGTGGTACATAACTCATACAGACCTGACCAAAATCATAGTCTCCAGCAGTCGGCGCGATCAGCCCCAGAAGCGTTTTTACGAGCGTTGACTTTCCAGCGCCATTTGGTCCGATCAAACCTACAAAATCACCCCTATGCACCTCAAAAGAAATTTGATCCAAGACAACCTCAGCGCCAAATTTGACGCAGAGGTTGTTTACATTAAGAATGACGTTTTGGTTTTTATGCTTTGTCATCTCTATGATTATTCACACCCAAGAGCTACCTTAAGCGATGCTAAGTTTTGACGAGCTACTTCAAAGTAGTCCTCTTCCGCACCAAGCTCTGCGAGCGCATTAATAGGAAGTATTTCAAGACCAGTTTCACTTGCAAGTGTCTCAGCAAAGCGCTTCACAGAATTTTCCTCTGCAAGGATGTGCGTTATACCTTCCTCCGCTTCCCCTTTTAGTGTTGCAAGTGTTTGTGCTGACGGCACATCAAGTGTAGAGAGACCAGCGATTGGATGAAGCTCAAATCCATAGCGCTCCGCCAGGTAACCAAAGGCATCATGCGAGACAATCACATCACTACGCGCGCATGAACCAAGACCGTCTTGATAAGCCTGATCGAGCGCTGCAAAGGATGTGGTGAGATTTGCCCCATTAATCGCGTAAAATTCTGTGTTTTCTGGGTCAATCTCACTCAACGTAGATACAATTGCAGTTACTACCTGCTGTGACAATACTGGATCAAGCCACGTATGCGGATCTATCCCGCCATGATCATGTCCGTGATGATCATCCTCCTCATGATCATCGTAACCTTCTTCACCCTCATGCTCATCATGATGTTCATCAGCATGGTCATCGTGATCATCATACCCATGTTCTTCATCCACTTCCTTCCCATCTACTTCTACAAGCTCAAGAATGTCAGCAACGACGATTGACGTCACATCCTTATCTGCAAGCTGTGTCACGATATCTTGTGCCCATGGCTCGAGACCAGCTCCCTGGAGAAGCGCCACATCCGCCTGCTCAAATGCCACGACATCCTGTGGGCTCAAACTATAATCATGCGGGTCTTGAGCGCCAACAATGTTTGTCATTGCTACAGCCTCACCACCAATTTGCTCCACCAAATAAGCCAGTGGAGAGAAGCTTGCGACAACCTGGAGTTGCTCGCCAGAAGCAGCCTGCTCCTGCATAGGGTCATCAAATTTTATATTTTCTGGCAGTTCTGCAACATCATTGTTTGCACTGCACCCTGCGATCACCACAAGCGCCGCACTTAAAAAAAGGATTCTTTTCATACTGTTATTTCTCACTCTTATTAAAATTAAATATTATGACTGACACGATCCACATTCTCCGTAGAGCACAACGTGATGTCCAGTAGGTCTGAAATTACTACTCTTGAGAGCACTCTCAAGATGCGCTACTGATCCATCGCACATATCTTGCGTGATACACATGACCTTTTTGCAGATTCGACAAAGCGCATGATGATGGTGCGCCACTTTTAACTCGTAATACACCTGATGCGCATCGATCAAAATCTCCTCAATCTCACTATCTGCTACCATACGCTCTAGATTGCGATAAAGCGTCGTCTTGTGTGGTTTGAGACCCTGACGTGTGAGGTACTCCATCAATGCCGGCACAGATAGCGGCTCAGATGATGATTGAAATGCAGCACGAATTTCTCGTTGGAGAAGTGTCATAGATTATTTTTTATTCTGTTTATGCAACCTAGTTGCACTCAATGATCATAACACAAATGCATTTTTATGCAATAAAAAAGCACTCCCTCAGGAGTGCTTGGTAAGAGACTATCGAATCACACCACGAATTTTATAATCACAGATCCATCCATAACGGTTTGAATCTACTGAATAGCGGCCACCATCCCAATAACCAGGACGTCCCTGTACCCAGATACACCCTTGTGCATTTACCGCCTTGAGCGTCTTGATACATCCACTACCACCACACTTACTACTCGAAAATACGACATGATCACCGATGCGTGGCGCCTGCGCGACGACACTCACAACCGCACCATCTTGCAGTCCAACATGCGCCATCGATCCCCCGGAGATGCGCACACGTCGTGATTTACCACTTTGCTCAGACCGGCTGGCCACAGATGCAACTGGCGCCGCTTGTGCTGGAGTACCTGATGTTGATGCGCGGTACGTAGGCGCAGATACTGCCTGACGAGCCTGGTATTTAGAAACACCAGTACAATATGAGATAATCTCTCGATCTGAGAGTTTTTTCATCTTGGATGTTACTGAGTCCTTTGGGATCCCACAATGGATCTGATAGAGCTCTCGCTTTGAAGCAGCATCAGCTGTTTCTGTAGCACCTACAGCGATGACAATCATCATCAGTGCAGCAACCATATATCGAGTAGTCGACATAAAAAAATGTGATAAGCAATTACATGTTTACGACAATTTCGTAGAACATATGAACTTATCATGTTTTTAACTTTTTGTCAA
>JAHDCW010000024.1 GCA_020629675.1 Minisyncoccota bacterium | reverse complement strand
TCCCCGTGGCCTACACCACCGGGAATTTCTTAGTCATTTCACCTTACTTAAATTTCTTTGATTGCAGAATTAAGAAGGGGATGAAAATCTGGATTTTCCTCACAGGGTAACCATACATACTCAGTATACTCACCACTTAAAGCAACCCTTAGTTCCCGCTCAACTTCTACATAGTATGTAATTCGTACAATATGCCTATCTACATTAGCTACAATATTTTGAGCAATAAGAATCCTTAGCTTACCATCGATCATAGCATGGCTATTTAAATCAACACCAACTTCCTCATAAATTTCTCGCATAAGTCCATCAATGGGTTCTTCGCCAAAATCTATTCGACCACCAGGAATATCCCATTCTTTCTCTGCATTCTCATATGCGCCACTGTTACGTCTCAAAACAAGGAAGTGACCTGTTTTTTTGTTGAGGATGATTGCTTTTACTCCAACTTGTGTTTTCATATTATCAAAAAAGGAGCCTTGCGGCTCCTTTGTGTTATTTCTATTTCTCCGCTGATGCGTTAGCATTTACTTCGTAGTTCGTATTGACCGTTTCAAAGAAGTTTACGAGTTCGAGCTGATCGTTAGCGATCGTCATAAACTTTGCTGGGTTCTCGACATTGTACTCCGGCTCAAATCCGAGCTCCTCAAGTCGTCGGTCCGCGATGTACTGGATATACTGGTTACAGTACTCAGTGTTAAGCCCGAGAACACCGTTTGGCAGAATTTCCTTGTTGTAGTTCATTTCTAGCTCTACTCCCTGAAGGATCATGCTTCGAATCTCTTCTGCAAATTCATCAGTAACGATATCTGGATTCTCCTCTAACGATGTCAGGATGAGCTGCATACCAAATGCGATGTGAAGTGACTCATCACGGAGGATCCACTTGATGAGATTGGCAAAGTTTTTCATCTTATTCCGCTGACGAAACGCGAGGATCACCATGAAACCTCCATAGAACCAGATCGACTCCGCAACCACATTTGTAGCGATGAGGTTTTTGATAAACTGCTGCTTACCCTCCACCGTATCGATATCCACATCACCCTCACTCATGCTTTTGATATAACCTTCGAGGAATTTATCTTTAGCGAGCGTAGACTTATAGTCTGTGAACATGTTGTAGATTTTATCTCGATCTACCGGGAAGCTCTGAAGGACATACTCCATAGTTTCTGAGTGATTAGCCTCTTCCATCATCCAGCGCGCTGTATACATATGCGCTTCTGGTGATGTGATGTTTGGATAGACTCCCAGAGCGATGGAGCGGTTTACGATAAACTCTGCCGGATTAAAGAATGCGAGAATCATCTCAAAGATATGCTTCTCATCATCTGTCAAACTCTCAAAGTCTGGAAGGTCCTCCGATAGCGGCTGCTCTTCTGGAAACCACGTGTTTGCAACTGACTGCTTGTACATATCGTGTGCCCACTGATAGTTTTCAGTGCGGCGGAAGTGTTCTGGTGATGCTGTTCCTAGGATCATAATTTTGATTTTAATTTATTGTTTTATTGGCAACTGTCACATTGAGCTAGCAATGCCGGGTCAGTTGGGCACGTGTTAGCCGCGACGGTTATTTTTGGCTTAGCTTTCTCTACTTTTTTTGCAGTAGTTGCACCAAAGCCTTTCTTTGTTTGGGCCGGCTCTACCGTTAGCACATCATCCTTTGCTTTTTGTGCTTTAGATTTTAAGCCTCCAAATCCTCTCTTTCCAAGTGCGGTAGCTTTATTAACTTTTTGGGCACTCTGCTCAGCTGTATGACGCGGTTTCATGTGAAGGTAGTATGTAGACTTGAGACCTTTCTTCCAAGCTGTCTGATAGATCTCCATAATTTCTCCGATGTCGCGTGTTTCGAGGTACATGTTACGCGAGATAGCCTGATCGATCCATTTTTGTGCTCGCGCAGCTACTTCGATCATGGCGTATGGCGATGTACCAAATGATGTCTTATACCTATCTCGCATTTCCTGCGGTATATCCTCAATTGTAGATATATCACCCTGATTCTCAAGAATTGATTCCTTTGTCCGCATCCAAAGATCCTTACTCTTAAGCTCCTTTACGAGATTGTGGTTGATATCGAGATACTTGCCAGAAAATTTATTACGAGAGAAGATTTGCGCAAACCGCACATCCATCCCAGGCACTGTTCCTACGAGGAGCCCAATATTTGCATTTGGCGCAACCGCTAGAAGCGTAGCATTGCGCATACCCTTCTTCACTTTTTTGCGAAGTCCGTCCCAGTCTAACTCATGACCTTTAACGTTGAACCTGTGCTCATTATCGATAGTTAAGTACTCCCCTCTCTCTTTTCGCAGCTTCTCCAGGCTGTCGATTGGCACGTGCCCTTTGGACCATTCTGACCCTTTGAAATTCTTGTATGATCCTTTGACCGCTGCGATATTAGCACTTTCATCAATTGCATGGTAACTCACAAATTCGAATAGCATATCCGTTAGATCATACGCCTCTTCGGAATCATAGGACATCCCTAAGCGCTCAAAGATATCCGCAAGACCCATAACACCCAAACCTACTGCGCGGTTTTCACTATCACTCTTACGCGCCTCCGCCACAGGTAGTTCATTTATATCTACGAGATTATCAAGGTGCCGTATTGAAATCCTAACCGTTTTAGCGAGCTCAACCCAGTCAATTCCACCATCTCCGTCCGTCAAGTGAGCCGAAATATTTACAGATGCCAAATTACAAACGGCGATATTCTCCCTATCTTGTGGAAGCGCAATCTCAGTGCACAAATTACTTTGGTGAATAGTCCCTGTGTTGTTATTGAGAGCACGAATATTCATGGACCCCTTAAACGTAACCCAAGGATGTGAAGTTCCCTGCAAGGAAACAAGGATTTTTTTCCATATTGTGCGAGCACTGTCCTTTTTAAAGGCGCGCATCTCACCTGCCTCAGCTTTTTTGATGTACTCCGCGTATTTCTTTGAAAACTCCTTTCCGTAGAGCTCGATCAATTCAGGCGTCTCCTTTGGGTCAAACATATACCACTGGTCATCAGCGATCACCCGGCGCATAAACTCGTCACTCAAGTAGCTCGCAGTATTAGCTGTACGCATGCGAAGGTAGTCATCTCCGGCATTGTGACGCCAGTCGATAAATTCAGGAAAGTCGAGGTGCCAGTTTTCCATGTAAAAGGCAAGTGCACCAACCTTTTTTCCACCACGTTGGATAGCTCGAATCGCTGTGTCCATAATCTTAGCGAAAGTTGTTGGACCAGTAGATAGACCTCCTTTGGAGAGCGGTGAACCATTTGCTCGCAGCTTGGTCACACTTACACCCAATCCACCTGTCGCCTTAGAAATGAGCATGACATCTGAAACAGTTTTTGAAATGTGTTCTATGTCATCTTCCATCTGTATGAGGAAGCAGTTAGACAATGAGCTTTTTCGCGTCCCGGAGCCGACGTTTGTCGATCCTCCTGCGATGTACTTATGCTTTGACATGCGCTCGTACAGTGATAGCGCCTCTTCTGTAGGATCATCAGCAACGTAAGATAACCCCATACAAACCCTCATAAACATGAACTGAGGAGTCTCAAAGGGAATATCACCTTCTCGCTTTAGTGAGTATCGGTGAAGAAGCGTAGAAAGTCCTGAGTACACAAATAGCTCATCACGTGAACTGTCGATTCCCGCAGCTAGTTTCTCTAGATCAAAAAGCTCTTCCATCTTCTCGCTCAAAAAACCTTCCTTAACACCCTTTTTGATGTGCTCTGGAAATTTCTCTTCATGTAACTTTTGCACAGCATCATCGTCGTTGCCAGTATAATCACCCAAAACACGTTTATATGAGGTCCTCGCCAGAATTCGCGTAGCTACAGTGTCGTAGAGTATGTCGTCTTTGACGTTTTGAAGGGCTGAATTTATCGTAGCTTCGTCTAACTCTGTTTCCGTTATGCCGTTATAGGTCGTGAGACGCGTCTCCTCCATGATCTGATTTGTCATTTCAGTAGCATTTTCCAAACCTTCGCACGCTCGCTCTATTGAACGACGAATTCTCTCTTGATCAAAAGGCTGCTGCGTTCCGTCTCTGAGAGTGACCATAGTAGAACTGTCCCCCGCCTCCTGCTCCAACCGCTTTTCACGCTGATCTTCTCGATACAAGATATATGCCTTTGCCACATCAAAATAATCTTGGCGCATCAACTGCTTCTCCACGGCATCCTGGACATCTTCCACGCTAACCACGTGACTTCCATCGTCAAATTTTTTATCCAAAACATCTAACACATCTGACACTAAATCAGGGATAAAATCTTTATCGTCTCGCCCAATCGCGTCACATGTCTTTCCAATTGCACGTTCTATAAAAACTCTATCAAAAGCAGCTACTCCACCACTTCTCTTTTTGATTTTTGTAAACGTCATAAAGTATTTATGAATTTAATTACTGTAACCCATCAATTTCCTGATTAAAGGTCACAAAAGAAGAGGTGTGTATTTATGGACGCTTACACACACCCTCTATCTAACCTCAATTTTTTGTAAACCCCTGCTAATATAACCCCCCTGTATATCTAATGCCCCAAGGCATATTATAAAAAGTTTTTCTCAACTGCACGCCAATCCAAGGCACGCATAAATGTGTCCACATAAGAGCCGCGATCTGTTCCATAATCGATAAAGAAAGCATGCTCAAACACATCAACTGCAATCAATGGCTTTGTCGTTGCCAAGTGTCCCTGATCATGTTCAGAGATCCAAATATTTAATAGCTTATCTCCCTGTGTATCATAGGCGAGTATACCCCAACCAATACCACGGATATTTGCTTTGGCGCGGAAATCAGCCTCCCATGCATCGTAGCTTCCAAACTGAGAAATTATCTTTTGTCCCAGCTCAGAACTCTCGTCAAATGCACCAGGCTCGTGCGACATAACGCCGAAATAGACCTCGTGAAGACGCATCCCATTGAACTCCCACGCGAATCGGCGTGATACATCGTTGTATGTACGTGAACCAGCCTCTAAAACTTCCAATTCCTCCAGAGCTGCATTGGTATTAGTGACATAACCGGCGTAAAGACCTAAATGTGTCTTTACTGACTCATCGCTCAAACCCTCGAGCCCTAGAAGGTGATCATAATTGTGTGCTGTGTACGTCATGTAACTAATCGTTGTATGTGGTTTATTTTCGATTGCCTTATCATCATACTAAATTTTTATGATATTCGGCAACAACACAATTTGTGTATAAAATATTATTAAATACACTATATGTAGTGTTATTTTATCTTCTGTGGTTAACTCCTCCTATTTCTGTGCTTAAATCTGTGGGTGAACTGTGCTTTATGCTGTGTATAAGCTCCACTAGACAAAACGCACACTTTAGACATCCTAGTCTGATCACGAAATTTGTGTTCTAATGTTAACAATTGATCAAAAAAACATATATGAAATCACTCTACCGCGGGAAAAATAACAACCTTCTAAGTGCACTCACTTTAAATGATGCTGTTTACTGGGGTGCAGATTTATTTTTTGCGACTGTGTTCGCTTTTTTTGTCCTCAATAACATCGAGGGCGGCTCCGCAACACATGTCGGAATTGTCTATGGCTGTTACCGCATTGTACGTGCCTTTTGCGCTCTTCCTGTAGGCAAATTCCTCGATCAACACAGAGGCTACATTGATGAGATGTGGGCGCTCATCCTATCCTCTATAATTGTCGGAGGTATGTACATCACCCTCTTTTATGCGTCTGAGCTGTGGCATATTTATGTTGCGATGCTTCTGATCGCAGTTGGACATGCGCTCAATATCGGATCGTGGGCCGTACTTTTTTATGACAATATCACTAAAAAATATAGCGGCGAGACAATAGGCATGTACAACACGATCATGCAGATCGTATATGGTCTGGCTGCTGCCCTCTCCGGTATTTTAGGTGAAACATTTGGATTTGAGTGGATTGTGCTCTTCGCTGGGATTTTGACGATTTTAAGTGGCTTCACCCCTCTTTTTATACGTTCCGACATCAAAGCGATAAGCCGCCATGGTAACCACTAAAAAAGATATCTTTTCTATCATAAAAAATACCTGCGACTTTTGCAGGTATTTTTTTATATTCTTCTACACATGCCCACGCTAGCCCATGCATACATCACACTTACACTTCTTTGCTGCAATAATATCACTGACATACTCTTCACCATAGTCAAAAGTCAACTCGTCACCAATTGCAATATCTTTAATCGCTTCGAAATAAATACGCTCATCGTCCTCAATCACAGCTTCGGTATTGGGGTCACACGAATGATTGAGATAACGACCGATATTTTCGCGCCCCTTACCGTCTATGATAATGTCATCACTAAGTGTAAATAGATATAGCCCTCCCCTGAGGTCAGCCTCTTCGTGTGAAATATGCTCACCCGTATACTCCAACAACTCCTCACCTTTTTTAAAAGCTCTTTTCGCAAAAAGTCCCAGACCAGCTGATGCCTTCTTGATATCAAAATCAGGATGTGATGCCTTTGCCATAGTATCTAAATTAAACTTTTTTCTTAAGTAGCGTAAAAGCCTGCGTGAAATAGTCAGGCGTAGCGCTTTGATAGTTATACGACTCTCCCGCTAGCTCAAAGGACAGTTCCTTTGCATGGAGATAAAAAGTATGGAGAACATCATCTGATAAAACACTAAAGTAAGCTGTATTAAGCTTGCTGTGAGGTTTGTGCTCATATTTTACGTCTCCTAAAATTGGATGTCCCACGTGCGCCATATGAACACGAATTTGATGCATGCGCCCTGTCTGCGGCTTTGCTTCGATATGCGTGACAGCAGTACCGCCATTCACACCTGGAAGCATAACCTCATAATCTGCAATCACACGCACATCAGTCACCGCGTCTTTTACCTCACCTTTAAATTTGCGGGTATTTCCCATGATAACTTTTTGTTTCGTGTAGCCCACCGAACGAGCTATCGCCACGTCAATAGTCATCTCAGATTCTTTAAGCGCACCCCACACCAAAGCCTCATAAGACTTGTTTATACGACGCTCAGCAAACGCTACTTTGAGAGCATCAAATGCTTCCTGGTTACGCGCAACAACCATTAGTCCAGATGTGTACTTATCTAGTCGATGGACAATTCCAGGACGAAGATGATCATCACCAACCTCAGCTATCTCAGGATATTTTGCAACTAAAGCATTAGCAAGGGTTTCATAGCGCTCTACCGTACTTGGATGAGTCTGTATTCCACGTGGCTTGTCGACGATGATAAAATGATCGTTCTCTGCCACAATGATAAGCTTTTGTGCTAAATTTGGGTGTGGCACAAGCTGCTCCGCCTCCGCTGGCGTAATTGACGCAATAAACACCTCATCCCCCAAGCGGAGCTTATACCCTTGCTTAACAATCTTTTCATTAACTGTAATCTCTCCAGCCTTGATACTTGAAATAATTTCACCTCGGGTAAAATCACCCTCTTTTTCTACGATGAAGTGATCAAGGCGTCGCCCTACGTTTTCTTCGGTTATTGTATGTTTTTTCATTTTAGTACTATATCATTTTTAAATATTAAAATCGAGACGTGTAAAACTGAACATAAATATCGATGTCATCATTACTTGATTCATCAAATATATGATAAAAAAACATATCACCAAGAGCAGGCCATACAACCAAAATTATCAGATTAAATGCATTGACATATAATCTAATATATACTAAAATAAACAAATTCTCGTACTTTGGAAAACTGATGAAAAAAATATTAGCCTCCCTGGCTTTACTCCTTCTTTCAGGAATTGGCGCCGCTGCTCAAATCCCCCAAGAAAGCACAGTGACAATTGTCATTAATGGTGAACACTACATATTCTCAACGTTTAATGACACGTTGGAGGACACAAGTAGCCTTTGTCTCTATTATAGTGATGAGAATCATGCCCAGCACTACGCACAAATTAATTTCGAAGATCCCGAAAGAGGCACCGTAGAACTCTCCATGCTCTCAGATGGAAACATAGTCCACCTTGGAAGATGCTCCCTTGAGGGAAATGTCATTTTTGATGGCTTTGGAGACTCATACAAAGAAATTTAGCTATTAGACAATAGCCGCTCACCAACTGTGAGCGGCTTTTCATTTAGTTTTACCTACGCTATAGTGACAATAAATATATCACCACCATGAACAAGCTATCACCCACCCCACCCAAAGGCACTGCGGATTGGGATCCGCAAGAGTTTAAGATAAGATCTTACATCTTTGATACGTGGCGCCGTGTCTGCAAAAGTTACGGTTACAAAGAGTATCTCACACCAATCGTCGAACATGCGGATGTATACCGCGCAAAATCAGGTGAGGATGTTGGAGGGCCCGAACTTGTTACTTTTACAGATCGTGCCGGACGTGAGCTCTGCATCCGTCCAGAAATGACACCAAGTGTGACCCGCATGATCAGCAAAAACTACGAGTCACTTGCCAAGCCGGTACGCCTCTTTTCCATCGCAAACTTTATGCGTAACGAGCGCCCACAGCGTGGACGTAATCGTGAGTTTTGGCAACTCAATGCTGATCTTTTTGGCGCAGAGGATGCAGAAGCTGATGTGGAAGTGATCTCGCTCGCTGCTGATCTTATTGATGCTTTTAACCCACCAGCAAACGCATACACCATTCGCATTAACAGCCGACACATCATCGATGCAATCCTTGACGCTGCGCAGGTTACAGATACATCCAAACGTGATGTTGTCCGCCTTCTCGACAAGTGGAAAAAGCTCAGCTCAGATGACATCGCCGATAAGCTGAGCTCGCTTGACGTCAGTGATGACGGCACCTCCTTGATCACGAGGTATATGACGGCCAGCTCACTCGAAGAACTTCTTAAAAGTTTCCCCTTACTGCAGGAATCAGATTCACTGCAGAACTTTTGTGACATGATGAAGACACTTGCAGCGCGTGGCTACGGTGACAAGATTGCCTTTGGTCCAGACATCATCCGCGGTTTTGATTATTATGATGGCATGGTTTTTGAAGTGGTAGATCACCACCCAGACAACAACCGCGCGATGTTTGGTGGCGGTCGCTACAATGGTCTTGCTGGTATCTTTGGTGTGAATCCCTTTCCGTCTGTAGGCTTTGCGCCGGGCGATGAATCGATGAAGCTTTTTCTCGAGAGCTGGGGACTTCTAGATCACCTAAAGCAAAAAGAAATCCTTTATTACTGCCCAATTCTCGATGATGATACTCATGACTACGCAGCAGATGTCTCACAAGCACTGCGCTCAGAAGGTCATATCGTAGTACTAGGACTAAAAAAGCAATCCTTCCAGAAAGCGCTCGGCGCCGCTAAAAAGATCGATGCAACACATATTGTTATCGCCGGCACTCATGAACGCGATAAAAGCACGTATCTCACCAAAGACATCGAGACAAACGAGCAAAGTGAACGCAGCCTCTAAAGTACGTTTCATTTGATACAATAGAAGTATGGACACATCACATACTTCTAATGATTGGTGGAAAAGCGCTGTATTTTATCAGATCTATCCGCTCAGCTTTCAAGACAGTAACGGCGATGGAATCGGTGACATTAGCGGCATTATCAGTCGCCTCCCCTATCTCAGCGATCTCGGTGTAGATGCCCTTTGGCTCTCGCCGATCCAGCGCTCTCCCATGGTCGATAATGGTTATGATATTTCTGACTATGACCAGATCGATCCCCTTTTTGGATCCATGTATGATTTTGAGCGACTTGTGACTGAAGCGCACAAGCACAACCTGCGCATCATCATGGATCTCGTGATCAACCACACCTCAGATCACCACCCCTGGTTTCTCTCTTCGCGTAAAGACCGAACCAACACGTACGCAGATTACTACATCTGGCACGATGCACGAGACGGACATGAGCCCAATAACTGGGCCAATGACTTTGGAGAAAGTGCATGGACGTGGTGCGAGCATAGGCAGCAGTATTACCTCCACTCGTTTTCAAAAAACCAACCAGATCTTAACTGGCAAAACCCTGCTGTAGAAAAAGAGCTGACTCAGATGATGAGTTCGTGGTGTGAGCGTGGCGTCGATGGTTTTCGCATCGACATGGGCAACTTTTTCATCAAAGCAGATGGTCTCCCAGATGCACCTCGTCGCTCAGAGGATGCGCGTACGTATATTCACGGTGAAGACCTCTACGCTAATCAAAGGGGTATTCATGAGCTTTACCAAAGGCTCCATAAAAATGTGTTTGCACCCTACGGCGTCGTCACAATAGGTGAGATGTATTTCTTGGATCCTGTGGAGATGATGCACTACACAAATCCAGAGCACCAAGAAATATCAATGGTTTATTTTTATCAGATTATGGACGCGCGAGGCGACTGGACTGAAGTCAAACGACTGATGAGAACCTGGCACAACCAAACAAAAGACACCTCACCCCTTACACTCACCTTTTCTAACCACGACTCTCCTCGCTCCCTCCCTGTTTTCGGTGATGCGACTCATTACCCTCTAGAATCAGCCAAGCTGATTCACACTTTTCTCTTAACGGCTCCGTCTGTGCCTTTTCTACTGCAGGGCGAGGAAATTGGCATGACCGGCACAGATATTACACACGCCGACCAATTCACTGATGTAAAGATGAAAGCTCTTTATGAAAGGCGCGTTGAGTCCGGTGAAAATCCGCATGCTGTATTTAGTGACCTAGCTTGGTGGAACCGTGACCACGCCCGCACACCAATGCAGTGGAGCGCCGGTAAAAATGCTGGATTCTCCCCTGCTACTCCGTGGTTGTCTGTAAATTCCAATTACAAAGATATAAACGTCATCAAAAGCCTCACTGATGATGACTCACTCCTTCACTTCATCCACCAATTACTCAAGCTACGCAAAAAACATCCAACCCTCATACACGGTGATTTTACAGCACTTCATCCTGATGACTGGGCGATGTGGTGCGCCCGGCGCTGCGATGCCCATGGAACGTATTACATTCTCTACAATTTTGCGGGCAATCACTCAACGATAGGACTCCACCGTGAACTACAAGACGATCTTGATAACCTTGAACTACTCTTAGGAAACCATAGCAAACCATCTCCACTCCAAAACGAGCTGACATTTAAGCCATGGGAAGTGCAGATTTTTGTAAAGAAAAATTAATAAAGCCTTGTTAATAAACAAGGCTTTTCAATTAATATAGAGATTTTACTTCAGGAAACATTAATCGATCAAAGAAATTAAGATTCAAGATGTTGAGTGGCAAGAAAAAGAAAGTCGAAAACACCATCCTTCTTTTTTTAGCGCACACCTCTAAGTAAGATGTGATTTCATCCTCATGCTTCTTTAAATAATGAGATCCATCTTTTTTACTTAAATGCTTTAATTTGATTGTGGAAGGGAAAAAAGCATTTGCATATAACATCGCAACGTCATGAACACGCTCACGCGAAGCAGCTGAGGGCAAAACTCTTAGACGTGTAACAAGAGAAACTTTTTTGCAATACTTATACCTCATGTAATAACGCATTTGCCTAAGATATTCATCGATATAATCATCTAATACGCTCAACTCACACTCAGTCAATGCTTTTCTAGAGATACAATAATTTCGATAATAAAACGCCGGGGAATCTTCAAGTAAAAATTGAGTGTAAAAGGTACAGCCGTTAAATAGAGTCATGATTTACCTCCGGATACAAAATATCAGATACAATTATCTACGTCAACAAAAAACCTTATTTGTTTTTGTGCGCTTCGACTCTGAGCTTTAAATCATTGAGTACGTTTATAAATACTATAAAGGCGTCGTAGGGCGTCTCATACGGTGAGAAGTATTTGTGCACATCGCCATCTGCGTGCCACTTGGTACACATATAGTAAAAATGGTCTGATGTTTGTAGTCTGCGCCAATCCTCAATGATCTCTGGATCACCAATTTTTAGAACATCTTTTCCGAGGTCGTAGAGTTTTTGCGCCGCTTCTTTTTGTAGATCATTAGAAAGCCACGCACTCAAATCACGATCCTCATCAGCCCATGAAAAATACTGCGGCGCGTCGATCTGCTCCTTGGCTTCAAATGAGTCAACTACCTCACTCGGCGTCATAAAAGTATTTTTTTTGTCTTTTAAAAATGCTCGTGGCAGGTCTTCCAAGAATTCAAAAATACCTGAGTCCTCCCACTGGTGCTCTCCAAATGTCTCATAATCCATAAAAAGGTTGATGATGCCATCACTAGGCACATCTCGTGTCCATGAGACAAACTTTTCGGTGCTGAGCGGGTGTTCCTCCCATGCTTGCTCAGAAAAACGAAAAGCGATATCGTCTGAAAGCTTATAGCTCTTAAGTAATAATTTAACATTTTTAGAGTCCACGGGACGGTACAGTTGATGTGGAGACTGACCACGTAATATGTGATCAGCACCCTCTGCTAGTATTCCTTTAAACCCCATCGCGTCAATTTTTCGACCCAAATCATTACTATAAATCAACTCCGTATTGCGAAACACTTGTGGCACAACACCAAAAAGATCCCATACTTTTTTGCGGTGCATCTCCACCTGCCTTTCAAATTCTTTTTGATCGTAGAGAAACGCGAGGGAATGATAATACGTCTCAGAAAGAATTTCTACACGACCTGTTTTCACGAGATCTTGAAACGATTTCACAACCTCCGGAAAATCATCTTCGATTTGCTCCAAAAAGATACCAGAAAGCGAAAAACTGATTTTCATCTCTGGGTGCTTTTTGAGTAGCTTGAGAAACAGTTTATTCGTCGGGAGGTAGCACTTCCGTGAGACACGCTCGAGAATGAATTTATTATTGCGATCGTTTTTTTTCTTTTCATTGAAATAACCATGATCTTCCCCGATATCAGAAACACGGTAATCTTTGATACGGCGCGGCTGATGTACCTGAAAATAAAAGCAAATTGTAGACACGAAACTGACGTTAAAAGTAATTAGGAGGTAAACCTGTTATCAAAGACCCATGCACATTGTTTGGCAGATTCTTTCCATGTAAGTTGACGCACCTCGCGTGCACCGTTGCGCCGGAGCTGTTTTTGGAGTGCTTCATTTTCGACAACCGCCAGCATCTTATGCGCCAGATCCTCCGTATCCCAAAAATCAACTTTAAGTGTATGTTCTGCCACCTCTGCCACACCTGACTGGCGTGATACGATCACGGGTGTGCCATGAAGCATCGCCTCCAGGGTCGTGATACCAAACGGTTCAGATACAGATGGCATGACAAATAAATCTGCAGCGCCATAGGCCTCCTGCAACTCCTTGCCGCGCACAAACCCCATAAAAAGAACTTTATCAGCGATTTTGAGTTCTGCAGCGCGGTGCATCATCGGCGCCTCCAACTCACCTGAGCCTGCAACCACAAACAAAAGATCTGGGTTGTGTGCGAGCGCTTTCGCAGCTGCCTCGAGAAAGTACTCAAAACCTTTTTGTGCTGTCAGCCTTCCGACAAATAGCACCACCTTTTTCCCTTGCTTACGCGCACCTCTCAGAAGCCTAGAAGAGCGTGGCGCTTTGACGAAATCCTCACGGTCAACCCCGTTATACACGACATCAATTTTATCATCTTCGATACCATAGCGATCCATGATGACACTCTTAGTGTACTTACTTACGGCGATGATGTGGTCAGCCTGTTCTAATCCCTGCTTTTCCACTTTTACAATCCTCTCATCTGCACCTCCAGCACCACGATCATACTCTGTAGCATGTACCTGTGCAATCAGCGGTTTCCCTGTTACTTCTTTGGCGGCGAGTCCTGCAGGAAAAGAAAGCCAATCATGAGCATAAATAAAATCACACTGCTCTTGGGCAGCGATTTCTCCAGCTTTCTGCGCGTACGCCATAACTTCCTCGTGGAGCGTTTGCTGATAGAGCTGTGTAGTATCACTTTGCTTCATCATGCTAAATTGCTCGCTTGTGATGTAGGGGGTGAGAAGCGTTTCTATGGAGCGCACAGAAACTGATTGATTTTCACGGGCGAGCTCACTTGCTGCGAAGCGCATGTCCATAAAAGAAGGATCCACATCCACCTTTCGCGGCAAGACGAAGACGATATCAAAACCAGTACGAACAAGAGCACGCGCTAAACCATAGCACGCCACCCCTAGACCACCGCTATTAAACGGGGGTAACTCCCAACCAAACATAAGAATGCGCTTCATGTGAACTTATGTCTCTGTACTGATATTTATTTTATATGTTTATTTTACCATAGATGCCCACCCTAACTTATACACAAATGTCATGTGATATAATATTTATAAATGGAGGAACACAAAAATACAACTGCATATTTTACTATGGAGTGTGCTCTTGAAGACCGCATGCGCAATTATGCTGGCGGTCTCGGTATACTCGCTGCAGATATATTACTATCATGCGCCGACACAGAAACGCCTGTCGTTGGTGTAAGCCTCATCTACCATCAAGACGACGACCCACGACAAGCGCTCGATATTAGTCAGTTTGCCGAAGACACAGGCAAAAAAATCATTGTACAAATTGAAGAACGTGATGTTGATGTCGCAATTTGGCGCACTACAGTACGCGGTGTAAGCGGCAAATCAGTTGATTTGATCCTACTTAGTACCTACGTAGAGTCTAATGAGCAGTGGGATCGTGACATCACAAAACACCTTTATTCGTCAGAGGAATACACCCGCATCTGCCAAGAGGCTATACTAGGTATCGGTGGTGTCCGTGCTCTTGAGGCATTGGATATCCGACCGACTAAATATCACATGAACGAGGGGCATTGCTCCTTCCTCACGCTCGAGCTTTTACGCGTTTATGAATGTGAAGACACAGTTCGTAGCATGTGCACCTTTACAACTCACACGCCCGTAGAAGCGGGCTTTGATCGCTTTTCTCCACGACTCGTCGGGCAGGTTTTAACTACCATGCTTCCAGAAGATACAAGTGCCTATATCCATCATGATCGCTTTGATATGGCCCGCCTTGGTATGAAAATGAGCAAACATAACAACAGTGTTGCTAAAAGACATAACACGCTATGTCATGATATGTTCCCTGAATTTAGCTTCGAAAATATTACCAATGGAATGTATCACCCCCGTTGGGCAGGTAAGGCGATGACACAGCTCTTTGATCGCTATCTACCTGAATGGCAGGCACATCCTGAGATTTTTAAAGAAGCACCTGAGCGCATAACCACCTCTGACCTACGCATCTGCCACGGTTACGAGAAAGAACATCTCATTCAGTGGGTCAATGCACACCCTGAATTTTTCCCCTTTGATGACATCACCGAAGATGATCTCTTGGAGCGCGAAATTCTCACACTTGGTTTTGCACGACGATTTGTACCCTACAAACGCCCAGAGCTTATCCTGCATGAAATTGAGCGCTTTGCGGGAATCAGCAAAGGAAAGGTGCAACTAATTTTTGCCGGTAAATGTCATCCAGCAGACGGATTCTGCAACAGCACTAAAGCCTTGATCCGTGAACGCGCCTTCCAGCTGCGTAACCAGGTGCGCATCTGTGTTCTCCCCACGCATAACATCGAAGTTGCTTCCTATCTCACGACTGGCTGTGATGCCTGGCTTAACACACCTGTACCACCACAGGAAGCAAGTGGTACCAGCGGCATGAAAGCAGCTATGAATGGCCTCCTCAACCTCTCTGTCGCAGATGGTTGGTGGATGGAAGGCTTTCGCGAGAACCCAAGTGCTGGTTGGTCGTTTTGGGGCGGCTCTGGCGCTAACGACGCGTACGTAAACTCCGAAGATGCTCACGAGCTGCTCAATAAACTAGAAGACGTCGTAGCATGTTACTACGAACGCCCCGAAGAATGGCTCGAGCGCATGAAAGCAGCTATCAGTCTCACAGCCACATTTAATACACATCGCTGCATCAAAGAATACCAAGACAAGCTATGGTCTTAGCTAAATAAAAAACACCCCGCACATGATGCAGGGTGTTTTTTATATTTCTTCGAAATCTACCACATGGTTGTATCAGCTATATCAGCATGATCGTAGAGATCAGATACACGCTCTTTCGCGATTCCCTCTTAATTATCTTTAGTGCACTATAATACTTCTTCAGAGTCTGCAGCATCTTCCGAAGCATTTTTATCCACCAAAATGTCATCACTTACCTTCTGATCAAACGCAGCACCCTCAATTATTTCTTGATCTTGTTCTACCTCCTCGTTAGGAAACGCAGCATCCTCTGATTTATCAACACTCACTTGCTCTTCTGATTCTTGCACATCATCATCGCTATCGCCTTCCTCGCTCACAACTTGCTCTTCTACCCCCTCCTGCAACACAACCTCCTCCTTAGAATCTTCTATCACCTCTTTCAAATTATCTTCCTCAGTCTCAACACGGGAACTTGCATCTACTAGAACGGCATTCCATGTGAATGACAGGTCTTGTTCTGCAGTCTCTTTAGTTGTTATCGTAAATCCAGAACGTGAAATTTCCTCTACGATAAATGGATCGAAGCTATTATTTGCAGTGACAGTGACATACGGTGCATTAATCAGTTCGGCTTCAAAGAGAATACTTTCACTGCGCTTACCTTCTTTGATTATCACCTGACCCACAAGCGTCTCAGAAACTCCCTCCTCATCCGTTGTCTCATCTTTGGTACCTGTAGCCTCTTCTAGCCTCTCTATGCGTTCTGTGAGCTCTGTGATGACAGTCCACATGTCTTGAATAGCAGCTATTACTACAGTAATCAACGTACCATCTTCAATTGCTTTTATTCCATCACCATCTGTCGTGATAACAGCTTCAGGGATAACTAATTCTACATCTTGTGCCACTAACCCAATCGTATTCTTACCCGCCTCAAGAATTACCTGCCCTTCCTCAATCCGATATGTATGTGCCGTGTATTCCAGTGGACTGAGCGCCAGCACCTCCGTAAGACCATAAGAAAGTATATTTTCTTCAGTCACTGTTTTCATGTCGCGACCAATTGTATTGCGCTCAAGAGGCGCAGTTATAGCTGCTTGAGATGAGCCTCCAGACCAATCCCCTCTTTGCACAAACATTTCCACAACGCCGGAGCCCGTCATATCATCCATCGCGATACCAATCACTGGCCCTGCGGCAACAGCCTTCACAGCCCGCCCCTCTGGTCCTGCAGTAAGATAATCACCAATACCCACATCACCATTTCGATTATCAAACTTCACGGGTACACGGCCGCTGAGAGCTACGTTTACACCGCTCTCTGCAGCGCCAAGTACGAGTCCTGGCTCCGTCGCGACGACTCCCACAACTGACTTTTGTCCGATCACTGAGGACTTCTCAACAGTTATACCACCTGCGAGCACGACTACATCCCCTGGCTCTGCAGCGTCTTCATTTGCATATACCTCAGCAAGGTCAGCGCCACCACCGAGAAATGCTGTGCCATCTGAGTAGACATCGCCATCACTATCCACACGGAATTTAATGTCCTGCACTCCACCTACATCACTAGAGAGCCGCAGAAGATCTATGTCTGAAGTACCATTGGAATTATAGATTTCAGCCACTGCATCCCCGTAAGTTACAGTGCCTGTAGAAGTGCCTGTGATCACAATGTCATCAATCGCCCAGTTATCAAATCCTGCGCCTGAATGTGCTACTTGGCGAAAACGGAATCGCGTCGAAGCTGTTTGCGCACCTGCAGGTACCGCTTCATTTATTGCGGTAAATGTACCAAATGAGTCCTGATTATATGTATTAATGGTAGTCCATGAGCCTCCATTATCAGTAGAATATTCAAGTGTCATATCCTCTCCTGGGTCTGGTGTTTCACAGTTAGCAAAAGATGCCGTTGGCGCAAAGAGCTCAAATTCTATGGTTCCACCGGTACTTACATCAACATTAATTGTCTCCGCCGCACGGGTGCCAGCAGCTTGAAAATAGAGTGCATTTGGCGCACTTACTGCGCCACAGTTCGCTGATGCGATTGTGTTTACATTAGAGCTCCACTGCGCCCCATCAATCCCTGGATCGAGATTGTCCTGCATTACAACACCAGATGTTCCCCCGCCAGTTGTATTTGGATTAGCAAGATCATCCTCCACGTAAAGTCGGAGACTATTATTATTTGAACCAATACTTACGTCACTTTGCGTGTAAATATTATCAGTAATACTATCAGGTGAATTAGTCGTCCCAATCTCGTACCAATCTGCATCCTCTTGAGGTTGATCCCCACACCCCCAACTACTACTTCCTGCATCCCAGATAGCTACCTGGTCA
>JAHDCW010000023.1:17333-18618 GCA_020629675.1 Minisyncoccota bacterium | reverse complement strand
TCATCAGAACCTTCAATCTCTGTTATGGTATAGCTATTTGCGAGACGTTGTGTCTGGTTTTTTCCTCCAAAAAATTCTTCTTGGAATTCTTTGGCTGAAATGATAGTAGGTGCTACTCGTGCGAGATGTACTTCTCCTTTTTCACTCCATACTGCTGGTTGAAATTCCTGATAGGGTTTCGCTGGTAATTCTAATAGATTCTCCATCTTTCTTTCTCCTGTTTTTGAAGGGACGAATCAAGATTTTCTTGATGGGTGTATTAGATCATAAAATTAGATTATTGGCAATGTATTTGTGATTTAATAACTCCTTTTACACTAACCACATTTTATTATAAATAACTTATTCATCGCGCGGGTCAAAGCGATATAATAAATATCTCGATCAATTCTCGCCTTAGCTGAGCTTAATTCCTCATCTAAACCAGATTGCGCATCAGCGGCTATATACTCTTGATCATCACCGATGATAATCACACATTCAAACTCAAGCCCCTGTGACTCTCGCATCGTCATCACATAAACATTCTCACACCCTCCAAACACATCCCTGTACGCTGTAAGCGCAGATTCTGAGCGCGCGAGGATTCCCACGCTTCCCTCGTCTTTATCAGCTATGATCTCACGCACCACGCACATTTCCTCCTCTTTATTTTCTACCACCTTTTCGACAACCGGACGACCTTCGCGCAGCCCATCAGGAATTAACACATCATATCCGAGCGAGCCAATATAGCGTAAAATATTTTTTGTATTACGGTATACCTTATCCATGCGCACAGATCGCGCATCGTCTATATCCTCACCCACATCGGACCAGCTCGTAATCGTCCCCAGGTGCACCCGTTGTGCCATATCGCCGATATAAAGCATAGCCTCTGTACGCGGACTCACACAGACCTTGAGTACCATGAGCTGCTCCGGGAGATAATTCTGAAACTCATCCACAAGAACGAGTGCATAGCGAAAAGGATCAAATGCGCGTTTTTTATGAAACTTCCCTCTCGCACCCTCCTCCCATATCTCCTTATCCTGACCCAACTCTCCCACCATGTCACGATACGCCATAATCAGGATTGTTAGATCGATATAGTCGAGAATCTTTTTCTTTTTTTGCTGTGCAAATACTTTACACTCCTCAGTACTGAATTCATGACTATAAAATTCCTCTAGTGATTTATAGACACTGCGTTTGTTATATGTGTGATTTCTAGCTGAGCGCAATGCCTGGATTTTTTTCCATAGATAGAGATCATTAATACCCTCATCATCACTATGTTGATCAC
>JAHDCW010000023.1:0-17233 GCA_020629675.1 Minisyncoccota bacterium | reverse complement strand
GAAAAATGCTCTTGATAGATCAGCTCACGCGCCTCCCGCTCCGACTCTGTCGCGAGAAATGTGATCGACCCAGCAGCAATAACGTAGTTATCACGACGCACCAATGTCGCTTTTTTGAGCTGACCCTTTGATGTCCGAAACTCCACCGGACCCATATCTTCAAATCGCATAGAGGCAGCAGGCGCCACCCATGAGTACACATCCTCCTGCCCAAATGAAAACTTCCCAAAATAAAGCGTCGTCACTTCCGTCTCACCTTCCCAGATCACATCCAATCGCACAAAATACGGCGACTGTTCCAGATACTGCATCTGCCCAGCTTGTTTCTCGAGCACTTTGAGAAGTGCAATCTGTGAGATGCGCTCTGTCATCGATAGCTGATCAACGAGTTCCTCGCCAGTGCGCAGTGACGACTCGACCTCCTGCTTTTTAGTACCCACCGCCGCCACGGTTTCTGCGACATGTGTACGCGCCTCGGATAAGATTATCTCTTTTTCCGTGTGATTCATAAATGTATCCTACATCAATTTACAATCTGAGCAGCCATCAAAAAAACCCCTTTCGGGGCTTTTACCTAGACTGATGCCATCTGCAAGCTCTGCACCAAAAGTGGTTGAAGCCGCTTCCGCAACAATGGCATAACTCTAAAATTTTGCATAAAAATATCATAACATGAACATGTCTGATGTCAACAATAACCAAAGAATACAATTCAAAAAACCGCATCATAATTCATGATGGCGGTTTAAATGCGAAAATTACTTCACCCTAAGAATATACACTAAAGACAAGCTCTTCTTGATTGTATTTTTATCGTTGGCTCTAAGCGCCTCCCACGCAGAGCCTCGGGAACATCTACAACATGAGGATAAAAATCATCCAATCCCATACGAATACCTGAAATTGAGACGATATCTCCACCAATTGACGGCAAACCAATAGAGTTAACTTTGCCCTCCGCCACAAATCGTTCACGAGGAATCCTAGTAGAAAATACGAACTCCGTTCGATAGCGCGAGAACTGCGGTATGCTAATGTATACTTTTTTGCCGATATGAATTTTTTCCTCATTTACGAGACATGCATAAGCCTTATTAAAATCACTAGAACAAGCAAATTTCTCAAAAATATCACACGGATAAATGACTACACCCTGATCCCCCAAGCACCGCAAAGATTCTTCACTCAAACCTATCGAGAAAGCGCTCAGGTATAAAGAAAGTTTTTGCAGTGACGTGAAATTTCTCACATACGGATCAACTCCAGACATATTAATCGAGCGAATAGACCTAGAGAGAAATGTCGCGTAGGAAAAAAGATTTTCAGATTCTACAGCGCTATTGGCAATACCAAGCACGACAGCATTCGCTCTTTGTGGGACCTGTAAATGTCGTACCAGATCCACATACACCACCTTCTTTCTCAGATTTACTGAAAAAAGCTTCTGTCGATAATACAGACTATCATCTCCCGTCGAAACATAAATACGTGATAAACCTTTAGATCTTTCTATCTCAAGAACCTCCTCATAAGAAGGAAGAGGTATTTCTACATTGTAATTTTGTTCCACAGCCAATCTCTCTTGATTTTTCAAAAAACATACCCAACATCTTAGCACTGAAATGAACTTTGTCAACAAAAGATATAGAATAATTCTATACCACCCCATTAAAGTGATCTGCATAACTAGAGTCACCATCATCAGCCTCAGACACAAGAGTCACCCACGCGTTAGTTACTACGGTATTGATTTTTATAAAAAAACGTGCTCTTATAAAAACTCATCCCAAATGGAGACCTTTCATGTCACTTAAAGAAACTAGCCTTGAGAAAATCTTGCAAGAAGCAAATTCGACGGTAAGCCGTACTCAAAAAGGAAGACCTAAAGATGGTGCGAACTACCAACCACTAGTAGAAGTCAAATTGCGCCTTAGACCTGAAGTTTTAGAGTGGGTTAAATCACTCGGCGAGAAACATTACACTCGCATACGCGGACTTATACAAGCCGTAAAGGAGTGTGACTCCGAACCGTTTCAAACAAAATTACTTTCCGAAGCCGATGGTATCACAAAAGCTTCTGTGACTGGTCGACCCAAGGCAGGCTCTAACTACCAACCAAAGGTCGATGCTAAGATACGCATCAACATAGAGGTGTTAAGCTGGTTATACTCAATGGGACCACGACCCTACTCACGCATCAACGCAATTTTAAGCGTGCTTATGCATGAACATAAAAAGGTAGTCTAAAAAAATAGATCCGCTGTTTATATACAGCGGATCTTCTTTTATACAAGAATCGTTGGAACCATAATACAATCCTTGGCCCCATGCACAGCACGATCAGGCCTTCCTGTAATATCAAGCCCTATAATACCGTCCCGCGTAAATTGTGCGATATAGCGAAAATAGTAATCACCCTGTGTTAGATTACCATTCTCATCATAGATATCGACAAATTCAGGTTTTTGCTCGACAACTTTCTGCAAGACATAGCTCGGCCTCTTCTTACCTCTCTCACCATCCAATACATCTTTGAAACCAACATCAGATGAAAAATAAACACCCCTCATGCCCGATGACAAACCCTTCTTTAAGATAAACTCACAGTCATCTAGAGCTGGGATATTATCATAACGTGAAACATGATATGTCTCTGGAATATGCTTTTTCATATCACGCATAGATCGCAAATATGGAAGAAGTAACTTTGAACCTAGAAATGCCTTGGGTGGCATAAAGCAATTGCCCGCACCTTGCTGCATCAAAAAATCTCTCATTTCAACATTTTCTATACTCTCGGGTATCATAAATACATTATGATCTATACGACTAAGAATTTGACGAGCTGTCTCAACTCTAAACTCTGACTCCCGAATAATCTCATAAAAAAACCCATGTGACTGCAATGCCTGATAAAAAAGATCAAAAGAAGGATTGTAATATCGCTCATGATCAGACTGTATAAATGCAATAGCCTTCAATCTGCCCATCCAACCTCGCAGGAGACAAGCAACATGACTAATCGTATCAAATGTTTTAACACTACCTCCCTCAGAAACACATTTTTTAACCATATTATCAAGCAAAACATTAAAACCAAGTCCACGCGGATTATAAGCATCCACCTCAACAATGCGAAACTGACCGCGAATATCCCGCACCAGATCAACCTTTATCACATCAGGGATGCGATCCATCTCAGCTGATTTTGCATCACATAGACCACGAGAACATCGTCGTACTATACTGAGCAATTTTTGTGACTCTCTCGATTGTGTTTTTGATTGTGCTGCAGTGTAGATATCAGAAGATACTTGCTGCAGCGCTGCATGCGTATCTCGCGCCATAGCATCCAACTTTTCGCGATCATCCCCACTTAAAAAGAATCCACAGGGAGAAAGCACGCATTTATTGCGCTCACGCCTTTGCTCCGTAGACCAATACCCAGTTTGCACAAGGTAAGCATCCAATGATTCTGCGCTAGTTTGTAAAGAACGAAATGTAGACATTATATTTTCTCCGATAACTGTCTCAGTGCCATATGCACCCTGCCAGCGGGTTCCGGACGCCACCAGCAGCCTACATACAGATGAGGGCTATCTGAAAATATTTACAACTTCCTCGATAGAATAAATAATATGTTCTGGTCGGATATCATCACTACACACATCACGAAACTTACCTTGTCGCACCCATATCGTATGAAATCCCGCTTCCACCCCTGCGCGTATTTCTGAGGTGATATAATCTCCGATCACCCAAACATCATTTTTTTTATAATGACCCAAGTACTTATCTGCGATACCTTGAAAAATCCGACCATTTTTTGTGGGAATATTCTCAATTCCATCGACTATATCACTTACTCCCTGCTTAGCGATCAACTCACTCCTACCTCCCTCGATCCTGGTCGCTATGACAGTAATATATCCACGCGATCGCAAATCCTTGATCATCTCTCGCGCACCAGCATACATCTGACTATTTTCAGGATCGTAAATCGTTCTATTGAAATCGATGATGATCAGTTTATCTTTTTTCATACTATTTTTTGTCTAATTAAAAACACTCTCCAATATTTCATAGAGAGTGTCCTAGGAAGTTATCGCGTAAAATTACACACGACAAAGATCACTCTCTACATGAGAGCGTCGATGCCAAGCAATTTGTACACAATTTAATTTCATACTAAGATAGTAACAAAGATACAAAATAAAGTCAAAAAGTTAAAATGAACTAAGATGCTTTCCACCACAGTAAAGGTAAAATGATACAAAATATTAAAAAGCCACCAGATAATATCCGGTGGCTCACATGATCATGCCCTATTTTTATACTCCTCATACATCTGGTCATGATCGAGAATGAACTGTGTATTTTCTACAAATCCCGGGGTCACGAGTAAAACCTCAGTTTTACCCAACTCCCCACTCGGCACACCCGCCACCAACCCATAGACCAAGGTTGTTTCATAACGACGCTCACTATTTGATCGTGGATCACGATCTGGTGCCCGGTAAGAGGACAGCTTGTGACATGTTTTTAACACAAGACCAGTCTCTTCACGCAACTCCCTTTTTGCTGCATCACAGATCGTCTCTCCCGCCTCCAATTTACCCCCTGGCCATGCGTACCCCTGCAACTCACCAAGCCTTTTCACGACAACCAAGCATCGAGAAGATTCATGCAATACAATCATATCTACGCATCTAATGGTGTCCATTTTTAATCCTCATATTTAACAAGTGAAACAATCTCTGCCTCTGGCGCAAGAGAAGACCTACCCCTTAAGCTCTTAAGCTCAATGACAAATCCATAGTATGCCACATGCCCTCCCAGCTTCTTTACTAGTTCTGTAGCTGCTGCTGCCGACCCTCCAGTCGCCAGAAGATCATCTATCATGAGAACATTATCCCCCTTTTTAATAGCAGAGACATGCATTTCACATTCATTTGTACCGTATTCAAGGTCATAACTCACCTTCAGCGTCTCACCTGGTAGCTTACCTTTTTTTCTCACCATAACCATCGGCAAACCCATCTCTCTTGCAAGCGCTCCACCAAAGATAAATCCTCTCGCATCAAGCGCAACAATTTTGTTTATCTTTTGCGTCATACAT
The DNA here is from genome assembly GCA_020629675.1 of Minisyncoccota bacterium. Lineage (GTDB taxonomy): Bacteria > Patescibacteriota > Minisyncoccia > Moranbacterales > JAHDCW01. The sequence continues at coordinate 12,114 of JAHDCW010000023.1, read as the reverse complement.
TTCGCTGCGAATGATCGGATGATAAAGTCAAATGCCTCTGGATGCTCCAGCAGTGACTCGACATCTTTAAAGGAAATTCCTTCTTTAGGGAAGTCTTTAATTATGCGTATGTGTTTTTTAAGGTTCATTGCTTTTTCCTATCTCGTTGATCACAAATTAAATATAACTGTCTTTTTACAACCTGTCTCAATATATCATAAATATGTAACTTTTACATTACACTTCTGTATAATAAAAATGCCGCGATTATATAATCGCGGCATCGATCTACATCAACTTACTCAAACTTCCACCAGGTGTTGCGTGCTCATGTATGGCATGTGCCAACAGATCAGATATAGAAACAACTCTGAGCCAATCACTATTCTCCTTCTTAAAGCTCTCGCTGCGAGGAATTGTATCCGTAACGACAACTTCTACACCAGAGCTGCGTAATAGCGGTATTGCCTGATGCGAAAAAATACCATGAGTTGCATAAATTGACACATCAGCAGCGCCTCGCTCAAACAACTGCTCAACCACTGCCACGATAGAGCCAGCAGTATCAATCATGTCATCAAAAATCAGAATATGCCTACCTCTAATTTCCTCACCTATAATATTTACAATCCTTGGTACACCATCCACGCGTTTTTTCTGACAAATACCCACTGGTATATCACCTACACGCTTAGCAAATGCTTCCGCGCGAACTGCTCCCCCAAAGTCAACCGACAACACCATGAGATTTTCCATGTCCCACCCACGCGTGTGCACATCCGCTGCAAATAAGGCACGAGAGTTTAGGTTATCAAGCGAACGATCAAAAAATCCTTGCTCCTGATCGGCATGCAAATCAACCGTCACAATATGATGCACGAGCACATTCGCACTAATAATATCAAAGACCATCTTGGCAGATACGGGCGTCCGCTTATCATCCTTACGATCTTGCCGCATATACGAAACAAACGGCAGTATCAATGTAATGCTCTTTACCGATGCCCTCTTGAGCATGTCACATGCAATCAGTAACTGCATCATGCAATCATTTGGATTTAGGTCTTGCATCGGCGCTATCAGAAACACATCGAGCTTTCTCACCGTTTCAGGCGCATGAATCCAGTTTTCACCTGAGGCAAAATTTTTAAGCTCCAACTCATAAAATGGAAAAACATCCCCATACCTTTCTTTTAGGATGCTACAAATTGTAATCGCCAACTCCTGAGTTCCAGGTAGCGTCAAAATAGCACAGCAAGGATTTTCTTCAGCCACGTCATCACCTTTTTTATCAAAGAACAGAAGTATTTTCATAATACACTATTTTTTTCCATGCGATTATGTACAATAAGATATGTAACATATATAGTACAAAAATGAATCTCACTCACATATTCCAGCGACTCGGCATGAGCAAAAATGCATCCCACGTCTACAGTCACTTATCTCAAAATCCAGATCAATCCCCCACACAGATAATGAGAGACACCGCCATGCACCGTCCCACAGTCTATCGAGCCCTTAGGGAGCTGGAACAAGCAAATTTACTTCAGACCACTGCTCATGGGAAACGCTCACACTACAGTGTTCACGGATCAGATCATATAAAGAAACTGCTCTTATCTGACATAACCCACGCCGACAAAACCCTAAAAAAACAAAAAGATGCTGCAGATAAATCAATCGCACATAACTCACTAAAAAAATCACTGCACACGTATACAGGTGATGAGGCTGTACGCGCTGTTTTCCAAGACGTACTAGATCAATGTAAGACAAATGAAACGTTTTACCGTTATGTTTCCGAAGATAATCCGACTCTCGTCAATTCACTCCTACCAGAAAACTATCACCATATACGCGATAAAAAGAAAAAATTAGAACGCCTCGTGATTTCTAACACATCCTCTGCAGAGACAAAGCGTGCACGCCTCGAGCGATTTATCAAAACAATCGATAGTGATGGAGCTGTGTTTGATCAAAATTTCGTACAGCTTATCTATGCAGATCGAATCGCCTTCATAGACCTCACACGCATGGAGTCATTTATTATTATCAACGCATCCCTCGCCGCTTTCCAAAAAGTCATTTTCCTGCAGCTCTACAAAAAGCTACGTTAGCAGTATAAAACTCAATTTTTTTGTGCCCAATAAACATACCTACAATCTATAAAATCACGCAACCATCATCCGCCTCAAAGAAAGACTTATTCTTCTCCAGCCGCTAATCCGATGACATCTTCACTAACACATTTCTGATTTCTTTAAATTTTTTCATTTCTATCTGAATATCATATTCGCATATCTACGCGCAATTTTTAATTCTTTGCTACTTCGTAGATCATACTTATGTAAAATCTCCTCAAAAATATTACCCATTTTTTTATTTCGTCTTATGTAGATCCTTTCGTTTGAATCGTTCCTGATTAGACTTTCAACTTCTCCAACTTCTATTATGTATATCCCGATTGCGCGGAATTTTTTAATAAATTTCAGTGCCTTCTTCCTATTTCCATTCGAGAATGCAAGCGCTCCATCTTCTTTTATTGCATCCCACGCTAAACCTTCTTCATCAATTAAGTCGAGAATATTTTCATGATCATCCTTATACTTTGACCATTCTTTCCCAATAGATTCAACTATTTTTTGAAGTGAGCACTCAGTTTTTGAGGGATTACTCATTCGAATCACGTCAAAGTCTACTACAATTTTCACTGGTATTCCCATTCGGCAAAGAGCAGGTACGATCTTATGGATTCTATCTTTTCCCCCAGAGCTAATAAAATGGTGGGAATGAATGTTATGTCCAACAGATTCTGCAATAGCAGAAAAGAAGTTAGCATCATGATAATCTTCGCAAACTATTGTAGTTTCAAAAAAGCAAGACTCTAACGAGTCTGAATACTTATGAATAGGGTTACTTGCAATTTCTAGCAATTCTGCTGTATTAATAACATTAAATTTGTTCACATCTTCACCTCCGTCATGTTCGCGGGTCAGTCGAATGATTTTCACTCTATCGCCTCCAGATGACAACAACCCCTTGAGCAAGTGAATGCTGTGCGTTGAAACTATCAACTGTCTGCCATCACTAATCTTCGGCAGTATTGCCCCCAATCTGTTTGCCTGCGGCGGGTGTAAAAATGTCTCTGGTTCGTCAATAGAAAGCACTAGCGCAGGGGACGCAAAAAAAGGTATCATTGAGCCAAAAAAACTGCGTAATCCATCGCCTTCACTTTTTAAAAGTGATGAATTTTCGTACAATTTTCTAAGGTCTGATCTAAGTAAATTCTTTTTATGTTTAGAGAGAATGCCAGTCGATGTGCGGAGAGAAAACACTTTACCATTTGAATAAATATCCACTCTTTTCTTAAAAATATCTTCAACAATATCACTTACTTCTTGAAATGAATTATCATCGTGCCATAGAGCTTGAACTAAATTTTTTGGCGTACTAGAAGGTCCTATTGCTTCAACCTCCTCAGAAACCCTCAACTTTGACTCGTTATCCGTATATGAAATGAATAGTCTATTAATAATACGGACTTTATTATATGCGTTACTCCAATTAGGATCCAAACTTGAGGCACCATAAGAAAAATTCAACCATTTATAGGACCCCGATTCTTGTGGTATATTTTTTTTGATCCACGGAATTACCCTTTGATATTCATCAGAGAAGTGTATCTTTGCTTCTTTTATGGTTACTCCGTCTTTTTGATTCTGAGAAAGTTCTCGCAAAAAAGTACTTTTTCCTACATTATTTGCACAAACGATTACTAGAATTGAATCCTCACTCAACTCCACTTCACTCCCACCGCTGGATTCCAGCTTCTCAAAATAGAAGCTTACCTTTCTAGATTTTTTCTTATTGACGGGTTCCATATAATTTATTTCTTTAACATCTCCCACAGGTTAATATATTTTTCCGTCTCACGTGTCCGCTTAAACTCACCCTCCAGAAGCGTGCCCTCGATCACCGCGCGGGCGCACTCATTGATTTCGCGCTTAAGATTCTCGATCTGCTCAGGTGAGACGACAAAAAACTCTCGCTCATACGGCGCTGCTTTGGTCGCTGGCTCTACGAAATCCAGAACTCCTTCCTCCATCAGGTATTTCTGTCCACCGTCCTGATTTTTATAACTATCGAGAAGGAGTTTGTAAAAGACGATTTGTCGCTCGAGGCCAGCTTTGTCTTCCTTGGTTTTTTTGCTCCAGGGTTTTCCTGTTTTGTAGTCTACGACTCTCATTGCGCCATCAGGGCGGACCTCCATCTTGTCAATGATTCCAGTGAGCATAATCTCTGTCCCATCATCGAGGACAAATGGCACTGTCTTGATGACTTCTTCTGAGAGGATGTTGGTTTCAAAATCAGCGCTATACTGCTGATAATACCCCTCGAGGAGGGTATGACCACGCTTTTCGATCTCGGCATGGTGATCACTGAGCAGGTACGTCTTATCTAGCACCTGATCAAAATACGCGAGTAGTTTTTCTACTGGTAGCACCGTCTTTGCTTGGGCAACGTCATTGAAGTAAAGCTCAAACGCACCATGAATCACATTTCCAAAGAGCAGTGATTTAGTCTGCGCCTGCGGGAGACGGACCAAGTTACGAAAGAAATACAGCAGTGGACTTTTGATAAAGTTATTGAGCGCACTGACACTGAGCGGTGTCGTGAGGAATTTATCGCGCATATAGTCAGGATCGATAATCGAAACGCGCGTACTATGTCGTGGACGAAATACCTCTGCGATCGATGTCGTCTCATCACTGTGATCATGATGTGTCACGAGTCCCGCTGGCAGATCATCTATAAACATCGACTTGGTAGTCTGACGGCCACCACTCCCCTCTCCTGCATATGTGATCGTGATGTCCGCCTTGGCACGCGTCAGCGCCACGTAAAACAATCGCCGCTCATCATCTCGCGTGTTACCCGCTTTACCGAGTGGGAGTTTAAATTTCTGCACTTGCCGCGCATGGTCCCATACCCCTGTGATCGTATTGGTTATATAGACATGCTCAAACTCGAGACCTTTGGATTTATGTGCAGACATTAACTGAATCCCACTTTCCGCGACATCAGCGACCGTATCGATCGTCACACCATAATTGATGAGTGTTTCTATAAAAATAACAAAATCACTCAGTCTAAATTGCGGCTTTACCTCAACCTGCGTCTGAATCTCCCTCATCAGTGCATCGATTTGTTTGAGATGCAGCGCATGTGTGGGCAGCGCAAGGATGTGCTCGAGAAACCCGCTCTCCCGCACAAAGATCTCAAAAAACTCGAGAAACGGCATGTTATCACCTTTTTCTTTGTATGTCGTGAGAAATACCTCGAGATCTGTAAAAGCTGAGTGATTTCGCAGACCTTCGACACTTTCCAGGAACTTCTCATCACCGAGACAGTTCGTGATCAGTCGCTGCTTGCGTCCGTGGTGGAGCGCGTCCAGAAACCGTACCACATCAATCGTCTCCACCTCCAAAAAATCGATGAGGAGCATCTGACCCACCACCTCTTCATTGGTCGGGCGCGCACAAGCTCTGAGCATCAGTAGTAATTTGCGCATTTCCACATCCTCGAGCAGATTAACGCGCGCTGAGATCGTATAAGGCACCTGCTCACGCTCAAGTGCGGCGACGATATCACCGACGTGTGCGTTTTTGCGGTACATAAGCGCGATCTCTTCTGGTACAGCACCAGCATCGATCTTGGCTTTGATATTGCGTGCGACAAATGCCAGCTCATCACGATACGTCCGATGCTCATGCACATCAATCGATCCAGACGGTGGCAACCCAGCGGCTGTCAGAGGCTGATGCTCACGGTCACCCTCATCTTCTGAGATTAGCATGTGCGCACTATCGAGCACATCCTGTGTAGAGCGGTAATTATTTACGAGGTGGATAATCTCAATCTCCGGAAACTTTTCCTGAAACTGTAAAAAATTCTCCACACTCGCCCCCTGAAAACGGTAGATCGCCTGCTTATCATCTCCCACAGTAAAGAGGTTTGGCGCATCTCCCATTGGCAAGTCTGTCAGATAGGTCAAAAGCGCACTTTGCCCCTCATTAGTGTCTTGATGCTCATCGACGAGGAGATAGTGATACTGCTCGAGAAGCGCAGCGTGGAAATCCCCATGCGTGCGGATCGCATCTAGTAATCCCAAAATCATATCAGAAAACTCATACAAATTTTTATCCTCTAGATGTTGCTGGTAGAGCTCGTAGACATGTGCCAGCTCTTTATTTTTACGCACAGGCTTGAGTGCATCAGGTTTGAGATCTCCTTTCTTGTAATGTTTAGTTGCACGTTTATAATAACTCCCTTCGTCAGCGAGAATATTTTTTTCTTGTGATGCTATTTTTGTGCGTAGGTCCTGCGCACGGACGCCTTCGTTTTTAAGCTCATCAATCGCACGCGCTACATCACGCACGTAGTGTGATGCACTCGCAAATGTCTTAAGCTCCTCCAAATCTTCTCGCTCAATAATTTCCTCTAGTACACGAAATCGGTCCACCTCAGTGATCGTTCGTCCAAAAGCGAACCGCGGGAAAAAATCTGGAAATCGTCGCATCTGTTCCTCTGCAAAACTGTGAAATGTGTAGATACCCACCTCATAAGCGGCCTGCACACCGATAAATGTCGCAAGACGCTCACGCATCGCTCGGACACCGGCATTGGTAAAAGTGAGCGCTAAGATGTTTTCTGGTCCGATTCCCGCGGCACTCTCACGGAGAATATTTGCGATGCGGAGCGTCAAAATCTGTGTCTTACCCGTACCGGGTCCTGCGACCACCATCACCGGCCCCTCAATTGTATCGACCGCTCGCCGTTGTTCCTGATTGAGTCCGTCGTATGATTTTTGAAAAAGCGCATCAAGTCGCGCTTTTTCTTCTATTTGTGTATTTTTTTGTGTCATATAATCCAGTATACGCAATCAACACCACCAAAGCAAAAACCCTGCTCAAGGCAGGGTTTTATCAAAGAGCATTCTAGTTTATTCACATCGATACATCGCTGTAAAAAGATCTATATCACCATCTTCATCTTCACGCGCATTCCAGAGGAGGCATGTGCGGCCATACCCACACGAACCACCATTCCCCTCACAACGTGATGCACCAAGCGAACTCGCCGTTGCACTGCGCAACTTGGATGTTTCATCACAGTAAGATACAACGTTTGAGTTTTGACGATAAATACTTTTACACACGTCTTTGATCTCAATTTCCGTCACATCATCATCCTCATCATCGATCTCAAACTCTTCTTTGTTTACATACAGAAGTTTCCAATCACCTGTGGTTGGCGTAGCTACAGCCTGTGTTGTACCAGACCCTGAGCTTGAACCACTTCCACTGCCTGTACCTGTTCCTGAGCCAGCACCTGATCCAGTGCCGGTACCAGTCCCTGAGCCACTTCCTGAACCATCACCACTTCCAGAACCTGCGCCATTTCCAGAACCAGTGTCACTATTTCCATTAACTGCACCATCACCATCAGCGGCAGCGTTACCATCAGAGCCATCAGCAGCTCCATCAGTTACACCATCACCAGACCCGCTGGTTGCGCCTCCTGGTAAGTTTACATCCTCGAGGCTTGCCACAACATCATCACCACTGCCATCACTATCATCAGCGCCACCCCCCAAAGAACCACTCCACAGATGTGGCAGTGCAAATGCCAAAGAAATCAACAATAACCCGCACAGAATACCAAATGCAAGCTGACCAAATCCACTACCGCCACGTTCTTCATCTTCTTCCTCGTATCGCTCTTCAAATTCACGTACCACTTCCTCGTCTTTGACACGAGAATGCATCGTAGATCCTTCCTTAGCAGTTGCAGCGGCAGCTACCGTAGCCACAACATCTTTATCGTCCTCCATTTTTGGAAGTGCTTCAGCGGAACTCTGCTTGGTTTTGTCGATTTGCTTTTTCATCTTTTTCGCCTCTTCGACGCGCTTCTTGCGCTTATAGTCTTCGTAACTGGTAGTTCTCTTTGGCTGTGACATAGAGATTAAATGAGATTTATTTACACAAAGTGCCTCTGCATAATGCAAAGTCAAATATATGTTTATATAATACCATAAATATGCACCTCTATAAAAAAGTTATGCACAGCTGACAGATCAGATAGATCACTTTCGTGGCGGAACAGGGTCATACATGCTATCACGCCAAGGATGGCAACGTACTATTCGCCTCAGCCCTAGCAACACCCCTCTTATAACACCATACCTCTCCACCGCCTCATACGTATAATGAGAGCAGGATGGCTCATGACGACACACGCGACCAGGAAAAATCCCACTCCAAAGACTGTGATCAGGCGATAGCATTGTTTGGTAACCTTTAATCAGCAAGAGAATCAAATAACGCATCAATCTTTTTTATATGATCTAATTTTCACCCTAACGTTTTAGCGCACCTCTGAAAAATAACCAAATAAATATCTATTTAATGGTCTTGATATGCAGATCATCTAGCTGCTTTTTATCGTAGACGGGACTTGGTGCATTCATCATCACATCACGACCATTACCATCTTTTGGAAATGCGTAGATGTCACGAATACTATTACAGTCAGTAAGCTCCATAAAAAGACGATCGATACCAGGTGCATTACCACCATGCGGTGGTGCTCCGTATGAAAAAGCTTCGATCATATGACCAAATTTCTCATCGACATGCTCCTTAGTATACCCAGCGATTTCAAAAGCCTTATACATAATATCTGGGCGATGATTACGAATTGCACCGCTCGAAATCTCGAGACCATTGAGAACAAGGTCATATTGATTACCTAGGATATCGAGTGGCTCCATCGTCTCAAGTGCGTCCATACCGCCCTGCGGCATCGTAAATGGGTTGTGTGAGAAATCAATTTTTCCTTCCTCAATCTCACTGTAGTCAAACATCGGAAAGTCCACGATCCACGCCCATTTAGCAACACTTATATCTTTGCGACCAAGTCGCTCTCCACACGCATTGCGCACTGGCCCAAGCGCATCACACACCTCACGCCACGATCCTGCGCCAAAAAAGATCACATCACCTACTTCTGCGCCAACTGCTGTGACGATTTCTTTCGCCACATCCTCACCGAGAAATTTTACAATCGGAGACTGCAACTCAGAATCTTTGACGATGATATATGCGAGACCTTTGGCACCCGCCTGCTTGGCTACCTCTGTCAGTTCGTCGATGTCTTTACGTGAAAAACTCGCACCACCCTCGACACGCATCGCGTGGATCACACCACCGTCTTTTGCCACATTTGTAAACACGCCAAACCCAGAATCTTTGACAATCTCGGTCACAGGCGTGATATGCATCTCATAGCGGAGGTCTGGCTTGTCAGTACCATACTTGGTCATCGACTCGCGCCATGGGATCTGCACAAATGGCCCATCATCCATTTTTTTGTCGCTAAACGCGCTTGTGAGCTCTCGCATAAGCGGCTCCATCACAGCAAACACGTCAGCCTGCTCCACAAAACTCATCTCCATATCCAACTGATAAAACTCTCCATAGTGCCGATCACGACGGGGATCCTCATCACGGAAACATGGTGCAATCTGGAAATACTTATCAAATCCACCTACCATAAGTAGCTGCTTAAACTGTTGCGGCGCCTGAGGTAAAGCATAAAAATTACCAGGATACAGTCGCGATGGCACGAGCATATCACGCGCACCCTCAGGTGATGACGCAGTCAATATCGGTGTCTGCACCTCGACAAACCCTTCACCGACCATATACGTACGAATCATCTGGATGAAACGCGATTTCTCCATAATCATCTCTTGAGCCTGTGCTTTGCGCAGATCTAGATAACGATATTTGAGACGCAGCTGCTCATTGGCAGCATCAGACTTAGCATCATTGATCTCAAACGGTAGTACCTTTGCCTCAGAGTGGACAGTGATCTGAGAAACCTCCACTTCTACAGCACCTGTTGCGATTTTATCATTGACCATATCAGCTGGGCGCGCCACGACTTCGCCTGTGACTTCGATCACCCACTCACTACGGATGCGATCAGCAGCCTGATGCGCCGATTCGTCTTTTTGTGGATCAAACGTGATTTGTGTTACTCCGTAACGATCCCTCAGGTCAATAAAGATAACGCCACCATGATCACGGCGTGCGTGCACCCACCCTGCGAGCGTCACAGTTTTGCCGACATGCGCCTCAGTCAACTCTCCCAATGTATGTGTTCGTAACATAAAATTATTCTAAAAAATAAAAAGTCCCTCCAGGATATAAAAACTCTACTCTCTTTTACAAGATAAAATTCTTATATGCTGTAGGGACGCCAACTAAGTCTCTGACGCGGTACCACCCGTACTTTGCACCAGGTCGGTGCACATCTTCTTTGGTGCGATATCGTTCGCATGACGGACAGGTCTAGTCTGCACGGCTGTGCATTTCTTCTGTCGCCTCCGCTGTGTTGGCAGCATCATTGGCTAGTGCCAGAGTACCACAACATATCCACGCCGGCAAGATACAAATTTTATAACACCACCAAAAAGCAAAAAACCCTCTCCCACACGGTGAGAAAGGGTTGGTATTTATAGCTGCAAAGAATCTACAACTGCTACCGTACCATCACAACGTGATTCCAGTGGAATAACGTCATCATTACTTCTTTTCGCATCAAGAAGTGCGACATAATTTTCTGGAAAAGTTGTCATGGAGTACGGAAGGATAAAGTCACCAGATCCGCATGTGTTTGTGATGCCAACAAGACTAAAGTCAACACCATTCACATTAACATGAACGGAATTGTCTTCAACACGTCCACCTACCGTAGTAGCTGGCTGATTTGTGGGAAGACTTGCACTCTGATAATTACCCACATACAGCGTTAGCGTTAAGCAGTTATCATTAGAATCTGACTCTTGTGATGCTAAATGTGCATCTTGGTGCACGAGACAACCTTCCAAATCATAGATGCCATCCACTGTCGGCACTTGAAAATCTCCAGTTGCCACACCATCAAGACTCCAATTTGACCCAACGCTTTGTGGCACATTAACGATGTCATCACCATCTAAAGCAACACTCATAGTGAGCGTTGCACCTTGCCCATCACCTGTTCGTGATACACCATAAAGAACATTCACAGTCTGCCCTGGAGTTAGGTTGTTTGGATCCCAAGATCCCAGAGGCTCAAGGCGCGTGAACACCACGTTATCAGCAGCAAATGCTGGTAATGCGAACAGTGTCATGAGACACCCACTTACAAACTTCTTCATTGCATTTCTCCATACTTGGTCGTGTTGAGATACCAGATATATACTTTTGACATATCTATTTCGTTACTACCATCATCCTTGTAAAAGGATTCAGGTGACGGTGGAAGATTACCACTATGAAACTCATGTGCGAGATTTCCATTAAATGGCGGATCTTCTTCTACAATAATTTCAACAATTTCTTCTACCGGAGGCTCTTCAGGAAGAGGCTCTGGCGTGACAACTTCTACCACCTCAGGGACTTCTGGCTCAGGAGCTTGCGGTACCACCACCTCATTTACGATGAGAGAGGTAGGTACCCAGAAGAGAGGTGATGATTGGAAGTAGCGGAAATTCCACCTGCTCACAAGAGCATCAGCATCCGCTTTTCCATTTGCGAGAATATACCCATGTTCCGAGTCTCTATACATGAGATAGATCGGCTTTCGATTTGGCCCATCTGATGGATAGACATGAAATAAAGTCCATGGATTTTCATGACATGCTTGATGATCACCAACCTTACTACGATCTGTATTAAAGTCATGTGAACCCAGCAACCTTCCATGTGGCGGACTGTAAATGCTTGTCCAACACGTATAAAGAGGAACAGTTCCTGTCGTTGGATTAGGGAAAGCGATAAATGAATGACCTTCAATCATCCAGTCAGGATACCTCTCCACTATCTTTGCAGGATCTAAAGGTTGCACAACATGAAAATGAGCAAACTCACGACTATTATACAATCTCCTTGTATATGCCGCACCATTATTCCCACACGAAAGTGTAAATCCACTACGTATCAAAGTGGGATTGTGTCCCTGTGGCTGATTGATCGCATGTACACGAAAGGTGTGTGGTCGCCCATCTTTGAGATGTGCAGG
>JAHDCW010000022.1:7900-18831 GCA_020629675.1 Minisyncoccota bacterium | reverse complement strand
AAAAGAAATGTTCTTTATTATGAAATGGGAGTTATACAGAGGTTGTGCACAGGTAATAATCAAATCAGACTACATTCTCAACTAAAATAAATATAAAACAAAAAAGACCCTTCACGGGTCTTTTCTTTGTGTATTAAAAGAAGGACTAGAGACTCAAATCAAGAATACTGCCCTCTTCGTCGGAACCGTCATCTACTCGCTCACTTTCTAAGTCATCTTCTAGATTCACTTCGTCAACCTCTTTCTGCTCTGATGCAACCTCTTCAGTTACTGCAATGCCATCATTTGCATTTTGCCATTCAAGTATCGCTCGAAGTGTCTTTAGTGTTGTGCCGATAAACACTCGCTCATTGCCGACAGAATAATCAATTGATTCAATATTTTGCTCAGTAAGGTTGGTATAGCGAACTGGATATGAACCGTAGATATTATCAGCAAAGGGCTTAAACTCCTCCACATAAAGACCAGGCGGCAAGAATGACTCCATCACAAGTGGCAACTCACCTTCGCGGGCAAGCATCCGCTCTCGCATGAGTGCCTCATCTTCAGCGTCAAACGCCAGACCAAACCGGACATCACCAAGATCTTTGTAAGCAAAGATTTCGAATTGCTCTCCTGAAAGATCTAGGATTTCCTGTGGGAAAGTGAGATTTGTGCGCTGCGCAAATGCACGGAATGAATATGGTGCCTCATTCTCATTTACCACAATAAATGAGATTGGCGCACTAATATCTTGCTCACTGAGGTTTGCGCGAATAATACCCATCTGAGTTTCTAGTGCACTTGCCCCATCTGCATTAACACTCGAGAGCGTGATGTAATTTGGAAGATCCGCTGAATACTGCACAGCTTCCGGATTTGGGATATAAAATTCATCATCTACGATCTCTCCTCCGTCACCCTCCTGAACAATCTCTTGTCCATCAGCATTCCCCTGCATGTCATCCGTCTGCACATTCCCTTGCCACCATGTCCATAAAACATACAGACCCACTCCGATCAAAGCTAGTAAAACCAAGATTGCTAAGCTGGTAAAAATTCTCTTAAAAATACTTGGCTTTTCGGTAATGTGAAGATCCTCTCCCTCACTCGGACCAAGTGTATCCGCATTTAAATGGAGCTCATCATCATGGCCGTTATCACCGAATGCCGAGTTAACTGAACCAGAAAATGAAGTAGGAGAACCGCTAATCCCAGGCGAACTCTCTGTCGCAATATCTTGCGAGAGCGTCGTATGTGCAGCGCTTGCACCTGTAAAGTCTGGGAGTTTCTGCTCTGGCAATGAACCAGACGGAGGCACATGCACCCCACTTTGCTGTGAATTCATATGCATATTTGGCATTGTATCAGACTGTGGTACACCTCCTTCTGGCTGCGTGCTACTCCCTGCAGGAAAAGACGCTGCATCCTGGGCTGGCGTATCACTAGCTAGCTGGGCAGGCGCTGATACGGGCGCAGTAGACGTTGGCGCAACCGACTGATCAGGCGCATCTACCACTGACTGTACAGATGTTGTTGCTTTGGATTGTGCTGTATCGAGAAATGACGGGGCCTCATCCTCTTGATCAAAGAAGGGGTTTGATGACTTAGCAATAGGCGCTGTCGGTGTTTCTGCAGCTAAAAATGGACTTGCCTCAGTAGACTCTTGAGGCGCTGATAATTCTTGATCTGCCGCTTCTTGGCTGGTGAGGTTTTTTTCTTGCTTTATGCGCATGTCGTCCTTCATGGTGTGGACGATGAAATTCTGCGGTGATAGCTGTTGCCCCCTCTCTGCTTGCTGCGATTCTTTATTTTTGTTTTTCTTACCAAAGTTAAACATAATGCATTTTGTTTGATGTGATGATTTAATTATATCACAATTTTCAATGACAATTGACAATAGTTATACCAACCAAAAAACTACCTCCTCAGAGGCAGTTTTTAGTGAATCTAAACTTTTTTATTGCTGATCTTCTTTTTTAATTAGCGCCTTCATAGACAGGTTAACGCGGCCTTTTTCATCAATTTCCTTCACAAGCACCTTAACCTTATCGCCGATCTTTACGACATCCCCGACAGTAGCTACCCGCTCATGTGCCATTTCTGAGATATGCACGAGACCATCCTGACCTGGTAGTACCTGCACAAATGCTCCGAAGTCCATAATGCGGACTACCTCACCCTCATAGATCTCACCCACCTCAATTGACTTGGTGAGGTTCTCGATCCATTTTTGTGCACGCGCTCCACCATCAGTATCAGGCGCGGTAATAAAGACGCTTCCATCATCTTCAATATCGATAGACGCTCCCGTCTCGTCAATAATTTTGTTAATTGTTTCTCCACCTTTACCGATGACATCTCGTATTTTTTCAGGATCAATCTGCATCGTAATGATGCTTGGCGCATATGGAGAGAGCTCAGGACTTGGTTCAGCGATAACTCCGAGCATTTCACCGAGGATGTGTGCGCGACCCTGCTTTGCCTGCTCAAGCGCTGCCTTAAGCATCTCAAAGTCAATGCCATCAACTTTTACATCCATCTGCATCGCTGTAATACCCGCACTTGTTCCAGCCACTTTAAAGTCCATATCACCATAATGGTCCTCAGCGCCCTGTATGTCTGAAAGAATCTTAAATGAACCGTCACCGATGATCACGCCCATAGCTATACCTGACACTGGCGCTTTGATTGGCACACCAGCATGCATAAGTGATAATGTTGAACCACACGTGCTCGCCATGGAGCTTGACCCATTAGATTCCATCACTTCTGACACCAGTAGCACGGTATATGGAAAGTCCTCGCGCGCGGGCACGACCGGTCGAAGTGCCTTCTCTGCTAACGCACCATGACCGATCTCACGTCGCCCTGGACCTCGCATCGGTCGCACCTCACCCACACAGTATGCTGGGAAGTTGTAGTGATGGATATAATGCTTCTTAACATCCACCTCCATCGTATCAATGATCTGGTGATCACCAGGCGCACCCAATGTCGTAACCGTCAAAACTTGGGTTTCACCTCGTGTGAATACTCCAGTGCCGTGCGGTCGTGGCAAGACACCCACTTCACACGTAATCGGTCTAACTTCATCTAACCTACGTCCATCTGGTCGCTTTTCACCATCAAGAATATTCTTGTGAACGATATCGTCAGCTACCTCGTCAAATACTTGCTCAAAGACGTCGTCAAATAAATCAACTTCATCAATACCTTCTCCGAGAGACTCGATAATTGCATTTTTAGCAGTCTCCTTTGCTGCGCTTGTCTTTACTTTAATCTCTTCTTTTGTTCCATATAGTGCCTCCTCGAGACCTGATGCAAGCGACTTCTCTCGCATGAGCGCCTCCACTTCATCCGAAGCAGCAAGTAGTGTAGGCTCAGCTTTTTCCTTGCCCACCTCAGCGCGAATCTCCTCAATGAAGCCCGCAATTTCTGCAACCACCTTGTGACCTGCTTCAAATGCACGTAAAATATCTTCCTCCGGCACCTCTTGACCTTCTGTTTCGATCATGTTGATTTTATGCGCGGTACCCGCCACTGTAAGATTGAGCGTGCTTCCTTCTAGCTGCTCTTTGGTAGGATTGATAACAACCTGCTCGTCGATCAGACCCACTCGCACCGCCGCGACTGGACCGCCCCATGGGATATCAGAGGTATGCAATGCTGCTGACGCTGCGATAACGCCGAGGATATCTGGATCATTATCACCATCAAATGACTGCGCTGCAACTACGACCTGCACATCATTACGCATGCGCATATTAAAAAGTGGTCGAATCGTACGGTCGACGACGCGCCCAGTAAGGACCGCCTCATCACTTGGGCGACCCTCACGCTTAATAAAACGTGAGCCCTTGATCTTACCAGCTGCATAGTAGCGCTCTTCATAATCTACCATCAGAGGGAAATACCCTTTTGCAAAGCCCATCCCCTTACTCATCACAGCTGTAGCCATGATCTGGGTTTCGCCATAGCGGACAGTCACCGCACCATTGGCCTGCTTAGCCCACCATCCCGTCTCGATTGTAAGCGTTCGACCTGCAATGTCGCGAGACCATGTTTTCCTCATCTCCATAGAGAATACTGCACAGCACATCTCATAAATCTACACATCCACCGTGATTACGGATCACAACAGGTGCGTACATTCATGACGAGTACTGTGTAAAATAAAAAATTACCTGCCCTTAGTGTGGCAGGTAATCAATATCATGTCAATTTAAAACATGTCGAAATAACTATAAGCAAAGGAAGAAATCCTCAATCTAGCAGAAAGCTACGAATCGAAATCATTTATTCTCTATCCGCACAAAGAAATTTAACAGCTCGCCATTATTTGGCAAGCTACACTAACCTTGGATATTCAACAACACTGCTTACATATGCCTCATGACACGCTTTCAGGTCATTATCCAACCTTCGAAGAAATACAAGACCAGGTCGAGTGCTCAACCACAAAAGAGCAGCATGCATAATTCGCAAATCTCTATATCTCTTAAGACTTCTCCCTACCTTATCAGAACTCACAGCTCGACTTGCTCCGATGATCAACCCACCTCTTTCACTCACGTGCCCTTTAAATGAATTTAAAAAATCTAAATTTGAGCTTTCCAGATCACCTTGATCACTCACAAATGATTGACCGCAATTTGTGCCAAACCATTGCATATGCCCAGACAGAATTGCAACATCTTCGCCAGACAAAAATACGCCCTTGTGCTCAAATTGATCAGCACCCATTTCCGTTCGAGAAATTGTTGGTAAGATCTTGCAGAGAATCTCAACAGTTGGATTACTTTCGATTTCGCATGAACGATTTATATCCTCCCATATGAGCCCAGCTATTTGATCACCATTAATACCAGTTCCATGCGGATACATCAATTTATCATTTCGCCTGGTCTGTTTAAGTGGATAAACATGATCAAAAGGAGCCAACGAAGGAAAACTTAGTATATGCTTCAAAATAACTCTCCATCAAAAAACTATTGGAAAATTAACAAATATCAAATCATCCGTCAAGAAATATGCTCACCAAACAGATTTAAGTTTGTTATCACATATAAAAAAATTCCTGCCATAGTTATGACAGGTAATTGTTTCTCTATCGACTGCATTCAGTTTTTACAGCCTCTTTTAGATTCGTTATCATTGTATATACTAGCTTTCACTTCTTTTTTCCAGCAGCTCTTTCAGCATGCGCAATGCGATAGCACTCGTACCCGTTGCACTCCTAACTCCTTGCTCCCAAGAGGTGACCGTTGTAATATTAACTGAAATTAATCGTGCAAAATTGCCCTGCGTGAGACCGGAGAGATCCCGAATTTTCTTCACCTCAGGTGATTTTACCTCACCATGATACTCTCTAATATCCTCAGGTGATGAAAGAGGTAAAAATTCTACAAAGATGTGACCCAAAGAACAATTTCTCTTAACGACCAAATCAAAAAGTACCTGACCACTTAATACAGTTGAACTCATCAATAAACTCCATCGTAAAAAGTTATTAAAAAATACTATCAATATTCTTTTCTGTAAATAAAAATATTAATCTTCTAAATCTTTTAACATAACCATCATAAACAAAAAGATCTCCCTTATACTAGGAGATCTCTTTTTATCCATGAATCAAAGCGAAATGCATTACTTCTTTTTCACTTTTGTCTTTGCCTTGAGACCGGGCTTTGTCTGGCGAATTAAATACTTTCGCTTGTCTGACGAAAGATCTGTGAAGTCATCAAGTGAGCCTATCAAGCGCGTACTCGTACTCTCTGCAAATGCAATGCCTTCGACAAGACAACCACTAGTCGCGCGGAGATACTCCACAAGCGGGATGTAATCACCATCTCCAGAGGCAAGTATAATCACATCAACACTCGCAGAGAGCTTGATCGCATCTACGGCGATTCCGACATCCCAGTCACCCTTTTTCTGACCGCCAGCAAAAACCTGCAAATCCTTTGTCTTAAGCTCATATCCAGCTGTCTCTAAAGCATCGAAAAATTTATCTTCATGCGCTTCTTCAGTGGTTATACCATAACCAATCGCGCGGATAAGCTTGCGACCAGAGACTGCGCCTTCGAGTAAGTTTTTGAAATTAACCTTTTTACTATGCAGGACGCGTGCACTGTAATAAAGATTTTGAATATCGACGAGAACGGCGACACGTTGTTCCTTATGTTTCATATTTTTTTGTTATTAACAAACCCACCCTCTGAAAGGGTGGCTTGTACATCTATTTTGCCTTGATGCCGAGGTTTTTGGTTACTTTCTTGTAAGACTTTGGATCTTTCTCAGAAAGGTAGCTAAGAAGCTTTTTACGCTTTGCCACCATCTTGAGAAGACCACGTCGTGAGTGAAAGTCGTGAATATTCTTTTTGAGATGCTTGGTGAGTTTTTCGATACGACGGGTAAAGAGCGCAATCTGGTATTCTGGAGAGCCCGTATCTTTATCATGACGTACTACTTCTTTTGTAGCATTGATCTTCTGTCGTTTTGTTAACATAGTTCCTTTTACTTCTGCTATAGCGTCGCCGCTGACCACGCTACACGAGAAAATTAATTAATAAACATACTTTACCATAATTTCTATTTTTAGCAATACCCAAACAGATATCCAAAGCCCTACATTGACGTGAAACCACTTTAATGTAGAATCAATCTATTGATTCGACACAGGAGATTTAGATGAACGGCTACCTTGGACACCTCTCGTTAATCTTATTAGAATCAGGTCTAACGAAAGAAAGAGCTAGCAAAACCAGCGAATTAATCAGAAATGTCTGTTTACAGATGGAAGTACTTAAGTCTGATGTCTCAACCTTAAAAGATAAACTTAAAAGGAATGAAGTTGATATCAAGAGGCTCATGAGGGATAATCAAGACTTGCGCGATCAGAAGGCTGACTTAAAAAAGAAAGTTAAAGACTTGGAAGAGGGGCAGACATCGTAGATCGTGAATATTTGAATATCTCACATTCTCGTATATATATTTAAACTGCTGCACCTTAGACATTTGCCAGCGAATTTAAAAACCCTAGCATGCAGAGCATGTTAGGGTTTTATGTAGCCAATCCTGTGACTAGAGGACGGCTGCCGCACTCACTTTATCTCCACGCTTTGGCTTCATGATCGAAACACCTTGCGTCGCACGACCCAGAACTGACACCTCTGACAGACTGACGCGAATGATCTGACCGTTAATACTTGTGATAATCAGATCACTGTCAGTATCATCTTTGGAAACCATATAAGCTGCGACAATCCCACCTGTCTTTGCAGTGATATTTGCAGTCTTTAATCCCCCTCCACCACGTTTTTGTGACTTGTACTGTGACAGATCAGTACGCTTACCCATACCATTCTCTGTGATAATGAGTATCTGAGCTCCACGCTGTCCCTTGAAAGAGAGATCTACCCCCACAACATGATCACCATCCTTGAGCTTGATACCCCTCACACCTGCAGCTGCACGACCCATCGGTCGCACATCAGTTTCTTTAAACCTGATTGCCATACCCATTGCTGTCACCATTGAAATGTCATCAGTACCTGTCGTTGTCTTTACCCAGTTGAGACTATCAGTTGGATCTAGTTTAATAGCGATGAGCCCACTCTTGCGCACATTATTAAAGTCAGCGATTTTAACCTTTTTTACAACACCCTTTTCTGTGGCCATAAACAGAAACTCTGATGCATCATCTTTATTAAAAGGAATGATTGCAGTGACGCGCTCAGTCTGTGACAGTTGCAAGAAGTTTACAATAGCATTTCCCTTTGAGGTTCGGCTAGATTCGGGGATTTCATATGCCTTTGTCTGGTATACTTTCCCGGAATTTGTAAAAAAGAATAGGTTATCATGCGTTGTCACAGAAAGAACCATATCAACACTCGTATCTTCCTTAGTTGCAGCACCGATCACGCCCTTACCACCACGTTTTTGCGTACGGTAAACATTTGGACTCATGCGCTTGATATAACCATCACTTGTCATTGTAATGATAGCTTCTTCGTTTGGTACGAGGTCCTCCTGCTTAAACTCCCCAACCGTACCTTTGATAACACGTGTTTTACGATCATCACCAAACTTATCTGTAAGTGCGGTCAACTCATCTTTTATGATGTTAAGCATCTTCGTGCGGCTTTTGAGGATTGCCTCCAATTTTTTGATAAGCGCCAACTTTTCCCTGAGCTCATCCTCGATCTTTTTACGTTCGAGTCCAGCCAGTGTCTGGAGGCGCATCTCGAGGATCGCATGTGTCTGGACATCAGTAAATTTAAATTTCTTGATCAAGTTTTGACCAGCTTCTTCCCTTGTTTTAGAGGCACGGATAACCTTGATCACCTCGTCGATAAAGTCGAGTGCTTTTTTTAGACCCTCTAAGATGTGTGCACGCTCCTGCGCACGGTCAAGCTCAAACTGTGTGCGCCGACGCACAACCTCTTCGCGGTGAAGGATGTAATACTCCAGAATCTCCTTAAGATTCAAGATGCGAGGCTCGATCCCATCAACGAGCGCCAACATATTTACATTAAAATTCTTCTGTAGATCGGTTAGTGTGTAGAGCTGATTGAGAACTTTTTGCGGATACGCCTCTTTTTTAAGCTCAACCACGACACGGACGCCATCCTTGTTCGATTCATCGCGCAAGTTTTTTATACCTATAATCTTTTTATCTCGTACAAGTCCGGCGATTTTCTCTACTAACGTAGCCTTATTTGTCATGTATGTCATCTCTGTGACAATAATCATTAACTGACCGGCTTTTTCTTCTACGATTTCAGCGCGCGCACGGGTAACAATCTTACCTCGCCCAGTTGCATAAGCCTCCCTTATATCCTTTTTGTTGTATATAACACCACCCGTTGGAAAGTCCGGCCCATTTACAAACTCCAGCAAGTCATCTATCGTCGCTGATTTATTGTCGATGAGGTGGATAATAGCATCTGTAAGTTCACGTAAATTGTGCGGTGGGATATTAGTCGCCATTCCAACCGCAATCCCATAAGTTCCGTTTAGTAACAATTGCGGTAACTTTGCAGGTAAGACCTTTGGCTCCTTGTGGACACCATCAAAATTTGGTACGAAATCAACTGTATTTTTCTCAATATCAAAAAGCATTTCCTCAGCAATATGCCTGAGCTTAGCCTCTGTATAACGATAGGCCGCAGGACTGTCCCCATCCATCGAGCCAAAGTTTCCTTGGCCCCAAACAAGCGGGTAGCGCAACGACCAATCCTGTGCCATACGCACCATCGAGTCGTAAACAGCGGTGTCACCATGCGGGTGGTACTTACCTAGCACCTCACCAACCACAGTCGCACTTTTGCGGAATTTAGCACCTGGTTTAAGTCCTGTCTTCCACATACTATAAAGAATACGACGATGCACAGGCTTGAGACCATCGCGCACATCAGGCAGTGCACGCGAGATAATAACACTCATCGCATACTCCAAGTAGGACTGCTGCATCTCCTGCACAATCGGACGCGGTGAAACACCGTTCATAGTTACATCTTCCTCTGCTTTGTTTTCACTCATAACGACAAATTACCAATATGTTATTTTAGGGCGGCTCTTATAGTTCTGGCGCTGATTCTACGCTTTCAACCACTTCAGGGCTAAACTCAATATTCTCTACATCTTCTAATTCACTCAAATCATCTAAATTTTCCTTGATGGCAGTACCATCCTCAATAAGATCATCGATTGATGGCGTACCACCCTCATCAAGTGTTTCATTAAGTCTCTCAGTAATCGTATCAACACTTGAAGAAGCGCCGGGATCAGGTCGCAAATCGTAAAAAGTAATCCTCAGAGATAGGACCCAGATAAAAACAACCAACACCATCACGATCGCGACACACACATAAACGTATCTCATTCGCTCTCGCTCTGGCTTTGAACGGATCTCTGCTAACTTTTTATCAAAATCCATAGAATTTCTAGACTTTTTTAAGCGTCACAACCTGCATTGTACCAGAATCTTGCATTTGCGATGCTTTTACTACCAGCTTGTCCACCTCTTCCTTGGGACAACTTCCAATTTCACCGCAAAAATCATCGATTGTACGCAGGCCTTTCATATCAACGCCTACAGTTGCGTAATGCATCGGTATAATCATCTTCGGCTCCACCTTTCGCGCGATCACCTCAGCTGTCTTAGCGTCGACACCACCCTCATCACCCACAGATAAAAAGAGGATATCAGCTCCACCGAGAAGATCATACGTATCAGGTGAAAGCTCAGCACCAATTGCTGCAGCGTAGGCTATCTTAAGACCTTCTACATCTAGTGCGAAAATGGTCGCATTACCGCGATCTACCCCCTCCCGTGGATCAGCTGGTTCACTGACAGCCACCACATTAACTCCGGCAACAGCGTACTCTCCTGGTTGATCTAGCACGACGAGATCACCCCTAAGGTGTGCATGTGCATCATATACATCACTATGATGCGGGACAATTGCTACATCTGCCTTTGATTGAAGTGGCTGCAAGCCTGTTTTTTTTCCGTAAGGCCCCAGGATAAAGGTCACATCATCACTGCCGCGCCCCTCTGTTTTGGCTACAATTTTAAAACATGACAATCCATGATACGTAATATGCATATAATCCTAATCTGAAAAGTAAAAAGAGAAGCAGCATTGGCTTCAAAAATAGTATATCACGCTGAAATTTGAGTGTCTACAACCTCTCTTGCGGTGAATAAGGCCCGCCTCAATCAATGAGAGCGGGCAATTAAGTTTTAATTCGATTTCCTTAGACTCAAATAAAGTCCAGATATTGAAAGTAAACCTCCAACACAAACAATCGTTAGATCTTGACTGTTTTCAAGTATGGAACTTAGCGAATTTTCATTTTGTGCAATAACAAAACCAACTACAGCTCCACCAGAAATTGTAAGAATTCTGTTCATCAAGCTTTCTCCGTGTGACGTAAAGAAC
>JAHDCW010000022.1:0-7800 GCA_020629675.1 Minisyncoccota bacterium | reverse complement strand
AAGTAGAGATTTTACCCCTCACCTTTCCCCTCCTTTATTCTATGTCTACCCTTTAATCTTGTGACTAATTTTACCCCTTGATTTTTTTTGGTATTTATAGTAAAATCTTTCTCACAGAGGTAATTATTAAACAACTTGTTTACATACAGATCATCTGTATGATGTTTAATAGTTCCACACTAGTCAGGTAGTGGATTTTTTGTTTCTATACCTAGACTCAAAAAGCGCATTTATTTTTAATGATTGAGAAGCGCACTCGATCAACTCATAAATTATGTCAAATACAGACGAAAAAGATCTTCTCGACAAAATTGTCGCTGAAGTTACAAGCGAAAACAGCACACCTAAAACAGAAGAGGTTGTAAAAGAGCCTGCAGCAGAAGAAAAGCCAGCGCCTACACAGACAAAAACTGCTGACTCAGATTCTATGGAGTCGCTTCTAGAGACTGACAAAACAGAAGTTCCATCACTTGGCGATGTCGTACATGGTGATGTAATTGATATTTCTACCAATGTTGTCCTCGTAGACCTCGGCCTCGTGGGTACTGGTATGGTTATCGGTCGTGAAGCAAAGAGCGGACTTAGTGATGATGGCAAACTACAAGTTGGCTCACGCATTGAGGCGGTTGTTACAGATCTACATAACGAAGACGATTATATTGAGCTTTCTATTCGTGAGGCTTCTTATGAGAAAGCATGGGATGATCTCCGAGATAAGAAGGAAAATGCTCAAACAATTAAGACACGCATCCTTGATGCGAATAAGGGTGGTTTGATCGTAGAGATCAATGGTATTACTGGATTCCTCCCTGTTTCTCAGCTCTCAAGCAAAAACTATCCACGTGTAGAGGATGGCGATAAAAACAAGATCCTTGAGCTTCTCAAGCAACTTCTTAACAAGGAACTTCCTGTGCGCATCCTAGATGTCGATCAAGAGTCAGAAAAGCTTATTGTTTCAGAGAAGGCTGCACACAGCGACGAAGAACGACAAGCAATTTCAGGTCTAACTGTAGGAGACATCATCGATGGTGAGGTAAGTGGCGTTGTAGACTTTGGTGCATTTGTGAAGTTTAGCACCGGCAAGGATGATGAGCACCGACTCGAAGGACTCGTACATATCTCAGAGCTTGCATGGCAGTTGATCACAAACCCACGTGAGATCATAAAGGTTGGCGACAAGGTGCAAGCTAAGATCATTGGTATTGATGACACGCGTATTTCACTTTCTGTTAAGGCGCTTCTTAATGATCCGTGGACAAAGATTGAGGAGAAATATAAGGTTGGTGATGTTTACGAAGGAACTGTCGATAAAATCAATCCTTTTGGAGCATTTGTTTATCTTGACAAGGACATTCACGGACTCGCTCACGTTAGCGAGTTCCAGGAAGCTTTTCCAGGCAAAAAACTCGATGAATCTATCAGCTCAGGAGAAACCTACAAATGGAAAGTGCTCTCAATTGAGGCAAAAGAGCATCGTATGGGACTACTACTTGTGGACGAAAAAGCTACGAAGTAGAGCATAACCCCCACTCTCGACCGAAGACAAACTCCCGACTGACGGGAGTTTGTTTATTTAGTCATCCACAGCACGTTAAAGATGTGCTAAAGTAATGGCAACAACCAAACATAACTATGGATATAAAAAACCTAATTATTATTTCTGGCCCCTCTGGAGCTGGCGAAGATTCTATTATCAATGGCCTAAAAGAAAAAATGAATGTTGAAGTTGTAACAACAAGCACAACACGCAGCATGAGAGATGGAGAATCACAGGGAAATCCCTATTATTTCATCTCAAAAGAGGAGTTCAAGAAAAAGATTAACGCGAATGAGATGGTGGAATGGGCCCAGCACTATAATGATCAATATTACGGTGTTACAAAGGATGAATTGAAGCGCGTGCAAGATGCTTCTGATATAGGAGTTTGGAAAATTGATTATAAAGGAGTTCAAAATGCCAAAGAAATCTTTCCAGACATAAAAGCAATATTTGTAATGGCTGATTCACTAGAAATACTTGAAAAACGCATCAGCGGCAGAAAGGATGTTACGCCAGAGTACCTAGCAGAGCGCATGAAGTACACAAAAGAATGGCTTAAACACACAGATATTTACGACTATGAAATTATCAATCGAGAAGGTTTTCTCGATGAAACCATCAAGCAGGTTTATGACATTATCATCAGTGAAACCACAAAATCATAAGCTACATAAACGGGTTTTAGAGTTATCACGTCGTGAGATGCTGTGGCAAAGCGGTGACAAAATTATTATCGGAGTAAGCGGGGGTGGTGATAGCATGTGCCTTCTTTATGTATTAAAGGCACTTAGTGATAAAGAAGGGTTTGAAGTAATTGTAGGACATGTTAACTATAGAATTCGTGGTAAGCACGCAGATAGAGACCAAGCTCATGTTGAAAATACCTGTCAAAGACTGGGCGTAATATGTGAAACACTAACACTGACTGAGAACCTAGAAAAAAAATCTGAGAACCACCTTCGTAGTATTCGCAGAAACTTTCTTTTCGGGCTCATGGAAAAGTATGGAGCCAATAAGATTGCACTTGGTCACACAATCAATGATCGCAGTGAGTCACTTCTTTTAAATCTCGTGCGTGGTACTGGATTGAGAGGATTGGTAAACATGAGAGTCCGTGACGGAGCAATCATCCGGCCGCTACTAACAACGACAGCCACTGAAACACGCTCATACTGCAGAAATATAGGTGTTCGTTATTACAATGATTATACAAACAACCTTTCTACCTACACTCGCAACAAAGTAAGGCATAAGCTAATCCCCCTCATTGAGCGCTATTTCAATAAAAAAGCAAGCCACACTCTGCAACAAACCGCCGAATTACTCAGTGATGTGGAGATAGTTCTAAAAAAGAGACTAGCTGCAGACACTCCATTTGAGATTACCAAATCTCACGAAAACTTATGGTTTTATGCAGCTGATTTCTTGAAATCATCCCCTGAAGAACGTAGGCTAACACTCTTCTACCTATTCAGAGATTTGGGCGTTTCCACCCTGACACACAAGGTAATACGAGACGTAGAATTTATGATCATGCAAAACAAGAGAAAACGCAGTGTTTATAAGCATAAAAACTTGATTGTAGAGCGCAAAAGTGCTAAAGTAGAGATCACGCTAGAGAGTTAGCGTGATCTTTACTTTCAAGGTTAATTATCATTATTTTTAGACCAAAACCATGGAAAAAATTCTCAAAAATTTTTCGCTGATTATCATATTTGTACTGTTTTTTAGTGGCGTAGCACTTCTAAGTAACTCCAACGCGACAGCACCGGAAGAAGTAACTCTGACTACACTCGTCCAGCAGATCAATGAAGACAAAGTTGCATCGATTGAAGTGGATGGACAAACAATCACCTCCACACTCAAAGAAGACGAGGTGAAGCAAGTCACCAACAAGGAGGTTGGATCAAGCGTCAGTGAATCTCTCACAAACCTGGATGTCAACAAGGAAAAGTTGAATGCAGTTGCTCTTGAGGTAAAAGTTCCTAGCGGATTTGAGCGTGCGATGATGGGGATCATACCGATCCTCCTTCCTGTTCTTCTGATTGGTGCGTTGATTTGGTTTATGATGCGTGGTGCTATGCGAGGCAATAACCAAGCACTCAGCTTTGGCAACAGTCGAGCGCGTATGATCGATCCAAATGACAAGAAAAAGAAAACTCTTTTCAAGGATGTCGCAGGAAATAAAGAAGCTAAGGAAGAACTCTCAGAGATTGTAGACTTCCTCAAAGAACCAGCGAAGTTTCATGACCTAGGTGCGAAGATCCCTAAAGGTGTCCTTCTTCTTGGAAACCCAGGAACTGGAAAAACGCTTCTTGCTAAATCTGTAGCTGGTGAAGCTGGTGTTCCCTTTTTTACAATTAGTGGCTCTGAGTTTGTGGAGATGTTTGTAGGTGTTGGCGCGTCACGTGTTCGTGATCTTTTCAAGCAAGCAAAGAAACATTCTCCATCAATTGTATTTATCGATGAAGTTGATGCAGTTGGACGTCAGCGCGGCGCAGGACTTGGAGGAGGAAACGATGAACGCGAACAAACGCTTAACCAAATTCTTGTAGAGATGGATGGTTTTGAAAGTGATACGAACGTCATTGTTATCGCTGCCACCAACCGACCTGATGTTCTCGACCCTGCACTGATGCGACCAGGACGATTTGATCGCCGCGTTACGGTTGACCTCCCCGACCTCAAAGACCGAATTGCAATTCTCAAAATACACGCAAAAGATAAGCCTCTTGCCGATGATGTGAAACTTGATCGACTGGCACAGCGCACACCCGGCTTTGCTGGTGCAGACCTAGCCAACCTCATGAATGAAGGCGCACTACTCGCTGGTCGTCGAGACGGTAAGTCTATTTCAATGGACGATCTCGTTGAGGCTATTGAAAAAGTCATGATTGGTCCTGCACGCAAAAATAAACGCATGGATGAAAAAGAGACTGAGCTTACTGCATATCATGAAGGAGGACACGCGCTTGTCGGAGCGATGCTTAAGCATGCAGACCCTGTACACAAGGTATCAATTATTTCACGAGGAACCGCTGGTGGGTACACACTTTCAGTTCCTGAAAAGGACACTCATTATTATTCTCAATCATACTTCCTAGATCAACTCGCCATGATTATGGGTGGCTACGCTGCGGAAAAAATGATCTACGGTGAAGTAACGACAGGTCCATCCAGTGATCTCGAACGAGCTACCTCTATGGCTCGTAAATACGTAACACGTTACGGCATGAGTGAGCTCGGCGCACGCACTTTCGGCAAAAGAGAAGAACACATCTTCCTTGGGCGAGAAGTATCAGAAGAAAAAGACTTCTCTGAAAAAACAGCTGAACAAATTGATAAGATCGTTACCGAAATGGTAAATACAGCTCTAACAACAGCTCAAGAAATACTCACTGAAAATCGTGAAACGCTGCAAAAAATCACTGATGTATTACTGGCACAGGAAACGATTGAAAAGGATGAATTCGATCAGATCATCAAGGAAAGCACAGAAAAGAAAGCTTAGTGCAGCATGATGATCAGTTCATTCTACATATCACTGCTGGTTATTATTATAATTGCGCTATCTGCTTATATCATCAGACTCAGGCGTAAATATCAAATTTCATTAGGCGATGGCGGTAATGATGTTTTGATTAAAGCCAGAAGCGCGCATGCAAATGCAGTAGAATACATTACGGTTGGTAGTATTTTGTTTATACTCACAGAAATTTCGACAGATTCTACAGCTGCCACTCTTCACGTTATTGGCGCAATACTATTAACTGGCAGAGTGCTACACCCATATGGCATCATAAAAGCCAAACTAAATGCTCGGGTATTCAGCATGTTTCTTACTTTCTCTGCGATAGCAGCCCTGATTTCACTCAACTTAGTCAGCCTTATTGCCAATGTTGCTTCTGCATAGCTAGAACTAGAGAACTTAAATGTTAGAATAAAGAAAACGATCCTTGCAAGGATCGTTTTTATATTGTAAGATTATTGTTATTCGGGCGACTAGCTCAGTTGGTTAGAGCGTTTGGTCGACATCCAAAAGGTCACAAGTTCGAATCTTGTGTCGCCCACTATATACCTGATCCATTTTCAGGCAAACTTCCCTCCCTAAACTTTGCCTTTGTGCTCTGGCGCTTTGAAAAGTCTTTTAGCTCCCGGCGCGTCTTTTCGGCTAGTCGTCTAGTTTCTTCACTTATAACTTTGTTAATTGAACCCAGCACAATCGGCATCGCAGCACTAACGATTAGTTTTCCAAAAGGCGTCTCAGCTGAATTGGCAATCTCCATAGCCCCGCTGCTAATACTATCTTTTGCCCTATTAACAGCTAACTTTTTTTCAATAGCTAACTCTTGAATTATACCCTCAGCTTCAGTCGGACAATAACCATCTACACATTTCTCCCTTTTTTCTAGTAATTGACGATCTAACTCACGCACCACATACTCACGAACCGCATTTTTTGCACCTTCCGGATGGTTGGCAGTATTATACAGAATCGATACCAAACATCCAAAATCAGGATCAACCTCCTCACCGTAATAGAGAAGCTTTCCGTCTACTTCGGTACAAAACTCTCCAATCGTTACCTCTGTCTTTAATTCATCATCTTGCGTCATCTCATTAACCGCTTTCTTACTAGCTGCGTACAGTCTATCTCTCTGATAACTATCTCCAAAATCTGAATCGACCTGAATATTATAATTCCCCGCTATCCTGTTTCTAAGCATATAAGTCAAGAACACTTCAGCTTGAGCGCCCGCTTCGACTCGTGGCTGATGAAATAAAAAGTCTCTATAATCGATAATATAGCTAGGTGCTCCATCAAATATATTTGACGTCAAAAAATAATTAACAGTTTCTAATGCCACTATATTAAGTGCAGCATTAGCTAAATCCATTATTATCTCCTGCGCTATCTCGAGAGCAAGAACCATCATATCCTCACCCCAGACACCTGCACTAACCTGATGCACCGGCATAAAAGCAAAAGACAATGACAAAAAAATAGTTATAATTAACTTTTTCATAAGCTTGAATCAAAATCATCTACTAAAGAATCGACAAGACTGCCAGGAGATCGCTCGCCCAGATAGTCAAAGCGAGTTTGATACCACTCATCCCTCAACTCTTGCATCATTTGTACAACACCTTGCATGCGCGTAACGCCTAAGATGAAGTTTATCGGATCTTCCTCTAAATTGATTCCTTTCTGTGATTGATGGATGGCGTCAATATAATGAGATATCTCCAGCGATTTAACGTGTAAACTCAACAAATCTTCGGGCACAGCTACCGCATAGAGCTGATCAGTTGAACTTACCCCCTTCTCAGCTAAATCAAAAAAGTAACTAAACTGATCACCGCCCTGCTGTAAGACTTGCGCACGACCCAAGAACTCTGCAACTACATCATTAGGCTGATCACTACTAAATGAATCTGAGTAAGTTTCTTTGTAGATATAAAGTATGGCAGCTTCGTACTCCTCATAGTCATTAACCTCTCTCTGTTCTCTTTCAGTCTGTGATAATTCTTCGTAATTTTGCTCTTTAATCGTTATACGGTCCATGTTGACGGCATCGACATATAGCTCTGTGGACTCT
Organism: Minisyncoccota bacterium; assembly: GCA_020629675.1. GTDB lineage: Bacteria > Patescibacteriota > Minisyncoccia > Moranbacterales > JAHDCW01. The sequence continues at coordinate 660 of JAHDCW010000022.1, read as the reverse complement.
GGGGTTATAAGCGATTGAACTTGTTGGTTAATCTCTTCGTCAGAAAAGTTAAGACCTGCAGACTGAAGCTGCGCAGCATAATCACCAAAACCAGACATAAAATCGCCCGTAAGCGATCCTTCCAATCCACCACGACCTAGAACAGAATGTCTTTGCCCAAGCTGCTCTTGATTGATGATTCGATCACCAGGTGCTGGCACAAGTGGATCATACCCTGATGTTATCTCCACACCATCGTTGTATCCATCTCTGTCAGTGTCCGCATCATGGGGGTCAGTTCCATAAATTTGCTCCTCAGAGTTACTGAGCCCATCAGAGTCGAAATCCTCAAAAATACTACCCTGATCAACATCTCCGCTTACAAAATAGGTAAAAGAGAAAGTAGTGAGTAAGCAAAATAGGTAAAGCGCTGTCTTGTTGTATGATATTGATGTATTCATAAGAATATTATACCACAAAATACTAGAGAATAACCCAAATTCATGGTATTAATTATACACACATAATTCATATTTAATGACAAAATGTCTAATTAATTGTATACATAATTTATTAAGCCCGCTCATAACAGCCATGTCTGGAAATACTGAGGCCAGCTTATCACATTAGCTATTTAAATTTGAAACGCTGCTGTTCCACGTGGAACAATATATTCTTTCT
>JAHDCW010000021.1:8602-19300 GCA_020629675.1 Minisyncoccota bacterium | reverse complement strand
ATGGAGAGTTGCCTCGGCTAGTTTTACTTGGTATCTGTCATCTCCCAAAAATACGTCAGAACTTTCCCCATAACCTTCATATTTTGAAGCTTCGACAAAAATCTCTCTAGAACTTTTCAATAAGCTGTCGACTTCGCAGCAGTACTTATAAAATTCTTCTAAGTCTTCTTTTTCACTGTTTGATAAATATCGATATAGTTTATGCTTGTGTTTTTCCCAACAGTTTTCTGAACAATTAGGCATAAACAAAGGTTCTGCATACAATCTACAATCTTCGTTGCGGATAGTTTTCTCTAGTTCATTTTTTCTATTCTTGATATAGCTTATTTCATCCCTTAAACAAATAGCTGCGTTTTTATCTTCTCTTCTGATACCTCCATAATATTGAAGAAATGCTATCGTTGCTGTCGCAGTAATTGAAAAATATGAAACTGCTTGTAAAATTTCTAAATATTTCACTTCTTTATGTTTTAATCAAAAAAATAAAACCCGAACTAACTCGGGTTTTATTAGCGCTGAGATTATTTCTTGTCCCCTTCTGTGTTATCAGCTTTGTCCTCTGTGTCCGCATCTTTGACTTCAGCTTCCGCCTCTTTTGGCTCACCCTCTGGTGCATCACCAGCAGCAGCGTCAGGCTGTGCGTAGAGCTTCTCACCAATCTTTTGCGCTTCGGTTGTGAGCTCGTCTGATGCTTTTTTGATATCTTCGATATCCGCATCGTCTTTAGCGAGGATGTCCTCTAGTGCCTTGATCTTATCATCGACAGGTTTTTTCTCATCTTCTGTGATTTTGTCACCTGCTTCTTCCATAGCCTTCTTGGTCGTAAAGATCATAGTTTCAGCTGTGTTGCGGATTTCGACAGCTTCTTTCTTTTTCTTGTCTTCTTCCGCGTGTGCTTCTGCGTCTTTTTTCATACGCTCGATTTCTTCCTCACTGAGGCCGCTTGAACCCTCGATCTTGATACTCTGTTCTTTACCAGTTCCCTTGTCGATTGCTTTGACGCTCAGGATACCATTTGCATCGATATCAAAGTGCACCTCAATCTGTGGGACACCTCGTGGTGCCGGTGCGATTCCGTCGAGGATAAACCGACCAAGTGACTTATTATCAACTGCCATCTCACGCTCACCCTGCACGACATGGATATCTACAGATGGCTGGTTGTCAGCAGCTGTTGAGAATGTCTGTGACTTGTTTGCTGGGATGGTCGTGTTTTTATCGATCAGTGGCGTACGCACACCTCCCATCGTTTCGATACCGAGCGTGAGTGGTGTCACATCGAGTAGCAGTACGTCTTTGACATCTCCCTGGAACACGCCACCCTGGACAGCAGCACCGAGTGCTACCACCTCATCTGGGTTTACAGTGACATTTGGTTTTTTGCCAAAGAATTCTTCTACTGTTTTCTGAATCACCGGCATACGGGTCATACCACCGACGAGGATCACCTCATTGATTTCATTCTTTTCGAGACCAGCGTCTTTGAGAGCGGCCTCCATCGGGATGAGCGTCTTTTTGACGAGGTCATGGACGATCTCTTCAAGCTTAGCACGCGTGATAGACATCACGAGATGCACTGGCCCAGCATCACCTTGGGTGATAAACGGCTGGTTGATTTCTGTCTGATCCGCAGTTGAGAGCTCGATCTTTGCTTTTTCAGCTGACTCCTTGATACGCTGGAGCGCTGAGTTGTCATTTGAGAGATCGATTCCTTCTGACTTTTTAAACTCTTCGAGAATAAAGTTGATGATCACCTGATCAAAATCATCACCACCGAGGTGTGTATCACCATTGGTTGCGAGTACCTCGACTGTGTCATGATCCTCATCCTTTCCTACCTCTAGAATGGAAACATCAAATGTACCACCACCGAGGTCGTATACGGCAATCTTTTGATCCTTGGTTGTATTAAATCCGTACGCCAGAGCAGCTGCAGTTGGCTCATTGATCACGCGCTTTACATCAAGTCCAGCGATCTCACCAGCCTCCTTGGTTGCTTTACGCTGTGCATCATCGAAATAAGCTGGCACAGTAATCACAGCCTCTGTGATCGTACTACCAGTTTTTTCCTCAGCATCAGCCTTGAGCTTACCGAGAATCATCGCAGCAATTTCCTGTGGCGTATATGCCTTACCATCCATTTCCACCTTTGGCGCACCGTTGTCACCTTTGACGATTTTGTAGGGAGAAAGCTTGATGTCCTCCTGTACCTCCGCATCATCGAACTGACGTCCGATAAAGCGCTTTACTGAGAACAATGTGTTTTCCGGGTTGGTCATCGCTTGTCGCTTTGCGAGAAGCCCCACCAAACGCTCACCTGACTTATTAACCGCCACCATAGAAGGTGTCGTACGGTTTCCCTCCTTGTTTTCTACGATTTCTGGCTTGCCACCTTCGATGACAGCCATCGCACTGTTTGTGGTACCGAGATCGATACCGAGAATCTTACTCATATTTTTTAAAATAAATATTTATAATGTTTGTAGTTTAGTGTCATTGCGGACATGCTTATTAGTTAACTTCTACCCGTGCTGGGCGCATGACACGATCCCCGATCATGTAACCTTTTTGGATAACTTTAGATACCTTTTTAGTGGTCTGTTCATTTTCTTCATCATCAGAGCCTTCCGTGTCCTCATCGTTATCGTTGGCTTGAGATTGAATCGCCTCCATAGTTTCTGGATCAAACTCGTCACCCTCTGCTATGGTGATGACTTTTACGTTTGCATCCTCAAATACTTTTTCCATTTGCTGCTGGATATACATGATACCAGTAAGCCATGGACTGTCTTTTTGGTCTTCAGGAACAAATCCCGTTGCCGCATGGAAATTATCAAGCACTGGCAGCATGTCCATGATAACCTTCTCACTTGCGTATTTGGCGAAGTCTCTCTGTCTTTCCTCGGTTCGTTTTTTGTAGTTGTCAAACTCTGCGAGCGTGCGCAGCATCTTATCATGTGCTTCAATTTTATCCTGCTCTTCCCTTGCTTTTACAAAGATTTCCTTTACCCAGTCTTTGTATTCATCAGATGCTTGGATTTCATCAAGGGTCTGCCATCGGAAATCATTGTGTTCTTCTGTGATAGTCACTGCACCCGTCTTATAGTAAAGCAACCGAAATGTCATCGCTCCGTAGGTGTTTGCTCTGCCGTATAATGGCTTGTAGTTGAAGTCGATGTATCCTTTATTTTCAAAGTTCTCTTTTTCGAGACCAAGCTCCTCTTCTATTTCCCTATAAAACCCCACTTCGAGCTCCTCGCCAGGATCAAGTCTCCCGCCAGGTACTTGCCAGCGTCCTACCTTACCGGTCTCAGGTATCTTCTCTTCCACGAGAAGATACTTCTCATTCTGAGGGTTAAAAATAACCGCTCGCTGAGAGAGAAATAATTTCTCATTTTTATTTTCGCTACCACCTTGTGTGATATCTGTATTTTCTTGTGTCATATTAGATTGAGATTATAGGGATAAATGCACCGACTTTTCCTGCGCCACCAAGGAGCTTTTTAACGTAATCGATAAGAGATTTGTTTTTGTCATATTTCATATTCTTAGGGCCAATCAGTGCTACCACACCCTCATTTCCATCTACCTCGTATTTACTGACGACCATGGAATAATTTTTTGTTTTAGAGATGGGATTTTCTTCACCGATATAGATCTGCGTATCACCATCTTTGAGCTGCTCCATAAGCGTGTCACATTGCTCGTCGATATAGTCGAGTGTCTCCGCGATCTTACAGAGATCATCGATGTTGCTCTGATCGACGTTTTTGAGGAGGTTGGTCATGCCAAATTCAGATTTCTCTCCTGTCTGTGGATTGATCATGACTGCTGCGTATCCACTGACTGTTGAGAGAAGTTTTGCCGTCGTGCGCATGAGGCGTGTATTTTGCGCTCTTAGCTGCAGAATCTCTTTTTGGAGCGCTTGCTGTTGGGCACGAGTCAGCTCTCTCTCTGGCATGATATTCTCGACGAAATACCGATACCCCACATCTGTGGGTACCCGACCTGATGACGTGTGCGGTTGATATAAAAGCTCCTGCGCCTCGAGATGAGACATATCATTGCGCAGTGTCGCACTCGACACATCAAAGTCATAATCACGCATCAGTACACCCGAGCCGACCGGTAACCCCGTTTTGGTATATTCCTCGATCACACTCGCCAGTATCTTAACTTGTCGGTCATTTATAGTCATATGATTATTATAGTAAAACTAGCACTCTTGTCAAGAGAGTGCTAGTTTATCCTTTTTTAATCTAAATTTTAGTTCTTTAGGACACGCACCATCAGAACACCTACTATACCAGTTACGATTGCCAGGACCACCATCGGGAGCCACTCATAGCGTGCAAGCAACCGACTTTCCTGGTCGTCGCAGATGTCACCGAGACCATCAGCATCGCGATCACGTTGATTTTGATTAGGATTACTCGGACAATTATCTATGTAATTCATAACACCGTCGAAATCAAAATCCTCACAGGCATCACCAATTTGATTCTGATCGATATCCTTTTGATAAGGGTTCGCGACACTGATACAGTTATCCTGCATATCAGGAATACCGTCTTTGTCAGAGTCATTGGCTAGAAAAAGATCGTTTGTTGCAGTTTGCCCAAGATTCGCTTCTAGCACATCATCCGTAGACCAAAGCCGTGGTGTTTCGAGATAATTCTTACTTGGCCTATAGTCATCGGTGGCGTCATAATACAACTTATAAGAATTTGTGGGTTCTGCGAGAAACCTAAGTGTATAGTTTTGCTTTTGCTCCTTATTGATCTCCAAGAAACGAAGCTCATTAATACGGAAGACATCAATATATTCAATTGTCACTTCAAACTCTCTCGCCTCTGTCTCGGGAATTTTGATAACACCCGCATGGGCAAGCTTAGTTGAAAGAAGCGGCGTGAGTGTACCATCAACACCTACAGCTGCGATAGAGACTGCATAAAAATCAGTGATATTGCGAGACAGTGAGAGAAAGAATTCATCTGTGCGGATTGACTGGTCATATACAAGACGTAAAACGGCCGTTTCTGATTTTTTGATACGATCTTGAAATCCTTGATACGGAAAGTCTACATAAGTATCAGGATCATTGTCACCTAAGGCACTTATGTTTGTAAGCTCGAATTCACTTTTATTTGTGATAACAAAAGAAGTTTCTTGATTACTCATTTTTTGGCGCCTATGTTCACCATGAACGAGGTTGCCTTCTGTGTCGATAATGACATAAGAATCGGAAATGATCTCCTCTGGCACACTAACCTCTGCGATTCGAGAGACGGGGTATTCTGGCACAAAGACATCAGCGATACGCCCAAAGGACGTATTATCGATGGCACCGACCAGGCTTGGCAAAAGTAAAAAACTTGCAATTGTAAATAATGTCTTTTTCATAGGATTATTTTCTATAATGCGCTGTCACAAATGTACTTGCGATAAATATTCCACCGATCACAAAGAATGTGACAATCCTCACTGCCATAGTCATTTGCCAAAACTCGACGAGGAAAATCCGACCTAGTACGATCACAAAGAAAAAGATGCCAATTTTTTGGAGTGTGTCTTGACGGTCGAGTGCGCCGTAAATGTAAAAGAGAGATCCTAGTAAAGCGTAGATCATAAGAGAGACCATCGTGCCAACATCAAAGCTATTAAATATCAGATGAGGTACTGTCCATACGAGGTGCACACCGAGAAGTAACCCAGCTACACCATAGACTTTGACGAGGTTTTCTAGCCCTTTCTGATAGGCACCATAAGCAAGTGTCAACATGAGAATCAACCATGTCAACACCATAAAGATGACAAGGCCAGGATTATCTACACCATACCTACCGTCGATGATGATGCTAGCTAAATCAGGTAGCGCGGCTAATGTCACTGCTATCAATCCAAGTATTAGGCTACCGTCAGCACTTGATTGAACTCCGCGTTGCTGAGGAGCTGTAAAAATCAGCAGTGACGCAACTGCTCCGTAGAGTGCGAGAAATGCCAGCGTCTGCATCGGCCCCTCGAACTGCAAAGCTGCTGCTATCACCAGCAGTGCCACAGAGATCATGCCATATAAAATCATCGGAAGCCGATTGCGTGAACTCTCATGCATCAGATAGGCACCTATCGTAAATAGCAGAGCGCCAATGAGCAATAAATAAGGATGTGCATATGACGGGGCAAACCACCATGTCCAAGCTGTATACATAACACCCAGTATGACAGCAACTGCGATATCCACTGGTGTGAGCGTGCGGGTACGCAAAACAGCAGCAGTGCTCGCTGCATAAAAAACGCCAGCAAACACCATTGCAACGATCAGCTCTACACCGAGCCACCCCCTGTCAACAAATAGATTCTCATCAATTGCGAGGATTATGGAGTAGAAGCTTACAATCATAAGCGCGAGCAAGGTCATAGCGCGCCACCCGGTACGGGCGACGATCCAAAGACTCCCCGCTGTAATAGATAAAAGGTATAGAAAGAGTGTTTGCTTATCGATATCATCAATAAAAAACAATGGCACGAGTCCACCAAAGAAAAACATGGAACCCGTAAGCGATACTCTATTCTGTTTAAGTGAGATCAGTGCGACACACATTACAACGGCAAACATCACAAATAACGCGACCGATACAGGCATCAAGACTGACTTAAATGACACAGCAGCAAGTGTCGCGATAAAGATTGATGCTACACCTATGACAATAAAGACATAACCCTGAAGCGCCTCTTTTTCACTGCGTAAAACGCCAAGCGCGAGCATTGCGGTACCAAAAACATACCCAAGTACAACACGCGCTGTTTCTGAGAGCCACCCCTGCTCTGCTGCAAAAGTTACAAACCACGCCACTGAAAGAACAACGAGAAGTCCACCGATTTTTAGTGGCCAATCTGTAGAAATCCACGTCCATACACGTTCTATGAGCTCATTTTCATCTACCTCAGCAGAAGAGATTTCTTTTTCTTCAAAATATTTAACAGCAGTCGCGTGCGCTTCTACTGGGGAAACCTTCTGCGGTAAAACATTGCCCGCTTCAGCTTTCAATATCTCAGCATGAGATTCCTGCTTTTGAACAGACTTATCTTCAAAGTAAAGTTCTTGGTTGGTATCATGAGTAGACTTTTCTGCTGCAGCTGACTGAGTTTTCTCCGTGTTCTGCTCTGCCGTACCAAGCACATCAATTTTTTGCTCTAAGCGATCTATTTTGCGAGAAATTGATAATGTTGCGATAATGACGACCAAAATGATGAGTAACTCCATAGATCATTGTTATTTTGTTGCGTTGCTTTATGGCTTAATTATACCACGCAGACGAAGTGAAAAATCAGGGTCTGACACCTCACCATCAGTGTTGATACGTCGCTCCGATTTGTAATCGGCATGAGATTGATCTTCTCCTCTGGCTGCCAGCAAATCCATATCAAAAAGTACTTCCGAAAAATATCCAGGAAGAATCACCTTCCACGTCAGTGGAAACTTCACGGGAGCGACCTGCTCTACCTGCCTTGTAATTTCATTAGTACAGTTATGAAACAGCGTATTATAGGTTGTTGGCTGTGTATAAACACGATTAATCTCACTGGCGAGCCTCACAAAGAGATCCTGCGCCTGTGACTTAGTTGCAATAGTCGGGTAGTGATAGACGCGCTCTTTGCGCACATGTGAGCGCAGTCCTACGATGTCTCGCTCGGAACCAACGACATAAATAATCTCATATTGTCGCAGTATTCCTAGAAGTGGCGAAAACGACTCCCCTTCTTCTCGACGGGTCTCTAGTGAAACTGCGATATAGTCCCCCGTCGCTAGGCCAAAACTTATAAAAATATGCGCAAGACCTTCAAATTCATCAAAATGTGACACAAAGACATCAACGGTCTCTATCGCATCATAATCAAACCAGACATTCCGGTATTCAGCGACAGCACTTCCGTCTGACTGCCACAAAAAGTCTCTGTAGTTGTTGATGATGACATCACCACCTTCCTCCCAGGTGATGTAGGGCATTCGTTCTTGTCCCAGTTCCCATATACGATCATGAGACGGCCGTGTAAAACTCACATAAATGAAACAACAAAAGACGAGTACGAGACCCACGGCTACCCAAAATTTTACCTGCTTAAAAGACATAACGGACAAACATGACAATCATTACAACGGCAAGAATAAATTTCATCACAGTACCACAAAGAAATCCTACCATCGTGCCCCACGCAGCGCGCAAAGCCTGTTGCTTATCTTGACTGAGCATGTACTCTACAGCGTACGTACCAATAAAGGACCCAGCGATTAATCCGATAATATTGAGAATGAAAAAGCCGATAATACCACCAAGCATCGCACCGAGCATTCCTTGCCACCGTGACCCGTAAATCTTGGCTCCAATTGCAGTCATAATTGCATCAAGCACCGTACCGATAATGGTTAAAATGCCTGTAATCAAAAGCAGTTCGCGCATCTCAACCGGAAACCCCGTAAATGCTCCATAGAGCAAAATCCCACTCCATACGACAGGTAGACTTGGTATAACTGGTATTAGTACGCCAATAATACCGATAAAGAAGATAATACACACTCCAACAAGTAATGCGATCTGTGATAATTCCATAAATTTTGTTTAAACATATATATTTTATCACACTGATACAGTTCGATATGACTGTGTCAACTTGACTTTTGGCTCTTTTTTGCTAGGCTGAGAGTGTTGTTCACAGAGACCAAAACTGTATGAACAGTTGATATTTACTACCTAAACAACTAGAAAGGAAGGTGAATCTAGATATGGCAGACGGAAAACGTATTTTTACATGGCTACAGGATAATGCTCGCATTCTCCTCTCAGTACTACTGGTACTATTTCTCCTCTTTGCGGTTTACTCATATTCTCAGCGCTCACAGCTTGACGCATCATCTTCACTTGAGGATGACACGGTAGAGCTTTCATCAGCTGTTGATGGTGATGGATCACTTGACCCATCAGTTTATGGAGGAACTGACGCAGGAGCAGAAAATGGAGAGTCAGAGGGTGGTATTATTGTAACTGACACGGAAGCTAGTGACACAGCAAACGGTGTAGGCGGAGACAATCTTTCACCTACAGCTGAAGGCACAGTGGAAGTAAAAGGAGAGATGATTGAGGCAAGTGCTGAACTTGGAGATGGACTTACCCATCTCGCGCGTCGCGCTGCAGCGAGCTATACCGGCACCAATGGCATTTCTCTTAGTCCAGCAGAAAAGATTTATGTAGAGACAAAGCTTGTTCAAAATCTTGGACAGCACACAGAAATCTACCCTGGCACTAAAGTCTCATTTGATTCTCAGATGATCGCCAGCGCAATTACAGGTGCTCAGAACATGCGCCCTGCTCTTCGCGCTTACTTTGAAGAATGTACAGTTAACGTAGCTTTTTAAAAAGATTGCACGAGACTAATAAAAAAATCGGGTTACTCCGATTTTTTTATTTATCTTATCATGCTAGAATGAGCAAGGTTCTTTTAATTGGAGATTGTAGTGCAACTTACATACTTGTTTTACATGGTGTATATCACTTTCGTAATAGCCATACTGATCACACCTTTCATTGGGGTTTTCTACCTGATTTACGTAAAGACATTGACCAATATAGACATCCAAGACTGTCCTCATTTAAAAACTGATGCAGATCTTTACTATCACATAATGCCAATATCATTTATCTGCGCTATTTTTCTTAATGATTGGCTTTGCCGCATATCTAGCTAGTTCTTTCTACCTGACCAAATTCTATGAGCTGTAGAAATTTTTCAGATGACACCTTCCCTTTTATTGGGAGGGTGTTTTTTCTTACGTGAAGAGGTTCTAATCCAGTCTTTGTCATACGAGACTGTTTTATGAGGGATATTGATAATCTCATTAAGCACTTCCCAACGCTGTTTTTTTATGTCACGCGGGATATTATCCTCCATCTTGCCTGTTGCCTGTGTACCAGGTCGAGGTGAATATTGTGAAATAAAAGCTTTTATAAAATGTACATCGCGTGAAAGCTGAATGGTATCCTCAAAGTCCTCATCAGTCTCACCTGGAAAACCAACGATGATATCGGTAGCGAGCTCAAGTTCAGGCACCGCCTTCTTGAGTCGTCCGATAAGGGCGCGGTAGTCATCCGCTGTGTACCAGCGATTCATATCCTTAAGCACCTTGTCACTTCCGGACTGTACCGGTAGGTGGAGGAGACGGTCGATATTTTTATTACGTGCAATCACATCGATGAGTTCATCACTAAAATCCCACGGATTAGCACTTGTAAAGGTGACAGTATCTAGTCCAGGCGTTTTAGCTACCGCATCCAATAGGTACGGAAAAAGAGTTGGTATACGGTAGCGGTTGAGATGCTTTACATAGATCGGTTCCACCGTATCCCCATTCGGAAGGAGGTAACTTCCCTGTTCACTTTTTTTCTGTGCAAGCACCAGATCACTACCGTAAGAGTTTACGTTCTGACCCAGAAGCGTAACTGAGTTAAAACCATCCGCAACCAACTTTTCAACTTCATTAATGATATCCTCAAACGGTCGTGATACTTCACGCCCACGAGAAAAAGGCACGATGCAGAATGTGCAGTAGTTATTGCAGCCATTAGAAATCACGACCCATGCGTGCTTTTTAGTTGTGTCACGCTTTGGCTCCACCTCAAACCCGATTTCTTCGAGCGGCATGAG
>JAHDCW010000021.1:0-8502 GCA_020629675.1 Minisyncoccota bacterium | reverse complement strand
CCATGACGTTGCACGTATGGCACACCCTTATCACGAATTCTAAAGATTTCATGCGACTGTGTACCGCTTGGAATTTTCATCGTTACAGTCCCCTCTACGGTCTCTACGTCAATCTTATCGCCAAGCGTTGCCTGTGCAAAATTAATATGCACATCTGACTTGATGTCAAACTCATCACGCTCAAAACGACTATCATCTGTTACCTCGACGACAACAAGTAGATCACCAGCAGGTGAACCTGACTCTCCAGCCTCACCTCGCCCACCAAAGGCAATCGTCTGACCGCTCATTATACCGGCAGGAATATCCACTTTTTCCGTAACATTCTTTTCTTCATAGCCAGACCCTCGACACGTACTACATTTTTCTTTGTAGGTTTTACCACTTCCTTGGCAGACATCGCACTCTACCGCCTGCGCTACATTACCGAGCATCGTACGTACCATCTTTTGGACGCGCCCTGCACCGCCACATGTAGTACATGTCTCAGGTGCAGAGCCTTTGGCTCCACCAGTGCCATCACAGCCTTCACAACTACGCCGTGCACGAAACGATACCTCCTTAGAGACACCTTTAATCATCTCGTCAAAACTGATTTTGACACGTACTTGTAAGTCACGCCCTCTTCGTCCTCGTCGACCCCCGCCAAATACATCACCGAAAATATCTGAAAAACCACCCTCACCAAAGTTAAACTCAAAACCGCCACCTTGTCCGCCAAACTGACTAAAGTCAAATCCGCCTGCACCTTGTCCTCCACCAGCACCATCAAAAGTCTGCCCATACTGATCGTACTGCGCGCGCTTGGTTTTATCGGAGAGCACTTGATATGCCTCGTTTACTTCTTTAAATTTTTGCTCATCACCTCCTGCTTTATCAGGGTGGTATTTGTGTGCCTGTTTACGAAAAGCCTTCTTAATCTCAGCGTCATTGGCTTCGCGCGAGACACCTAGTAAATCGTAGTAGTCTGCCATAACATTAGCTTAATACAAGAGACTTCATACTAACATAATGTAAAAAAGTTAGCAATCTCTCCCAATGAGTGCTAATTACCTTTTTCTTTGCGGGCTGATGTAAGTTCACGTGGCTCGGTAAAGGTCATGTTTTCCTCGAGTGCAGTAAGCTCTTCATGTAGAGCACCGTGACTTGTAAAGTGTGTAATAATTTCCTGCACTTTATACTCGGGCGCACTCGCCCCCGCACTGAGCCCAAGTGTGGTGACTCCTTCCAACCACTGTGGCTTTATCTCCTCATAAGAGTCTATGAGGTAGGCTAGCTTCCCTCCTAACTTTGCTGTCTCTACGAGACGCTTAGAGTTTGATGATGTGGTCGATCCTACGACGATGATGAGATCAGCTTCTTGCGAGAGCTGTTTGATTGCCTGCTGTCGGTTGGTCGTCGCGTAGCAAATATCGCTCGCTGCTGGCTCTTCTACCTGAGGATAGCGCTCTTTTATTGCTGCTATGATTTTAGTAGTTTCATCTATACTTAGAGTCGTCTGCGTCAATATGACAATCTTATCATCTTTGGTATAAGTAAGTGTTTCTACATCATCGATCGTATCTACAAGCGGCACATCCTCACCGATATGACGTGCCTCACCGAGAACTCCCACACCCTCTATATGACCACGATGTCCGACATAGATCACCTTATAGCCATCACGCAGATAACGGACGATCTCAATATGCACTTTGGTTACAAGTGGACATGTCGCATCGATAACATGGATGCCGCGCGCCCTTGCTTGCTCATAGTGTTCGGGCGGTGAGCCATGCGCACTAAAAACTGCGACAGCCCCTTTTGGAATTTCACTCACCTCTTCAACTGTAATCGCACCACGCTCTTCCAGGTCTGCTACGACGACCTTATTGTGAACGATCGCGTGCTTGACATAGACTGGCGCACCAAAGATCTCCAAACACTCTTTTACGACGTCTATCGAGCGCGCCACACCTGCGCAAAACCCACGTGGTGCGACACTGATTATTTTTTTAATTGCCATTATTTTAGCTGCCAGGATTTACCTGTATATTTTATCATGCCTTCCACCTTCAGCTTCTCTAGTATTTTCTCCAGCCACTCTCTATCACTCTCGCTCCAGTCCGATTTGATTGCTAGACCTATTTCATCGGGGCTAGCGGATCGCTCACGCAGCACCTGGACGACGCGTCCACGATAAATACGATCCGGAATATGTTTCCCACGCTCCGTAGCGCCACGCTCTTTCTTTTTTATGACAATAGGCTCAATTGGGGCTGGATATGATTTGCAGATAGTACGCAGTGGACACGTCTCGCAGTCTGGCTTTTTCTTTGTGCAGTAAATTGATGCTACATCCATCACGGCATTATGCCAATCCCGAGATCGTTTTTCTGGTACAAAATTGTAGCAAATCTGTGCAGTATCACTCCCTTCCGGCCATGTTCCATGCCCATGGAGACGCCTGATAAATCGCTCGATATTTACATCGACAGCACTGACGTGGCGATTACGACCAAAAGCGAGAATTGCATTTTTGGTATAAGGGCCAATTCCAGGAAGTGCACCAAGCTCCTCTGGATTCTCTGGAAATATACCACAGTAGTCGCTTGTGATTATCTTGGCGAGCTTGTGCAGGTTGAGCGCCCGGCGATTATAGCCAAGACCCTGCCACTGCTTGACGACACTTGACTGTCGTGCGCGTGCGAGCTTATCCACGGTCGGAAATCGCTTGAGGAATGCATGGTATTTTTCGATGACTTTAGGGACATTTGTTTGCTGCAGCATGATCTCTGAGAGTGTGATCCGATAGAGATCATCCGTGTGTCGCCATGGGAGATCGCGACCCTCTTTTTCGTACCACGTGAGAACGAGATTTTGTACAGCTGCTATTTCTTTGGTTTTCATAACCCTTATCATAAGTGAGTTTATGAGTGATGACAAATAATTATCAAAATCGACGCAAACAAAAAACAACCACATCTCTGTAGTTGTTTTTGCAATAGATCCTTGGACAGGATTATTTAAGAGTAACAGTTGCTCCAGCTTCTTCAAGCTTTCCCTTGATCTCTTCTGCTTCTTCTTTAGCAGCACCTTCTTTGATAACAACTGGCGCTCCATCAACCATGTCTTTAGCCTCTTTAAGACCTTGACCTGTGATTTCACGTACAGCCTTGATCACGTTGATCTTGCTGTCTCCAGGTGAAGTCAACTCTACATCAAAGTTTGACTTTTCCTCTGCACCACCATCACCACCAGCTGGTCCAGCTACTGCTACAGCTGCAGCTGCAGGCTCAATACCGTGCTCTTCTTTGAGAATCGTTACGAGCTCATTTACCTCTTTTACGCTTAGGGATACAAATTCCTCAGCGAGTTTTTTGACATCTGCCATAGTATTTAACTAAAAATTATTATGTAGCCGAAACTACTCCGGTTTTCCACCATACGCTTCCATCGCGCCCACAAATGACTGAGCTGGAGATGAAAGTGCGGACACCGTGCTTTGCGCTGGTGACTGCAAGAGTGAGATAACCATACCACGTAATTCATCGAGTGACGGCATCTTCGCGAGTGCAAGCGCCTCTTCTGTAGAGAGAAGTTCACCTTCGAGTACACCACCAACGATTTTTACGTTTTCATTATCCTTCCCGATCTTGTCGAGAATTTTTGCGCTCGTAATCTCATCAGCTGAAACAGAAACAGCAATCTGACCGTCCATTGCTTTTGGATCTAGCTCGATGCCATTATTTTTGAGCGCGATTGAAAGAAGGGTTTTCTTTATGATTTGAAAAGTGGAACCAGCTTCTCTCAACTCTCTTTTGAGGGCGACCATGTCATTAGCACCAAGTCCTTTGAAGTCTGCAAACACTGCTGCAGGAGACTCCTTGATTTCCTCGGTAAGCTGTGAGACGATATCCTCTTTTTGTTGTCGTGTAAGCATATACGATTTTTCGTATTACACAATTTAAAAAATCTGCTGATTCCGCAGATTCGACCAGCACCTTGAGGTGCAACGAGATAAAGATGACTCTTTATGTTCCTCGCAAGGACTTCTGCGCGTAAGCACTGCCTTGTTTCTACGGATTTAGATTTGTTCTTATTATACATTGATTTATGTTTTCGTCAACAACCCATAACGAAGAAAGCGGGAGCTAACCTCTTAGCATCGCTAAGATTTCTATCTTTATAACTCATCCTCATCTTCCCTTTATTATTTCTATCTAATCATTTGAAATAGATTTTTTGAGGCGAGATAATTGAATTAGAGCGTAAAGCGCATAGAGATTAACTCCTAGATAAAGATTCTTAGCTGAATGTGCGCCAATCACTGCATCACTAGAAACCAATCCATTAAAACTTATACCAAAGGATGGTTCCAAGTTAAATCCCAAGGTAACGCTAGCGCCAACTATAATCTGAAAAATAAAGGTAGTTGCAATTATATGAATCAATTGAAAACTGAGTGTGATCTGTGAAAGCATGATTCCCTTTTCATGTCTTTTCCAAAGTAAGATACCAGCAATAATTGATAGTAGATAAATCACCATGACAAAAAGTAATACCATAGCAGATATAACGTAATCCGTTTGCGTTGTGTTATGCCCTATTACTGAATTCCAATTACTAAGCAAGAAAATGACACCACAGAGTCCTCCAAGAAATTGTACTATTGAAATTATTTTTCTCCATCGATCATTTTTCCAGTCGCCATTCTCAAACTCTTGTAATCGTGAGTCTAGTTTTCTTGATAATTTTTCAAAATCAACCTCCTCTTCAGAAGCTTTAAAAACCTTGTTATTAGTTAGTTCTTTGTAGTCATTTTGATATCGATCACTCCGGTAATAAGCTAATGTAAAAAGATCACCCTCCTCATTTAAATCATCAGATGAAAATTTTCCATCACAGTTATTATAAAGGTAATCCGTCGCAGTCATTTCGCCAGACATCAGCTTATCTTGATCCTCAGGCGATCCTTTGTGAAGCTTGCCTACCCACCCTTTAAGAAAACACCATTTTAGGTATAGTGCCATATGAGCAGCTGCGTACTCCTCAGGTGAATCCTTAGGAAAATCTTTATTTAGGTGCCAGCTAACGTCATCATATTTCATAATTCGTCTATGTCACTTTTGATTATGCAACTAAACGAAGAATAGCGCCTACGATCACAGGAAAAATAAGCATCCCAAAAAAGCCTCCACACACAACAATTAAAGATTGCCTTATGCTTATTTGAGACTTCTCACTTACCATTACTGTCATTATAGCGATCTGCAAAATTGCAGAGAAAATCATAATTATTTCTAAAGGGGTTGAACTATTTATTGAAAATGAAAAAGTAATAATAACATAAAAAAAGAAATATAAGACAACATAAAAGCCCGACCACATAAAAATGATTAATTTCTCAAAAGGAGTACCCTTTCCATTAAATAAAGAATCAATTATTGTCATGCCGGTAATAAGCAAAACAATACTAAAGGTTGCCAGCACTATCCCAGAAAGAAAGATACCGTCAATTAATTGAAAAATGGACGATATTTGGGGATTTTGCCTTAAAGTTAATTCCGCAGCATAAACGATCATTGAAACCGCTGACAGAGGCAAAAAATAAACATAGTACTCAGGAGAAAAAATTCTCCTTGAAGCTCTTTTAGGATTGACAACTAGAACAATTAAGATATTTTTCATATATTTTAGATTACTTCTTACTACAGTGAGAGCTTAAACTTACTTATTGCTACATAAAATCCACTAAGAGCTAAAATTCTATATACTTATCAAATTTAAAACAATCTTCTTTAGTTATCTTAATTTCATGAAAGACTTCGTCACTATCTAAAATTTTATAAATATTTCTGACAATACCTTCATTTTAATTTAAAAATCTTCCTGCTGCAGATTCTTGACATGCTGACATCATTATATCACTACGACTTCCTTCAATTTGCCCCCTCAGCAAATTCAACTCCTCCTGCTCAAGTCCATCGATTAATATATTACCCGTATAGACAATCATTTTTTCTTCTCTGATAAATTCTGCATCAATCTCTGAGGAAATTGAACTTCTTTGAATAGGTAGATTTTTCTTGTATTCTGCCACTTGACGCTCAATTTCATCTAATACATACTCCTCCTGCTTATTCTTCGCATTCTCAACAGATGCTTTAATTTCATCATCACCAGGAAGACTCGATGAGTGTGAGATTAGAAAGAAAATGAACAAAAAAAATACGGTAAGTAAGAATAAAAATAAGAATATAATGGAAAAATTAAACCGTTTAGACATATCTTTTAAATAAATATAAATTTAGTATCGGCAAGCGCACTAACTGCGCTTGCCGAAGTGCAAGGATTTCAATCTATTTTTTCAATAAATTTAAGACCACTTGAAACTCCCACTGATACCCCTATCCCAAAATTAAATTAACCACCAACCTCTTTTTGTCATCCCTATTGATTTTTAGTTAAATCTCACTTTTAATTCTATCAATTTCACGCTGCAAGCCCTCAATGTCATCAACTTGAACCTCATCACACTCAATTTTTGAAATCTTAAATGAACTAATCTCATCTTCGCCAGGTAAGGTTATATATAACTGAGTGACAGTCCCACCAGACTGTATAAAGTGGCCAGACTGACTTATATCACATGTAGTTGCCACAATTACATCATATTCTGATTGAAGAAGCTCTTTTGCACCTTCAAAATCCACACCAAGAACATCAAGTTCTAAACCTGTAACATTAGAAATTGTATTCAATTCTTTGTCAAAAGAAGCATCTAGTGCAATGATCCCTTCGCCTTTTTCAAGAGGCAGTCTTGCTTTATACATAAATACCTGTCTTTCGATATTAGTCGCATCTAGATAAACATTTTCTAACGTCTCCGTTAAATCTTGTACTTCATTACTCTTCAAGAAAAAATGAGAATAGAGAAAAAGAGCTATTACACTAAAGGAAAAAATTAATAAAAACGAGGGTAAGATTATCTTTAAAGTAATTTGAATTAATTTGTTCATACGCACTATACAAACTAACACTCTATTAATGAGTCACTCAGACTTTGATACAGGCGAAACTTTCAAAATCATCCAAACATCCTATGCAGAATTCACTTCACATAGATAGCGTAAGACAACGATCTGATAAAATTGTTAGTAGTTTACAGAAAAAGTTCGACACAGATTATTGGAGTTAATATTTAAAACTTTAGGTTTTTCTCACCCGCTGCAAAAAAGCAACAAATAGGAAAATTCTATAGACTTATCAAATTTGAAACAACCTTCTTTTAGAAAGTTATCTTACTATCCATGCACTTTATGAAATTGCTCAAAGTACGAACGTAGACTATCATCAATATCATCTCCATTTAATATATTTAATGACTCAATTTCTTCATTAGCCAGACCATATTCACCAGCATCGATATACTCAATTACACTAGTCCACTCAGATTTTTCATTTCTAGAAAAATATTCTTTAACTGCAATCAAGTACGGTAGATAGGTAACATCTCTAAGTCTTTTACTATCTGATTGCCATTCTTTATATATATCTGAGCTAAAATCAGGACCGATCAAGGTTTGATTATCTACTTCAAGACTAACAAGACCTTCTATCCAGGAAATATATTTAGGATCAACCTCTAAGTCTGCACATAAATCTTTGATAGAATCATATAAAACATTTGTTATTGGAATTCTATTAGCTGCTATTTGACCACAAAGGTTTATAATCCCTATATCAAAAGCAACTTCATCACTAACGTAGGACACTATCTTATCTAAATTAATAGTATCAGCTATTTTTTTGATTGTGGGACATTTATCTAAGTTCAATATAAGAGATTCAATTTTTGTCATAATTATATTTTAATTAGTCTCAAGGGCCACTATTAACCCTTGAGACCGTTTTACTTAATCAATTGGATGAGCTGTTATTACATCCTTTGTTTTAGGATCTACGATAGCGCGAAATGTCACGTTATCCCTAATACCTTCAACTCTCCAACGACCATTACGCTGTAATTGCCAATCTGCACTAGCATCATTCACAAGACTCTCAACATTATCAATTATCTTTTGACTATCCCAAGTTGAAGGAAATGCAGTATTCCTATTATCACTAATCCTTCCTGGATACTGATGCCTACCAGAACCTCTTTCGCCGTAGAGAATGTGATTAACTCGACTATTACTAATCCAGAGTTTACTTTTACCAACAAATTCTGGCGCTGTCCTAAGAAGCTTCCCTCCCATCCGATCAGCAGCGACACCAGCTCCAACGCCGAGAATAGCACCAGCAGTGGGATTACTTGCGATGGTTTGACTAGCCTTGATAGCATCATCAACTCCTATAACTGTCATCACAGGATCAGCACGCATTGCCTTACTAAGTGCAGAGATACCTCTTGCTGCCATAGATGTAGCTGCAACAGCCGCAGAGACTGTATAAGGATTCACAACACACATCGGACAGTTCCCACTCGGATCACTATATGTATATGGATTTTGATTTCCA
>JAHDCW010000020.1 GCA_020629675.1 Minisyncoccota bacterium | reverse complement strand
TGAAGCATTTTTTGCACTTTTAGTATGTCTTGCCATCGATGCTCTTCTTATTTATCATATGTTTCAATAGTTTTTTTAGGCAGTAAGACGTCAATTTATATTTATAAATTGACGTTTTTTTTACGGAATACTTTATAATTTTAGATTCTTATTCAAACTTAGAGTTTAGTTGAGTTTTTGCGGTTGCTGCACGTCGCTATCGTTACTGGAGGAGTCCATGGAAAAAACCTCTCGCAAAAAAGTTGACATTAATATATTCTAATGTTATTTTATCATTGTACATTTATCCACTTTGGGAAAAAAAGATGTGTAGAGTATTACATGTAATTAACGAGGCTGCTTTAATAATTGCAGCCATGAGCATGTTCTTGACCTTTGTTAGCGCTAACATGGATCAGCCACAGGGGTATTTAGCATTCCTAGTCTTCATGATTTCAGCGTTGATATTTTGTGTGTTGAGTATTGTACTCTTTGTCGCTAGAGAAATCTCTAAACTCTGCAGTAGAAAAGGTTGGTGTGTCACCTCCTTAAAAAGAGTTTAAGTTCTCGTGCTCGACTATTAGATAGAACCGATGCTTACAAAAGGTCGGTTTCTTATTTCATATTGATGTGTGGTGTGCGGTGTGTGATATTGCATCTTTTCACTAGTTTTTTACATTTGGAGTAAAACATGAACTTATCAGCTGATGAAGTGCGCGCATTAAAGTTGTCAGATTTTTTTGCTAAAGAGTTTATGATTGAAACTTGTGAAAGGGCCAATCTTGAGTTAGCGCATGCTGCCTGGGGTAGGATATTTAGATTAGTTAAGCTTAGGCTTTGTCCCATGATAGAGGATTTTGACACGATGACAGTTGGCCAGTTAATTGACGATATCGAAAAAAATCAAATCAATCTCCTAGATTTTTTTGATATTGGAGAAATGACCTGTGATTTTTTTTATGATTATCTTGAGATTTTCGGCTTAAAGCGCAGGACTTGAGCGGGCAGTCAAAAACCGGCCAACTAAATGGTGCCGGTTTTTAATTATTCGAAAAATAGCTGAGGTGGAGGGATTCGAACCCCCGATCTACTGGACCAAAACCAGTCGCCTTACCACTTGGCCACACCTCACTATATGTAAAATTTAAAGATTCTATTAAAAAATGTTAACCCAGACAGGGCCTCTGATTTTTTTGGCCACCTTAGCACGTGGCCCAGACTGTTTTACATTATGCATTTGAGACGACCTCTCCACCGAGGAGGTTTTGCGCGTGGGCGATCACACTTGCATCAGCGGCAGAGATCGGTTCACGTTCAGTCACCTCGAGGGTGATCGTCAATGGCGTAGTAAAAATTGTAGCAAGCGCCTTCTCTAGTGTCAACTTATTTTGTGTGGTGCTGATCTTTTCTTTGTGTAAATCATACTTTACGAGGAGTTTTAATTTGCTGCCCTCAAGTGTGATAGGTGTAGCTGCTTCGACGAGGCCGGAGAGGGTGGAGTTCTCGGGATGTATAAAGCTCACAAGTCGTGACCATTGTGATGCGATATAGGCTACCGTGAGATTATCGGATGTTACAGAGCTTTCAGGTGCTGGCCCAGTGGTTGAGGGTGCTTTTTTAGTTTCTATTTTTGTGGTTGTAGGTGTTGCGACCGTTTTTGTAGGCGCTGTAGCTGCTGCAGGCTTTGCGGGAGGCTTAGGTTTTTTGACGGTTGTGTCTGATGTTGATGTGGTTGGTGCAGTTGGTGTTGATTTAGGGGTGTTTGTTGAGGTGTTCCCGTGTCGACAGATCTCGATCGAAGCGATCTCGAGAGGGAGGGACTGGATGACACTTGATGTAAGGCGGGCTCGCTCTATCTTGTCGATCATCATGATGATCTGCTCTGGTGAAGTTTCTGAAGTGAGTGTGAGCAATTGCTCTCGTTCACTTGAGGTAACACCGAGTAGCGCAGCGGCTTTCTCGGACTGATCGAGTGCAAGAAGGAGAAATGAGCGCAATGTCGTAATCAGTGCACGTGTAAAGGTATCGATGTTGTAACCATCACGGACGACGGAGCTGATAAGTTCGACGGATTTATTCGTGTCTTTGGAGACATAAGCTTTGATCACATCAAAAAGCAAAGTGCGAGATGAGAGTCCTAGAATTGATGCGACAGACTCTGCGGTGATCGTCTCGCCACCATGTGCGATCGCCTGAGCAAAGATGCTCTCCGCGTCACGCATTGCTCCATCAGCTGCGATTGCGACAAGCTCAGCTGCTTCGGTTTCGAGGGTGATTTTTTCTGCAGTGGCGATTTTCTGGAGTTTCTGTGTGATATGGTCGACAGAGAGTCGTGCGAAGTCAAATCTCTGGCAACGAGAGGTGATCGTGTCAGGTACTTTGTGACTATCGGTTGTGGCTAGTATGAAAATAGCGTGCTTTGGTGGCTCTTCGAGGGTTTTGAGGAGTGCGTTAAAGGCGCCAGTAGAAAGCATGTGGACCTCATCGATGATGTAGACTTTGTAGGTCGTGCTGTGAGGGCTCAGTGCAACTGTTTCGCGGAGATCGCGAATATTATCGACGCCTGTGTGGCTGGCTGCATCAATTTCGATGATGTCAGGTGAGGAACCGTCTTTGAGTGCGTTGCAAATATCAACTGACGCTGGCGTAAAACCATCGCGTGGCATGCAGTTGACGGCTTGTGCGAAAAGACGTGCTGTCGAGGTTTTGCCTGTACCACGACCACCGGTAAACAGATAGGCGTGGGCGATATGGTCTGATGTGATGGCGTTAGAGAGGGTTGTGATAATATGATCCTGTCCGATCACGTCAGTAAAGGTTTGTGGTCTATAAGTGCGATAAAGAGTAGTTGCCATAAAAGAGATCAATTCATAAATATATCTCTAGTATAAACTATTCTCGTGCGGATGAGTACGTCTTAAATTGTAGAGGCCTTGCTACGGAGGTTTTTTGGGTTCTTCTGCAGTTTCTGGGTTATCTCGGGTACCGTCACGATGAGATTCTTTAGAGAGAATCTTGTCCGTGTCCAGCCACAGGCTATGATGGAGGCACATATTTTTTGTTTTAATTGTTAACTTTACTTTACATTTTAGGTAACTTTGAAAAAATGTAAAGTTTATTTTACATATTGACTGTGCATAACTCTGTAAAGGCACATCAGTAAAGGATTGAGGCAAATTAAAGAGCTGTGGTATGATGCTGATATGGATATCAAAACAGGAGTTGAATTAAAGGATTATACAACCTTTCAGATTGGCGGCGAAGCGCTTTACTTTGCTAATGTGTCCTCCGTAGAGGACGCTGCTGCAGCAGTGGATTTTGCGCAGCAGGAGGATCTGTCTTACTTCGTTCTGGGTGGTGGGAGTAATATCCTCGCAAGCGATCAGGGATTTAAAGGAGTTGTACTTCATGTGTCCAATGATTTTTATGAAGTACGGGAGCAGAGTGTGCATGTGTCAGCAGGTATGTCGTTACTCGGATTTTTGCGGCGCACCGCTGATGATGGATTTACGGGGCTAGAGGGCATGGCGGGTGTACCCGGTACCGTGGGTGGTGCAGTACGGGGAAATGCTGGTGCTTTTGGAGTGGAGATCTGCGATGTCGCGACTGCTGTAAAAGCGTATAACCTCGAGACACATGAGATAAAGATATTTACACGCGAAGAATGCGCATTTAGTTATCGTGATAGCTATTTCAAGCATCATCCTGAGTGGTTGATCATGTCTCTGGCATGTGCTTTTGATAGAGGTGATGTGCATGCGATTCACGCCAAGATGGACGAGACGATTGCAGCACGTGAAAGTAAGCATATCCAGGATATTCGTAGCGCAGGATCATTTTTTGTTAATCCTATTGCACCGCTGGAGGTGCAGCAAAAATTTAAGGAAGACACAGGTGTGGCGAGTAAAAATAATCGTGTCCCAGCAGGGTGGCTTCTAGAGCGATGTGGTATTAGCCAAAAACGCATCGGTGATATCCAGGCAGGTGAGATGCATGCAAATTATTTTATAAATGTTGGTGAGGGAACTGCTGATCAGGCAGTGCAACTAGCATCACTCGCGAAGATGCGTGTCCGTGATACCTATGGTATTCAACTCCAGGAGGAAGTGTATCATCTTGGGTTTTAATAAAATAAGAAAGAATTATGAATGTGGAGTTTTATCACAAAAATATAGATCATCTAACAGCTGATTCACAAGATGCCATTGCAGAGAAGTTTAGTGCTTTTGGCGAGATGATGACAGAGCCACGATTGCGACTTGAGCTGGACAAAGAAAAAGACGGCTCCTTTCATATGCGCGGCTACCTGACAGCTGGTGATGAGCGTTATCAGGCAGATGCGACAGATACAGCACCGCTCTCATGTGCGGAAGTGATCAGAGACGAGCTCAAGGTGCAAGTCACACATGCACGTAAGAAAAAACAGGACCTTAATCGTCGACAAGCACGTTCACTAAAGAAGAAACTGACAATCGATGATAAGGCTCGGCTGCGCTAAATTTGTATGGTTTTTCAGGAGCTTCCTTTATTAATCGACCCTGTAGCAATTTCCATCGGTTCGCTATCTGTGCGCTGGTATGCCATTATGTGGATCGTAGCGTTTGCTTCGATCTATGGATTGTTGCGTTATCGCATAAGGCGTGGTGAGAGTGATTTGAGTATTGATACCCTTGATGATCTTTTTTTTCTGTGTTTTTTAGGGGCATTTATTGGTGGACGACTAGGGTATGTCATCTTTTATGATTTAGCATTTTTTATCGCGCACCCGCTGCAAATTATCTCACCGTATGACTTTAGTAGGGGTGTGTGGACGGGTCTGTACGGGATGAGTTTTCATGGTGGCTTGATTGGTGTGGTCAGTGCGCTTCTTTTTACGGCACGTTCTTACGGTCGGCCACTTTTGTCATTGAGTGATTTTATCGTGCCAGCTATTCCTTTTGGGTATTTCTTTGGGCGAGTGGGAAATTTTCTCAATGGTGAGCTCGCGGGTCGTGTCAGTGAGGTGTCTTGGGCAATGCGGTTTCCTGGTTATGATGGGTTGCGACATCCTTCACAGTTATATGAGGCATTCGGTGAAGGTGTTCTACTTTTTGCAGCGCTCTGGCCTTTGCGTAATAAATCATATTTTGTGCATCACCCTGGTCTTTTGAGTGCGCTATATTTCTTAGGTTATGGTGCTGTTCGCTTTGTGATAGAATTTTTTCGCGAGCCAGACACGCATCTGGGTTATGTCGTCGGTGTGTTGACACAAGGTCAGGTCCTGTCGGTTGCAATGGTTTGTTGTGCATTATTGTGGATTGTAGTTATCCACATGAAACGGAATTAAAATCATGTTATAATTATCTATACGTTATAATATTTTGTGATTTTCTTGGGCATCATGGACATCCAACGACGCAAGCCCCCACACAAAAAAATTACTGCACAGGGGGGAGTGCAGTTCCGTGAGCGCGTGTTTCATCGGACATCATCTGAGTCTGAGCAGCAGCGCACACCACAAGAGACTAAGCAAGGTCTCGGATCTCGAAATTTCTTTGACCGCATGAAGGAAGGAGCAGAACCACTCAAGCAACTGAGCAAGTCTCTTCCACAAAGCTTTGCGGCACCCAAAAAAGGATACAAAACACTTGCAGAAAAAAGTCGCGCTATGTCAGCGACTACACGTTTCGCTCAAAGTCTTAATCAGGGTAAAGAGGAAAAAAAGCAGGTTGTAGTAAGTCCTGTCAGTGTGGCGGAGAAAGCTGTGAAGTATATGCCGCAAGGGCAACGAGTAGAAGGCGCTAAAGAAGTGTTTGAAAAAGTTGATCAAAAAGAGCTGAAAAAGCATGAAAGTAAGCAAGCTGCGACCACTAAGGCGATGCGTGACTTTTCTGCTAATTTTGCGCGAACCGTGACGGAGAAAGTTCATGTAGAAAATTTTTCACATCTACGCATATGGCAGTTTTCCATGATTGGAGCTATGCTTTTTGGTATGTTTTCGATGAGTGTGATCATGTGGAATTTTGGGCAGAGTGTAGAGGCAACTGATCAAGCATCGGTAGAAACTCTCGTGACGTCACCGATGGGTGTCCTGGTAGAGACGAGTGGTGTGGGAGGTGGTATTGATTTAGATAATGCGCTAAACCCTGCAGCAATTGTCGCGGAGCAAGCAGTGGCAGCAACACCAGTTATAGAAGAGCCGGTACCTGAGGAGTTGTCTGGTCCAGAGGCGCCTCTAAAATCTCCAGAGCAAGTTTCCTTTGAGAGTCGCGTGACTGAAATGGTCGCAGGTTATCCTATAGAAGCGATGTTATCTGAGATCTTTAAGCAGGACATGGAGGTAGCAGCATACATCATCGGTATCGCTAAAATTGAGAGTGCGTGGGGTGAGCGTGTACCCGTTTTAAAGGGTGAGGACTGCTATAATTACTGGGGCTATCGCGCAAAGAGAGAGCGTATGGGCACTGGGGGACATACGTGTTTTGATGATTATGCTGATGCCGTAGAGACGATTGGTACACGGATAGAAAACTTGGTTTACAAATATGAAAAAAAGACACCGCGAGATATGCTTGTATGGAAATGCGGCAGCTCGTGTGAGAGTCATGATCCAGCAGGTGTGGAGCGCTGGGTAAGTGTTGTGAGTACATACAAGGAAAGAGCCTTGGGGAAATAGCTCGCTCCTCTGTGTTATGATCTTATTGGAAGAGTCACCTTGCGAGGTGGCTTTTTTTATATGGAATTATTGAGGTTTGAGAGGTTCGCGGTATAATAGAGGAAAAGTATTTCATCTTTATGTTGTGTATGTATGCTAAGTGTGTGGAAGTGCGATGGTCTATCAGTAAAAGAGAATTATGATTGCTAGGATTTTGGGTATATACAAGAAGGTATTTGAACGTAAAAAGAGGGTGCAATATGTGTCTGCTGGTGCACACAGAAGATGTGAGGTGGGCGGTCGTGCGATTACCTATGAAGTTAAGCGATTTAAAAGGCAGCGCTCTATTCGTATTCATATCAGGGGACATGCACTTCTCGTCACGGCACCTTTGCGGGTAAGTATAAAGGAGATTGAGTCAGCAATTAAAAGCAATGAAAGCTGGATTGATACGCATATTCTCAGGAGAGAGTATGATAAAACAATTGATCCATTTGTTGTCGCGCAGCTCAAGAAGCGCCTCTTGGAGAAAATTGAAGAGAGATTACATCATTTCAACCTGTATTACGGCCTGTCATATGCACGTGTGCGAGTACGGGATCAGAAAACACGATGGGGGAGTTGTAGTTCGGATGGTAATTTAAATTTTAATATACATATGATAGGATTACCGGATGATCTCTTTGATTACATAATTGTGCATGAGTTGTGTCACCTTAAGCACATGGATCACTCAAAAGATTTTTGGGAGCTTGTCGCTGAACAGATGCCGCTCTATCAAGATCATCGCCATCACTTAAAAAGTTATAGTTTATAAAATTGTGATTTCGTTACTACTTCATGATATCCGCAGTGCGCATAATGTTGGCTCGATTTTTCGCACTGCAGACGCTGCAGGCGTCTCCCATATCTACTTTACGGGCTATACGCCTCGTCCCTATAAGGGTGAATTGCCATATACGACCAAGCCCGAGAGGAGCATCATAAAGACCGCTCTGGGCGCGGAACAGTATGTAGAGTGGTCAGAGCATGATGATGTCTCAGAACTGCTTTCAGAGCTCTCTGAGAGCGGTGTAGAGATTGTAGCCCTTGAGCAGGCGGAGACAAGTATTGATTACCGTCAATTTAAGCCACAATCAAAGGATATTCTGCTAATCCTAGGTAATGAGCCAGTGGGTATTTCCTATGAAATCCTGGAAAGGTGTGATACGATTTTAGAAATACCGATGCGTGGCAAAAAAGATTCACTCAATGTCTCTGTTGCTGCGGGCATCGCGCTTTATGAACTAACTCGCTTACACCAGTAAACCTATGTCACTCTTTTCAGATGTTAGCGAAGGCTACAAAAGCATAAATACAATTTACGAGCGTCGCCTTAAGCGTTGGTTGTGGCTATGGCTTCCATTGCTTGCATTTAAGCGCTTATGGCCATTAGCAAAAGATAAATACCAGCAAGCTAAGGCAAATAAATAATGCAAGAATACAGAATTTTAGTGGGCGTGATTGCGTGTTTTGATTCTCATTTTTTACTATTGCGACGGTCTATGCAGGAGACTTTTATGCCAGGTGCATGGGGAATTCCTGCGGGTAAGGTAGATTTTGGTGAAGATCTCGAAGATGCAGCTTTACGAGAGCTGAGTGAGGAGGCTGGTTTGGTGGGTGAGATGGATAATCTTGTGGGGTATTCTTTTTTTATGAGTGAAAAAGATGGGAAGGCTATCCATAATGTACAGATTAATTTTCGTGTGCAATGCAAACATCAAGATATTATGCTTGATCCATCAAATGATCTCTATGAATGGGTGTCTTTTGATAGTTTAGAGGTGCATCAGTGCGATGAATTTACCAAAAAGGCCTTACGTCAGGCGATCTAGAAATTGATATTTTCTGCTGAATGTTTCAGTTGATTAGTTTCACATGAAATACAAGTGTGCCTGCACTTACTTCATTTTCTTTACTTCACCACACTCTTAACTCTTCGAGAGTTTTTTCATTGGCATTAATTTTAGTAAAATTATTTTCAATTAGGTTGAATAACTCCTTGAATGTGGGTGCTTTATAGATTGCTGCAATTTCTACAATTGCTTTACGAGAGTTGAGAGAGAGTTTTTGGTCCCAGCCTGTGAAGTCTTCCCAAAATTCAATGTGATCACCAGTCTTTAAGTCCTTCCATGCTTCTTCATCTAATCTGAAATCAAGTGATTCTTTGTGTGCAAGTAGCTCTTCGAGGGGTTTTGTGGTTAGTTGAATAGATTTTTTAATATTCATAATCATTCTGTCTGAATTATTGCCGGAAGCATTGGCTTTACAAAAAAACCACCGTGACGGTGGTTTCTTGTTACTCTACTGTACTTTTTTTACAAGCTGTTCAAATACCTCAGGGTCTTCTATTGCCATCTGTGAGAGCACCTTGCGGTCAAGTGCTGACTCTTTCTTGCTGAGCATGTTCATAAATACAGAGTATTTTGTATCATGCAAGCGAAGGGCGTTGTTAAGTCGCTTGATCCAAAGTGAGCGCATTGTGCGCTTTTTAGCGCGACGGTCACGGTAAGCGTACTTACCAGCTTTCATTACAGCCTCTTTGGCTGCGCGATAGCGCTTTGATCGTCCCCAACGGAAACCTTTTGCTAATTTGAGAAGATTTTTACGTCTTTTGTTGGCTGCTACACCACGTTTTACACGGGCCATACTGATATTTGGTTAAATGATTGTTAGATTATGCTTTGAGAAGCGCTTTTTTGACATTGTGCTCATCTGCTTTAAAGAGTCGCTGATCAGAACGTTTTGCACGTGTGACTGAGCCAGATTCTTTGGCATTGAAATGGTTTTGACCAGTTGAGCGTTTTTTTACTTTTCCACTTTTTGTGAGCTGCACCTTCTTGATAAGGGCTTTTCGTGTCTTAATCTTTGGCATAAAACTGTAGTAAATATATGGATAATAGTGTAATATAAAACGATTTTTTCGTCAAGGGGGAAGTCACGAGCTACTCCGGAGCAATGATCGTATTAAATCCTCCTGGGAAGCGCTTGGTGGGCTCTTCTACTTTAAATGGAATCTCAATCGTCGTGAGGAAATTTTCAATCGCTTCTCGTGCGAGGTCTTGATGGGCTTTTTCACGTCCTCGTAGGATAATCTCCACTTTCACTTTGTTGCCTTTATCGAGAAACTTCTCGGTTTGCTTTTTCTTAAAGGCGAGATCGTGTGCGTCCGTACGGAGACCAATGCGTACACCCTTTGTGTCTACTTTCTTTTGTGCCGCTTGCGCTTGGCGGAGCTGCTTTGACGCGTTGTACTGGAATTTTCCATGGTCGAGTACCTTACAGACTGGAGGTTTTGCTTTTGGTGATACCTCTACGAGGTCTAGATCAGCAGCGCGCGCAATTGCAATACCTTCTGCGAGTGACATTTCACCACGAAATTCACCTTTTTCATCTACTACAATAACAGGATCAGCTTTGATCCGTTCATTAGCGCGCGTCATCGGCGCTTTGACTACTGGCTTTGGTTTTCGGCGAAATCGTCGTCGCATCGGGTAAATTGCTAAGAATTTAATAAGTAGAAAAATAATATCATTTTTTTGGCGAAAAGGCAAGGGATTTAATTTTTCTGCAATGCCTAAAAATTATCATAGATTACAGCTTAGAATTTTCTAGAGTTAATGTGAATCAATCCCTGGTTGTGCTTATATTGATTTTTGTGTAGATGCTTGGATTCTCATAGCTCATGTGAGCTATCAATTTATGCATGAGACTGTCTAGGTTGCCAAAAAATCACTCGACTCAAAAACCTCCTACTGGAGGAGGTTTAAAGTGTGGAGCTGATGGGAATTGCACCCATGTCCAAATTTGTGATCCGAGCACTACTCTACATGTTTAGAATCTGTTTTTGCAGCTGGTGCAAACCAGCAGCTTTGACCTTAGGCAGAAAAACAGGCAAAAGAAACCTATGATCTAGGTGATAGATTAGACCTCTTTGATATCACCATACCAAGAAGGCGCATCTCATAAATTGACACCGCTCTACGCTATGAGATCTCACGTAAGGCGATGGCTTTCGCGCTATTTAGGCGAAAGACGGTGCAAAAGATGGGCTGAAAGCGTTAGCTACAGCACTCTTTGCTTTTGAAATAAAGTTTGCACTTATAAATCTGTGAACACAGGATTAACGTGTGTGTGATCTGACACGACATGCATAACACTAAAATACAAACTGTCGAAATCTAAGACAGCCCCAAATTGTCAATGAATATCAGGTTATTGCTTAGCGCGGAGAGCGCGTGCGATGCTACGGTCTGTATCGCGCTTTGCTTTCGTCTGACGTTTGTCATGTTGTTTTTTGCCTCTGGCGAGTGCAAATTGACACTTCACATGACGCTTCTTTATATAAACACGAAGTGGTACGAGTGTCAATCCTTCTGCTTGCTTTTTGCCAATGAGTTTTTTGATCTCATCACGATGCAATAAAAGCTTGCGGGAGCGTGATGGGTCATATGACGTTTTGGGATCTGCGTGACTGTAGAGCGGGATAAGTGCATTGGTGAGGTAGAGTTCATTACTTCGCACAGCTATAAAAGAGCCCTTTAGTGAGACATGGCCCGTTTTCATGGATTTAACCTCATGCCCAAGCAAAACTAAGCCAGCTTCGTATTTTTCAAGAAGTTCGTATTCGTGGTGAGCTTTTTTATTTGTCGCAAGGGTCGTCATAAAAAGTGACCAGCTTAATAGATATAAGTATATGATACAATAACAAGATAAATTTCTACAGTCAAAGGAAGGATGCAGTATCGATTATTTTTTCTTTTTAGCTTAGCATTCTCAGGCGCGTTTTTTACTTCAGTGTTGTATGCACATGCGGACTCGAGTGCATCAGCGCGAGGCTGGGCGTGGGGTGGTAGTGAGACTACTGCCGATGGTGTTATTGATGGGGATGAGACGGGCTTGGGGTGGATAAGTTTAAATAGTGTGAATTGCGATGCTGATGACAGCGGGCAAAGCGATGGTGTGGGTGCATGTCCACCTAGCGGAACGGCGATAGCGTCTTATGGTGTCAATATTCCAATTGGAAGTGGTGAGTTGAGTGGCTATGCGTGGAGTGAGAATGTTGGTTGGATTAGTTTTCAAAAAAGTGATGTGGCTGGCTGCCCAAGTGGTGTGTGCAGTGCTTATCGCTCTGGTAATATCATTCGGGGATGGGCGCGTATCCTGAGTCCTCTTGATGCTGGGACAAATGCGGGTGGTTTCGAAGGTTGGATTAAGTTGCATTCTGAAGTGGGTGACCCAGTGTCTTATGGTATCACCATTAATACAGCGGTGGCGCCAGCACGTATTGATGGCTATGCGTGGAGCAATGAGTTTGGATGGATTAAAATGCATGATGTAACTGTTCAAGATGATGATACGCTCATTATTTGTCCAGAGGCTGCAACAATTTCGGTAGGAGGGCAGTTACAGTTGCGTGCGTATTATAGGGACGTACGTCCACTTGTTAACTGTGGTGATCTTTTAGGTGCAACAGAAATTACTACTAATACGGATACGACATGGTCGAGTTCTGATGATCTGAAAGCTACTGTTGATTTAGGTTCGCAAAAAGGTATGGTGACTGGTGTTTCTGAAGGTGGACCTCTGACGATTGCTGTGGCTTATGCTGGATTTACGACTAATATGCTTTTGATGGTGACAAATTCAGGGAGTCTGACCTGTGGTAATGGCGTCGTGGAGGCGGGTGAGGCATGCGATGAGGGAGCAGCTTTTAATGGTTCATGTGATTCGGCAATTGATTCTGATGGTGATGGGGTGACGTGCAGTGCACTCTGTGAGGTTAATATTTGTCAATGTGTAATCTGAGGTGTGTATAACTGCATGTAACAATTCAATATATTATTTGGTAGAATGGAAGGCATGACTAAAGGAAAAGTATTCGTAACACTTGTTGCTGTCTGTATTCTGGGGGGATTTGCTACAGCTTTTGCATTTGTGGAGCCCTCACAACCAGCTCCTGGGGGTAACGTTTCAGGACCACTGACAATTGGCTCAGATGGCCAAGAAAAGGAGGGACCATTAACGGTTAATACAGACGGAAGTGCAGCTGAGGGACTTATAGTTGAAAATGGTGAGCTTGAGGTGCGCAATGGCGAATCAAGTTTTTCAAGTAGTTCGTATTCAGATCCGGACAATGCGCATACTTACGATGCAAAATTTGGTGGGTCAAATAGAGGTATCGCAGCAAGAGGTACGAGCATTTTTTTAGGTCCTGTTGGGATTGTCGACCTCAATCCTGATGGTTCACTAGATTTGGACGTGAATGGCCAGGTTGGCGCCGAAGAATATTGCGATGAGGATGGAAATAATTGTTATACGATCCAGCAGCTTGCAAGTGGCAGTCCGAGTATTGATGATTTGACTGATGGTATAAGTGACGAGTCAACAACTGTTTTCTTGGGTTTAAATGCAGGTGGAAGTAATACGGGTGCAAGTAATACAGCGCTGGGTATAGATGCGTTAGCTCAAAATACTACAGGGTTTGCTAATACAGCTCTCGGACACAGCACGATGCGTCTTAATACAACAGGGGGTAATACTTTAGCTGTGGGTGCATTTTCATTAGCAAATAATACAACAGGTAACAACAATACGGGTGTAGGATCGTATGCTTTGGAGGATAATTCCACAGGAAGCTCCAATGTTGCTGTGGGTGCGGAGTCACTTCGACGCAATACAACAGGTGGGGCTAACGCTGCGATGGGGTGGAGAGCTCTTAATATGAACACGACGGGCGCTGGAAATGTTGGCGTAGGATATCAGGCGATGAATAATAATTCTACAGGTGGTCTAAATACAGCATTAGGTTTTAATGCTTTGGGTGCTAATACAAGCGGCCAACAAAATGTGGGTGTTGGTGCTAGTGCCTTGCAAGGCGTCACTCAAGGTATCAATAACACCTCCGTTGGGTACAATGCAGGATTGTCGGTGTCTACTGGTAACCGTAACGTGCTTTTGGGTGCGTCCGCAGGTGATGCAATCAGCAGTGGCGCTAACAATATCGCGATTGGGTATGGTGCTGAGGTTGCATCCACCACAGGGAGTCAGCAATTATCTATCGGTAATCTCATATACGGAACGGGGCTTAACGGCATTAATGATACGATTTCAACAGGAAGTGTCGGGGTTGGTGATCGTGTGCCTGATGCCACGCTTAAGTTGGATGTCGAAGGACAGGTTGGCGCAACTGAATACTGTGATGAGAACGGTGCAAATTGTGTGCCTGCTGGATCGCTGGGTGGCGGTACGCCCACTTTGGCGCAAGTAACCGCACAAGGTGCAACCACAACCGATAATATTTTTACCGGTAACGTCACAATTGGCGAAAATGACATACTTGACTTTGGAAACTCCACAACACAAGAAGATCATATTAGCCTTTTTGGTTCGGGTGTGACTGGGTATGGCCTCGGCATGGAAGGGAGTACAATGTATAGTCGATCTAATGGGTTTCATCGCTGGTATATAGGAGAGCTGGCAAATGGAGGCGCAAGTGAAAATATGGAGTTGGATAGTAATAGTCTTAATTTCAATAACAAAACTGCAATCCAGTACAGTGATTCATGGTTTAGGTT
This sequence comes from Minisyncoccota bacterium, assembly GCA_020629675.1. Taxonomy (GTDB): domain Bacteria; phylum Patescibacteriota; class Minisyncoccia; order Moranbacterales; genus JAHDCW01. The sequence continues at coordinate 5,818 of JAHDCW010000020.1, read as the reverse complement.
TAACCCTAATAGTCAGTTTAGTAGTGGATCTTATACCCCTGGCTTATTGCGTGTTGATGGTGGATTAGAGGTTGATGGGCGTCCGATGATCTCCAATACTGGTGCAATTCATACAGCGCGTTATACGGATGATTCGCGTTATGGTTTTTTTGAAGCTCGGAATAATAGCGGGAATCGTGGTTTTTACTTTGGTTGGGGTGATGGGTCAGGTCAGGTCGATCTTAACCTAGAAGCTTCCAATCGCTTGTTTATTTCCGGTGGTAGTGTTGGTATTTTTGATGCAACGCCAGATGGGTCACTACTTCTAGATGTGGAGGGACAGCTGGGTGCAAGTTTTTATTGTGATCAAAATGGGGCTAACTGTAACTCGATCACAGATCTTGCTTCTGCTGGAAGTGTGAATGATCTGACGGATGGGCTTAGCAATACTTCGCGCAACGATGTTTTCTTAGGTGAGGGTGCTGGTATAACATCAACAGGTAATGAAAATACAGGTATTGGCATAGAGTCGCTTGGTAATAATTCATCAGGTGGTGCCAATACTGCAGTTGGTACATTTGCTATGAATGCTAATCTTACCGGAGGAAACAATACTGCCATAGGAAATCGCGCACTTTTTGGATCTACAAACCGTAATAATACAACTGCGATCGGTGCTTATGTGCTCGAGTCAAATAGCGGCTCAGACAATACTGCTATTGGTTCTGAGGCAATGCGCAATAATGGTGCCGGAGGAGTTAATACAGCTATCGGATACCGCGCTTTAAATCTCAATGATAATGGTTTTGGTAATACTGTGATCGGCTATTTGGGGATGGAAAAAAATACATCAGGAAGTTGGAATGCTGCAATTGGGGTTAATGCGCTCAAAGAGCTCGATGGAGGGCAACGTAATGTCGCAATTGGTACGAGTGCACTCCAGAGTCTTGAGACTACAGCATCGCTAAATGTTGCAATCGGAGATCAAGCGGCGAATGGTCAGACAACGGGAAATCAAAATATCGCGATCGGATACAATGTAGCGCTCAATGACCCAGCTGGGTCTAATCAGATGACAATTGGAAACTTAATTTACGGCACAGGAATTAACGGTCAAGCGTCCGGTATTTCTTCGGGTAATGTAGGTATTGGTGTTAAAGTGCCATCCTATCGTTTGGAGGTGGATGGAACAGCTGGTAAGACAGGAGGAGGATCGTGGAGTAACTCATCCGACCTTCGCCTTAAGGATGTGTACAGTGCGTACGAATATGGCCTCGACGAGATTGCGGCACTCGGTCCCGTGCGATTTAGCTATAAGGAGGGTAATGCACGTGGATTAAAGAGTGGGACACAGGAGATTGGCTTTATCGCACAAGAAGTGCAGAAAGTCATCCCTGATGCTGTCACAGAAGGTGAGGATGGTTTTCTTGATTTTAATATGCACGCGATAAATGTTGCGCTCGTTAATGCTGTTAAAGAAGTTGTGTTAAAAATATCAGGCATTACGCAGCGTGTGGACATGCAGCAAATGGAGGTTGATGTACTGCAAGCGCAAATGCATCAAGCAGAGGAGCGTATTGAGGCACAAGAGAAGCGCATTCAAGACCTTGAAGAACTGATTCGTCAAAACCAATAAGAAGCAACATTTTAAAGTTTGAAAATATGAATAAATTTCTTAAGGTATTAGTTGTTCTCGTTATTATTTTGTTTCTGGTGTGGCTGGTTATATCGATTTTGAATCGTTTTTCTGATAATCACATGACCGCTGATGATGTTGTGAGTAGCGCACAGCAGGATGTATCAGTAGGTGCTATTTCTGCGCCTAGTGTAGTGGAGGATGATACAAATTTTGTCGAGTCCACATTAGATCTCAGTGACGCCGCCAGATCTATTAAAAAAGAGTACACAGAAGATCCTGAGTTTAGATTGTGTGCACATGAAATTGTTTCCACATGTCTAACCACTGCAATCAATAAGAGGGTGTTGGAGTTGGGTGATCTTAGTATTTGCGATGACTTTTTAACAGATCAGACGAGGGAGAGTTGTCGGATTACGCAGAGTAATCAGCTGGCGCGCGAGCGTGGTGATGTGTCATACTGTAACAACCTTAGCGAAGTGCAACAACTTAACTGTCGCAGTGAGGTCGCAGCTGTCAAAGCGGTGGCTACCAAAAATATTGCAGAGTGTGATGCTTTGGGTGAGCAGCGTGAGTTGTGTGTGGATGCTGCAGCACAACGACTTGCATATAACACTCTTGATGCATCCTGGTGTGAAAATCTATCAGAAGGACAGCGTACATTTTGTGTCCAGGATATCGAAGCGCAAATCAAGGAGAGTCAAGAGCAGGAGCGGATCGAGGCCGATTTTGCGAGGGAGCAAGAAGTGGAGCGCCAGCGTCTTGAGCAAGAAAATGCCGCGGCAAATATACCAGAGATTTCTGCGCCTGCAGGAGAGAGTGACCGTTCTGAAACAGTAGAGGAGCTTACAGTACCTAAGGGTGTGTAGTTGTAACTTGTAAGGTTTTACACAGCGCATCCACATTGAAATTATAAAAAGAACTCACACGGAGTTCTTTTTTGAACTGTGGAAATCTCGCTTATTGAGGTGGGAAAACTTCTCATTTCTAAAGTAATCGTGTGGTATAATTTATGTATAAAAACCAGTGGATATACTATGGGGAAATATGAGAGTCCTGATTTAGAGTCTTGTGATGCAGTGTTTAAAATAGAAGGGAGTGATGTAGTTTATGTTCTGCAGGAAGAGAGTAACAAGATGGTTTTGCGTCGCGACGGGGAGGAGGTTGATCTTGGAGATGAGTGGAGTCAGGAGGAATTGCGTAGTGTTTTTTTGAATCCAAATGAGAGTAATCATGTCCAGGTGGAGTTGGAATTTGCAATTCAGGAGCAAGAAGAGTTCTTCGCGTCAGAGGGGGAGCTAGAGACATCTGCAAAGCAAAAAGATCCCAAAAAAATAATAGAAAAAAAAGGAGCGATGGAGCAGCCGCCAGAAAAAAAAGTGACTAACAAAGAGACTGTGGATCTCCCTGGGCAGGGTAGTCTGGAGCACGGTAAGACTTCATGGGCGTCTAGAAGTGAAAAGTTAAATTCAACCCCATCACCTAAGAGGACGCCTGAACAGGAATCTTTAAAGAGGATTTTAAATAACAAAGATCAGGATGGCTACGACAAAGTTCCTGATCCGATAGGGTCAGTTGAATTAATTAAGGGAGATGAGGTGGGTGAGCGACTCAAGCGAAGAAGGAGTTTGGGAGTAGAAACATGGGCCTCAAAGAAAGTTGAGGGTGACTTAGAAAGTGGAGAAATTCAGAATTCAAAATTTGGTGAACAAATTTTGAGTGTGGGGGATGCCGTTAAGATTAAGAAGTATGATGATATTCTTGATTTCACAATCACGAGTATTAGGCGAGAGGTTGTTGGCGGCAAAAAAAAGCTATATATATATTTTAAAGATGAGAACGGTGACGTTGGTGCATGGGATGGTGCGAAAGTTGCAGTAAAGTTAAAAAATGGAACAATCAGGAAAGATGGGCCTAGTAATAATCGTCAGGAAGTTGGAGGGAGCTTGTCGGAAGATAGTATTGCACAAAAAGGCCAAAGAAACAGTTCACCAGAAGAGAGGCTTGCTAACAAAGAAAAGAAGCAAGAGATTAATTACGGCTGGTTAAGAATCGGTTCCCGAAAGATATTTGAAGGAGAAATATTGCGTAATTATGACAAGTCTGAATGGTCTGTGTCAAAAATAAGTGGTAGAAAAAAGAGGAGGAATATCCATTTGTCACATCAGGATGGAAGGGTGAAAGTCTTATCTGTCAATCAGCTGAAGGAGCATTTTGACCTGAGTTCGAATAATGGGCAATCTAAACAAAATAACAGAGGTATGGAAAATTATAACACTCCACTACTCAAGGAAGATAAAGGTGATAAGCAAGGAGGTGCTTCTCAAGAAAGTCATCCTGGAGGCCGTCCAATCATAGATGATAAGGCTTTTACCTCAAGAGAACAAGCGATAGCTAGTCGAGGGGTGGCAAGTGAAGAAGAGGGAGGCTATATTGAAAATGTAGATAATTCTCAAGAAAGTCATCCTGGGGGCCACTCGACCATGGAAGAGGTTGACCGAGAACACGAGAAAGAATTCATCAATGATCAAATTGATCAGCACGAGGCTTCCGTGCTCGCGCGAGGAGGCGTGGCGTATGGTGTGGATAAATTTGGAAAGGATGTAACAACTCGCCTCAAGGGAGATACTGCTAAAATAGATGAGCTAAAGTATAGAGAGGAGGGTTCTGTAAAGGGTAAAAAGCTAGGATCAAATACGACGCCTGTGGAGGCGGGGGATGAGAGTGATCAAAATTTGAGCACGGAGGGAGAGAGCAGACCTGAGTCACAAGAGGCTGTGAAGTCTGATGAGGATGTTTTAGAGTCGGGTTTGGGTGGTGATCCATCTGTGGAAGCTGGAAATGATACTCAGTATGAAAAAGGTGAAAAAGCTACAGATGAGGAATCTAAAAAAGCAAAGAAACGTGAGCAGTTAGAATTATCTAAAAAGGTGCGTGATGCGCGTCAGGTCTTTGCTGCGCAAGATCAGCGGTACGTGACTGGCAAAAGTCGTCTCGTCAATGTGTTTGGTGAGGTACAGTTGGATACACTAGAACAGGAGCGAAAAAGCGCCTTAGAGGCATACAATGATGCTAAGGCGGAGTACTATCAATTTTTAGTAAGGGAGGGTGAAGGTGCTGCGGATCAAGATGGGGTGGAAAAAATATCAGATATCATTATGCTGCGCGAGTCTACTGCAGAGTTTTTAAAGCTAGAAAAGCTACGAGAGCAGGCGCGCGTCGACCAGTTACGTGAGTCAAAGATAGGGGCGGTCAAGGAGCGAGTTCAAAATGTGGTTAAAAAATATAATCAGCTAGGTCTGATGGGTAAGGTCGGTGTGATGGGCGGTCTTGCTGGTAGTATGGCAGGGGCTGCTTATGCGGGTATGAATGTTACGCCTGCTGCGTATCTCTTAAAGCCATTTATTGCTTATGCAGTGTATGAGGCTAAGAAGCAAGAGGTGATGGAAAAAAGTGAGCGTAGAAGCGGTGAGCATATGTCTGAGATAGCTCAGAAACGAGTTGGCGAGAATTTTGCTTCATTGGGAGAAATGAATAAGGCATCGCTTCAGAAATTTCTGGAGAAGTCATCGAGTACAGTGTTGGACCAAAAGACGCAAGACCGTATTAGAGCCATTCGAGACGGTAAAAAAAGTGGTGCAAAGTGGGCGGCGGGAGTCACAGCTTTTGGTCTGCTGGCGAGTTATGGTATTTCTCTGGGTGTAGATAAGTATGGCTCTCAGGCAGCTGGATATGTAAAAAATCTTTGTCTTAATGAGGGTGGTGGTGAGAGCGCTGCAGCTGTGAGTTCTGCGGAGGTCAATTCAATAAATAACTCGGAGGTATCAGTGGAAAGTGCTGATGCGACATATGATCCAACAGTAAGGGAAACATGGGAGCAGGGAGGTCAGGCTAAGGAGTCGATCGATCCTACAGAGCGAGAAACATGGGAGCGAGGAAATCTAAATAGTGGTATTGCGCCTGGTGTTGATGGGGCTGTAGGGGAAAATGTGGTAAATGCAGAGGATGGCCAAGATGCTGGAGCTGAACAGAGGGTGCAGACAGATCTAAATAGTGACTCAGAAAAGTCCTATACGATACATGAGCCTTATCATCAAGGGAATAAGCTCATGTATGACAATCTTTCAGGTATAAAGCCTGATGCTGTGCAAACTGCAATGAGTCAGGATTATGGTATGTACGACTCAGCTTCTGCTGAACATC
>JAHDCW010000019.1 GCA_020629675.1 Minisyncoccota bacterium | reverse complement strand
TGTGGACCAGACAGGACTTGAACCCGCTACCTCCTCAGTGCAAATGAGGTGCTCTACCAGATGAGCTACTGGCCCTTATACGGACAATACAAAAAAGTATATAGGATAATTAAAATATTGTCCAGCCCTCTCTATGGTTGCGTAAACAACCTCTTTTTCCACGTTTCATCCTGACGACAAATCGTATGATGTGCACTCTCAGGAATCAAATCTTCAACGATTTTTTCCATCCGCATCCCCTGCGATCCTTTCACAAGAACAACATCTTCGCCGTCTTGATTTTTCTGCATTATCGATGATGCTTCAGCGGGCGTATCTACCATATACACCACGCAATCACACTCATCTTTAAAGTGAACCATCTCCTCAGCCAACATCCGCATCCGCACCCCAACACACACAAGCACTTTAATATCTTGCTCACAAACTACCCTTGCAAGAGCGCGATGCGATGACTCCTCCTCAGGGCCCAATTCCAACATATCACCGAGCACTGCAATCCGGCGACCATCACAATGCCCAAGAGCACTAAGAGCTGCCTCTACGGACTCTGGGGATGCATTGTAGGTATCATCTATAACCAACGAGCCAGCACGTCCATGATGAGGTCGCATACGACTTGGTGGACCTACAAACGTCTCAAGTGATTGCACCGCTTCTAATAAATTCACTTTACATATTTGTGCGACGCTCAGCGCAGCAAGAACTGCCTGTACCCCACTCTCACTAATAATACCTGGGAGACGCACAGGGATACTCCTCTCTTTGTAGCCTAGTTTGAATGTGAGCGCATGATCATCAGCACGTGCGATATGAGCACCATAAATGTCCGCCGTATCACCTAACCCAAACGTGTACACCGCTCTCTGTGTGCGTGCCTTCATACCCAAAACGAGAGGATCATCATTATTGAGAATTGCTGCTCTAATTTTACCATCCGTGTTGTCGCCACTGTCTATATTTTCTACTAAAAAGCCTTTTTCGCGCGCAATATGCTTGGTGTCACGGAAAAATTCTCGGTGCGCTGTCGCAATTCGCGTTACCACAGAAATATGTGGCGCAGCGATATCAGTAAGCACGCTCATATCACCTGGTCGATCAATGCCATATTCAAGCACTAAGACTTGTGGATACTGCCTATCATTAAGGGCAGCGCGCCATGCACGGTATACGTCGAACCAGGCACGTAGAGATCGTCCACCGCTCTGAGCACCAATAATCGTCAAGGGTAAACCTAATTCATTGTTATAGTTCTTTTCTGTTTTGCGCAAATCAAAATGGGACCCCAAAACATGCGCGATCGCCTCCTTGGTGGTTGTCTTACCCACAGACCCGGTAACGGCTATCACGTGCGGATCATGCTTTTCTATAACAGTCCGAGCCATGTATGCGAGTGTACGCTGTAAAATATTCATCATCATATATCTTTTTCTTTTTTTATTAGAGTCTTTCTTTAGTCTACAAAACTCGCATCCTCCGGAATGATGGTTATGACATCATCAGATTGCTCAATGCCAAAGTACGGTAACATAAATCGCATAATTTTTCCAAAAGTTGGTGCTGCACTTGTCGCCGCCCATTCTACATTTTGTGGATTTTCATACTTCACGAGTGTCACGTATTTTGGATCATCGATCGGGGCATAACCAACAAAAGTGGTATTGATTCGATCCTCATAATACCGCCCAGACTCTGGGTCCACGACCTGTGCCGTCCCAGTCTTACCGCCGACGCGGTAGCCGGGTACCGCAGCTAAGCGCGCATGACCACTCTCGACGACGCGCGCAAGCATCTGCGTAACTTCTCTACTGGACTGCTCCGAGATGACCTGACGTACCTCAAAGGGCTCTATTTCAGTCTCTCCACCATCAGCAGCAATCATCTTTTGTATAATCTGGGGTCGCATCAACACCCCGTTGTTTGCCAGAGCGCCATACGCAGCCACAAGCTGCATCGGTGTCACCGTAAGACCTTGCCCATATGATGCTGTGTAATACTCAATTGTGCGACGCGTATCACGGAGATTAGTGATATTACCTGAAGACTCTGCAGGCAGATTAATCCCGGTGCGCTCCCCAAATCCAAATTGCTGCACATAATCCTTAAAGAGACTATTCCCAAGTAGTCGCTCTACATGAATCACACCGGTATTAATTGATTCCTCAAGGACTTGTGTCATAGTCTGTAGATCATAACGCTTATCCTCAGCATTGCGAATCTTGAAACCACCGATTTCTACAACACCTGGATCCACGTATGTGGTTTCTGGGCGAATCTTTCCTGCATCCAACCCCATCGCAAGCGTAAATGTCTTAAAGACAGAGCCGGATTCATAAGAATCACTAATGGACGCATTTTTAAAGAGGGAAATATCCTCAACCTCGCCGTACTGATTCGGAGAAAAAGTAGGCACGTTAGCCATCGCAATAATCCGCCCCGTTTCGACCTCCATCACTATCGCACTCGCGCGATCTGCACCAAACTCTTTTAGATCTCCCACAAGAATTCTTTCAACTTCTTTTTGTACAACATGATCAATTGTAAGTACAATATCAGATCCATTATTCTCAGGAGTCAAAATTCTATCAAATAGTGTGTTCCACCCTCCTCTCGCTGTACGAATTTCTTGCACTACACCTGTCTCACCAGTCATCTCAGCGTCTAGCCTCGCCTCTACACCATAGCGACCCCTATAACCCTCCTCATCATCAAACCCAACAAAGCCAACGACTTGAGACGCTAGTTCGCCTCCAGGGTAATAGCGAAAATACTCTGGTCTAAAATGCAATCCTGGAATGCGCAGAGCCTGAATACGCTCTTTTTCCTGTCGCTCAATTTTATGTGCAATTATTTCAAACACGTCCTCGCGCTTAGAGAGTTTCCACTCGATTTCACTTTGTGTAACACCCAGCTCCCTACTAACATTATCTATCACATCAGGAAAATCTTCAGGTGCTATATCGCGCGGTGATAAAAAAGCAAGAAAATATTCTCGATCAAGCGCAATGGGAAAAAGAGCACTTTTATAGGATTGCAGATAAACACTGCCTCGATTCGGGGTAAGTACACGCTCTTTAAAGTGTTGCCGCAGCGCCAAATCATTATACGAAGAAGCTTCTACTACCTGCACCTGATAAAGACGAAATCCTACAACCAAAACAACACAGACCAAAACAACGTAAACAAATAAAAGGCGGTGTCCGATCTGTACCTGCTCATCCTGTTCTACGAGGTGTGTCTGCTGACGCAACGTTTTTCGTACTTGCCCACGTCGTCCTTGCTGGTTTTTTTTAAAAAATGAGTACATTTTCTCATTGTAAATGCGCTACCTACTCCACTAAAAGTGCCACCTCATCTTTAAAGGTCAAATCTGTAGAAAGTGTGAGATAACCCGCAATTTCAAGCGGTTTCATATCCTCTACAAGATCGTTACTAAATTGTGCTAAATCACGATTTTCTGCTACTTGCACTTCAAGCTCGGAACGCTCTAGTAATAATAAGTCAATCTCTCTTTCGATCTCAGACACCTCAAGTGTTCTGATTGCGCTACTGTTTATAATATACAGATAATACCCGACGACCGTCGTCAACGCAACCACAAGAAATACCAAAAGCACCCTTTGTGACAAAGAAAGGAAAGGTAAATGGTTTATTTTTGTATTTTTTTTATTTGGCATGCTTTTTACTGCGTACCCCCCTATGATTCACACATCATTGTGTAAATACACGTTTTTGTTTTTATATCTTCTCTATAATTCTCAATTTTGCACTACGAGACCTCGGATTATCTGCGATTTCTGACTCTCTCGGTGTTAACGGTTTTTTGTTTACAATCTTAACTGTCGCTTCCTGATCACAGGCACACATCGGTAAGGCTGGCGGACACACACATGTAACCGTATGCTCCCTAAAGACATTTTTCACAATTCGATCTTCTCCTGAGTGAAATGTTACAACCATGAACTGTCCTTTAGCAGCTAACATGCGTATACCATCACGAAGAAATTTCTCTAGATGTGCGTACTCATCATTAACTGCGATGCGCAGTGCCTGAAACACTTGCGTCGCTGGGTGAATCTTTTGGCCGTGCCGGATTTTCATGTTTGATTTAAGAATCGTAGCCATTTCTCGTGTGGACGAGGTCTGCATATTGTCCTTAAGTACATGCGCAATATGAAGTGCCTGAGAGACATCACCATACCGTGACAGAATCAGAGCTAACTCTCGCGGTGTTGACTGAGCAATAAGTTCTTGCGCGGTTATACCACCATCTTGATCCATCCGCATATCCAAGGGACCGTCATGCATAAATGCAAAGCCTCGCTCGGATGATTCTATCTGATCTGACGAAAGTCCTAGGTCAGCTACTATGAGCGCCACTGACGAAACCTCGTGTACATGACATACAGATTCGATTTCACTGTAGTTGCCATGATAAAGCGTGATGCCTTTTTGTCGCACTGGCTGGTTTTGCTCAAACCTGTCCAGTGCGACACGATCAGTGTCAATCGCTATAACATCTACTGCGTGATCATAGTGAGCACGGAGTGCACGTGTATAGCCACCGCCACCGAGCGTTGCATCAATAATTGTTCCCTGCTGAATCTCTGGAAGATTTTCCATGATGTCAGCGAGCATTACAGGAACATGAATCGTCTCTGCCATATTCATCTTACGAAGTGTAATATTTACTTCCCCTGGCAAATATCACGCTATGCATTTATTACAAAAATTAGTAAACACCGAGTTTTCCAAGTTCTTCTGCGATTTTGTCTGTATTTTGTTCCGCTTCATTTTTGTAGCTTTGCCACTTGGCTTCATCCCAGATCTCCAGTCTGTTATAGAGACCCGCGACGACCACATTGCGCGCAAGCGCTGCATACTCCTTAAGATAGTCTGGGACCAGGATACGCCCCTGCGAATCCATCGTCGTGTCGATCGCACCAGCTAGCATAATACGCACAAAAGAACGTGTATGCGCTTCTCCAATCGGCATAGTTCCCAATTTTTCAGCAATCTCCTCCCATGTCTTACGCGGATATACAAACAAACATTGATCAAGCCCTCGTGTAATCACGACTGATTTTCCCAATTCCTTGCGGAATTTAGATGGGAGTGCAAGTCGCTTTTTTGGGTCGATATTATGGTTGTACTCGCCAATAAACATAAGATGTATGCTGCGAACCCTTTAGCAGTGGTGTTTTTTATTAATTCCCCACTTTTCCCCACTTATTGGTTCTATATGACATTTTACACCACTTTTATGTTTTTGAACAACATGCAATCAGCATTACTTTGTGGATAAGTCACCTCAGGATCACACAACAGCAAATATCACACAGCTTGCACGTAAACTCCCCCATACCCTTTGACGAGTACTCATATATGCGTCATACTTTTATGTAGTAAAAGACATCCTTATGACACACACACCTAAACTTCTCCCTCTTGCCGATGAACACGCAGATGTTCTCCATCAACGCGCACAAGAAATACCTGACATCACCGCGCCTGAGATGCAAAACCTAATCGCGGATATGTTCTACACGATGACACACGAGAAAGGCTGCGGCCTCGCTGCGCCTCAAGTTGGAATCGGTTTGCAATTATCCGTTATCGAAGCGGAGGGTAACCGCTTCGTGATCGGAAACCCAGAAATTATTTCCACATCCAAAGAGCGCGTCTTTTTTGAAGAGGGTTGCCTCAGCCTCCCAGGGCGAGAATATGGACTGATCCGCCATGAAAAAATCACTGTACGCTACACCGATGAACACGGCTCTCAAAAAAAGATTAAACTCAAAGGTTTTCTCGCCATCGTCTTTCAGCATGAAATCGACCACCTCTACGGCATCATGATCAACGATCGATTTGAAGACCAAGAAAAAGCACGCACAGCCTTAAAGTTCGACTAATCCTGCCCGTGCTATAATAAGAAAAAAATATGCCAGCGAAATCCTTTGATCTCCGTAACGATATGCATGAAAATGCAGACAACGCTCACAAAAAGCGGATTATTTTTATGGGCACAGGACCCTTTGCTGAGCCACTTCTCAAGACACTCTTCACCCAAAACTCTTTTGCACATGTTGTAGGTGTCATCACGAAACCTGACGCACATATTGGTCGACACCGCAAGGGCATGAAACGCGACCTTCATCACAATCCCATCAAGGAAATTACTCTCTCCCATGGTGTACCACTCCTACAACCAAGTAAGATCACAGAAGCAACGCACAATGATATCAAACTCCTCAAACCAGATCTCTTTATTGTTGTATCGTACGGCAAGATTCTATCAGAGCAATTCTTAGCTCTTGCGCCACTCGGTGGGATCAATGTTCACGCATCCCTCTTGCCACTTTTGCGTGGCGCCTCACCAATCCAAAACGCTCTACTGTCTGGTTTCAGTGAAACTGGAATAACAATCATGCAAATGGACCAAGGTCTTGATACGGGTGACATTTTGACGCAAGCAGTACTTCCGATTGTCCCTGAGGATACACATCTCGCGCTTCAGAAAAAACTCGCTGATCTAAGTGCGACGATCATCCTTTCCACCCTTTCCGATCTCATCCAGCAAACAATCAAACCAACACCACAAGACCACACGAAAGCAACCCTCTGCCAAACAATTGATCGCGCAGATGGACATATAACCTGGATGCGCTCAACAGAAGAAATCATCAATCGCCTCCGTGCGTTTACACCATGGCCTGGCATATTTTCGTACTGGAACCGTTCCGGCATAAAGCAGACACGCATCAAATTTATCACCCTGGAAGATGCTCGCTTGACTGCGGAAATTCTTACTGATATAACGCCAGCAACTGTATTTACACATAATGATGATCTTTTTGTGCGGACCGCCAATGGTGCGATAAAGATCGCAACGCTCCAAAAAGAAGGTGGTGCGCCCATGGATGCCAAAACATTCATCAATGGTCACAGCGACTTCCTCGGAGCGCAACTATCATAATTCCTCCCACTTATGCTCACACCGGAAAATCAAAAAAAATTCACCCTCTTAGGTTTCGTTGTTTTTTTTCTTTTGATTATTGCTTTATTTGGTTATCGCTATCATCAGAGCACAAAACCGCGTGAACTACCCAATATCCCGCAAAACAAATTAAAAAGTGCAGAAGAGATGGAAAAGCAAAAAGCCACTGAGCGTCTCCCTTATATAGAAATAGAGGAGGCACGCAATCAACTCTACACACTCTTTGTGGACATCCGCCCTATTGAAGCATATCGCGATCACAGAGTACGTAATAGCATCCACATCACAGATTTTTCAGCCGAAGAGGAGCAATTTGGCATCAAGAATATTATCTTGATCTACGCCGGCACAGAGGACCGCCCACAGGAGCTGCAACGCGTCGTAAACAGCCTTTCACAGTTTTACCCGACTCGCATCCTACGTGGGGGCTTCCCTGCATGGTCCAGCGCCAATCTCCCCACCATTAAACGTGCCAACCTCGATAGCGTAGAAGATGTAGCGCGTGTGCAGATTGTCGAACCGCGCGATGTGGACGCGCTTCTGCAAGGAGACACATCTACCATGCAGGTAATAGACGTTCGCTCTAAGGTTGCCTATGAGCGGGAACGTATCACAGGTGACACTCTCAATATCCCACTGACAGAACTAGAAAAAAATCGACGATCAATCCCACTTAATAAGACACTGTACATTTATGGTCAAAACGACCTCGAAAGCTTTGAAGCAAGCATCCTCCTCCTTGATCTTGGCTTTATAGATAATTACATGATCTCTGGCGGACTCAACGCATGGAAAGAATTTGACTATCCAACGATCACACCTTAAATCAGAACTCCAAGCCACAACTAAAAAACACACGATCCAACTACACGATTATAAGTATCGCCTCAAGTCGTAAACCTCATAGATTTCACCCTTCCTTCTGATCTCACTCCAAAGAAGGCACTCTCACAAATGGTACACGCAAAAAAAACACCCATCCTGTTGAGTGTTTTTTCATTATTACTGTGATATCAATTTCAATCAGTAAGCATCTCTAGAGCACGTTGCTTTTGTGGATCACGATCCGCTTCAAAGTCTTCATTTGTATACTCTACCTCTTGATCAGGCACGATACCTTCACCATCGATCTGATTTTTTCCAGGTGTGAGCCATTTGGCAATTGTAATCTTTGCTGCTGTACCCCCATTCATTGGAATTAACTCCTGCACAGAACCCTTACCAAAACTCTTTGCGCCAACAAGGGTCACGCGCTCCGGAAGGTGGTGTTTGAGCGCTGCTGCAAAGATCTCTGACGCACTCGCACTTCCCTCATTAATTAGAATTACGATTTCCACATCATCGGACACAATCGGACTACGTTTTGTCTCCTTTTCTCTAAGAGCACCCGCTGATGACTGCTCAATTACTGCAACCGACCCTTTTTCTGTGAAAAAGCCAACTGTATCGATAGCCACCTCCAATATACCTCCTGGATTATTACGCAAGTCAATAATCATTTTTTTCTGACCAGAACGCTCTTGTGCTCGCAACGCTTCAGACAGCTTATTCTTTGTATCTTTTCCAAACTGAGAAACACGGATCACCGCAACGCCCTCCTCCTCTGATGCGACCACGCTCTTAATCTCAATACGATCTCTAATCACAGACACATCACGCGTTTCCTCCTCTCCCTCACGGAAAATGGTCAAAATCACTTCTGTACCTTTGTCACCACGAATCAATTTTACAGATTCTTCAATCGTGAGATCTGCACTAATAGTGCCGTCAATATTTATAATTTTATCCCCCGGCCGCAAGCCTGCACGCTCCGCCGGCGAATCATCAAGCGGTGATACAATCGTCAATAGATTATCGCGTATTCCAATCTCAGCACCGATGCCCTCAAAGCTTCCCTCTAACTCTTCATTAAAAGCTTTATTTACCTCAGGATCAAAAAAAGTCGTATAAGGGTCGTCTGTCGCTGCAAACATACCTTTGATTGCACCATAAACAAGCACCTGCGAATCCAAGTCTCCCTGGTCTACATAACGTGCCCTCAAGAGGTCCCACGCACTCCAAAACAAGTCAAAATCCACGCGACCCTCACTGCCACGGTTGACGACCGATTGCGATGGACCGATTGCACCCACAGCACGATCAGTTTCAGGAAAAGTCGAGCCGAGCATGTACCCGCCTATAAAAATAAAAATTGCCAGTAGAAGTGAGGAAATACCACGCGTCGAGAGCGCAAGTGGTTGGCGCTGTGGCGACATCGAAGGTTTATGATTGGGATTATGTAATGGATCGTGTTGGGTCATATGTTTTTTTCTGTTTAGAGGTTTGTTTTGCAGGTATGTGAACTAGACAATATCTGGAAACGGCTTACCGCGCCATTTACGAAAATACTGATAAGCACTCATAAGGTGCGTACGCGTCAAGCGATTAAAGAGTATCTTCTTAATAAAACTCCCTTTTGCACTCCCTTTTCCATAAAAATGATAAAGAGTAACACGAGGGTTGTAATAGACTTTCCATCCTTTATCCCAAAAGCTACGGCACCAGTCAATGTCTTCCATGTACATGAAATAGCGCGGATCCATACCACCGACATCTTCAATTGCTTCACGACGGACAAACATCGCACTACCGATCACCCATGGTACAGGATATGCCTCCACCTTGTGCACGTCAGCCATCTCAAAATGAGCTAAATGCTTTTTAGCAAAGCTAAACCGCTTTAAGAAAGAACGGCGATACACAATCGTCAACATCTTATAAAAACGAAATCGCGTGTTCTCGAGTGTTAGGTTAAAATTCCTTTGAGCTGGACCGACCAGACCTATCTCCGGATGCGCCTCCATAAAATCATAAAGACCTGAGACAGTACCTGCCTCCAGGATAGTATCAGGATTGATAATAAAAATATAACGCCCACGCGCATGATCTATGCATGCGTTGACCATAGCCCCAAAACCGATGTTTGTCTCATGAGGTAGAAAAGTCACATCAGGAAATGTGGCGCTCATCATCTGACGCGTATCTTCCCCTGTATCAGAATCTGCAACTACCAACTCAGCCGTCTCCATATCCACAAAATCATACACAGACTGAATACACAGCTTGAGCATATGCGGATTTTTATATCCCTGAATTGCTATGGTAACCTCTGGATTCATAAAGTAAATATCGTTTCTTTGCTCTACTCAGCAGCAGCTTGAAATGCCTGATGCACCTCACTATAATCTCCTCCACGTGGTGTAAGCACATACCCAAAGCCAGAGGGTTGTGATGGGACTTCTAGTAACCCTGATGGAGAATCATCAAGGACACGCTGTACGACCTTTGCCTGATCGAGTCGCTCATAATAGGTAATAAACTGCTCCATCTCCCACAACTCCATATTCGTCTCCACGTTATCACCTAAAATTTGGAGCATCTCCCCTATCTTGGTTGGACTAGACAAAAAGTCTGCAGACAATGCTTGCGCCCTAATCTCTGTGAGAACTTGTTGCTGTCGCCGTGCTCGATCGAAATCACTACTTGTCACACGTGAGCGCACATAACACAAAGCTTCCTCACCGCTAAGTATCACATCACCAGCTGGTACATTAAATTCTCCACCGCACTCCGGCTGCGCATTGGCGCAGAGCGGATAGCGCGCGCTAATCTTTCCTTTTTTGTCGTATTTAATCTCATACTCTCCTGTCGGAATCGAAAACACACCACCTTTATCACCATCGCAGACGTGCGTCTCATTAAACTGGAGTGGCTCAGAAAAGGGCTTATCAAGGGATATCCGCACACCACCAAGCGCGTCAATCATATCCTCAAAACCTTGAAAGTTAATTGATGCAGCATAATGAATTTCCTGACCCAGCACCTCATACAGTGTCTGCGTAACATAACTCAAACCTGCACCGCGTGTAAACCGCTCTCCTGCAAAAAAGACAGAATTCACTTTACCCTGATCACCAGAAGGAAGCGTCACCAATAAATCACGTGGGATCGAAAAGAAAGAAATAGTAAATGGATGATCACCTGAAGCTGGATCTTTGTTCTCGATAATGCTTGCAACCATAATCGTATCTGTAAGCTGACCACCTCCAGGCACACCTTCTCCGCGCATACCCAAGAGAGCAATATTGATCCGCCCCTGTGCTTCACCTTTGAGCTCCGTATCAGCTCCTGGCAGACGCTTCGCGAGGCTGCCAATAACAGTTCCCTCCGATGTGATCGTGTTAGCAATTGACTCCAGCTTCCATATACCAAACCCAATCCCACCCACAAGCAAAAGTGCCAACAAGGAGACGATCATCTTTTTTCGCTTTGAAGACGGTGATTTTTTCTTATATGCCATGTATTTTTTATTATGCTCTGTTGTAGTGTATACAAGCCCACGCATTGTATGGTGGAGCTTTTTAGCAGCGCTGCTCCAATTGTATTTCTCCCGCTCTGTGACCATATTTTTCCTCAGTGCAGCGCGAATAGCCTCATCAGTACATACAGTATATAGAGCCTCTGCATATCGGTCAATCTGATATGGGGAGGCGTAATACACACCCTTTCCTCCGACTTCTCTGTGTACCTGTATCTGACTTGCAACTACAGGCACATCCTGCCACATAGCCTCTAAAAGCGGAATGCCAAACCCTTCGTATAACGACGGGTACGCAAAAACATATGCTGCTGCGTATACAGCCGGAAGATCCTGAGCTTTTATGTAGCCTGTAAAGTGTATACGCTCCTCGATACCTTTTTCTTTCACCTCATCTGTGATGACGTGATCCCAGTTATGGCCCTGTTTACCGCTGAGGACCAGGTCCATATCTGGCATACGTGCCGCTATGCGGCCAAAAGCACTAATCAAAAAAGGAATATTTTTGCGCGGCTGCATCGTCCCTAGTGAAAATATAAACTTCTCTGGTAACTGATACCTGTCACGCACACGCTCGATGTCTTCTGCTGACACATCACTCATATACAGAGGTGCACATGCATTTTCGATGAGAACCATCTTGGTCCGCGAAGCTGGATAATGATACGCAATACGCCCTGCTGTAAATCGACTCACTGCTACGACACAGTCTGCACGTGCGATACTACGTGGCATCAGCGCGTCAAGTACGCATAAATCCTTGCGCGCAATCAGCGGTCGAATCTCCGACTCACAAAACGACACATCATGGATGTGCGTTATGACGCGAACGGAATGTGGTAAGCGAAATGGGACGATGTACTCCGTATGAAATACATCAATCTTATGACGTCTGACAAACCGCGGCATATGCCACAATATCCAACGTGCCCGACCACCACCAACACATGAGATGATTTTAACATGCTGATGCCGCGCGAGGTCATACACACATTTAATCTCACGCACCACAGCCTCATCATCCGTGTCGGTCAATAAATAAAAAGTATCATCGGTTCTCTGTTCAAAAAGAGCGCGAAAGAGCTCGATGACGACCACCTCACTACCAGTGCGGTTTTTGCCAACATTCCGGACATCAATCGCTATGCGCATAAGACTTATTTATAGAATACTCGATTTTTGATACGAAGATCTACCTCTTTTAATTCTGTTTTTTGTGGTGCGATGTCCTGGTGAGACAAAAATTCTTTGAGTACAAGCATCGCAAAACGAGGATCATGGTTACTATCTATCATTATATCCCATTCTCCGTCAGTTGTGACCCTAAAATGAGACTCACCCAAATTCATAACCTCCGTCCGCAAGGGCCGCATCCCTACTTCAAACGGCAACTCTCTCACAAAATAACGCGCATAGCCCAGCTGCTCACGAGTGAATAGCCGCACACCCTTTACAGGTAATGCATCCTCAACCTCGAAATAAACTACATCATTTTCCCGCAAAAGAGGATCTTGCTGCCCCACCTCCTGCTGTACGATACCATCTGCATCCAGAGTGACGCATTGACGCGCGGCACTCCGACACACCGCTGTGATCACCTCAAATTCTTCTATAGAAACAGTAATATCATGTGGCAATTCGCGCTTAACGTTAACAGAAGCGATTTGTGGATATCGTCGCTCAATATCGCTTTTGATTTGTTCTTCATCCACAGTCATGATATGCCCATCCAGAAATGAATATTGATCGTGCACGATGTTACCAAGCACAACCTGCGTGATCTCAGCCGTTGCGATGCGCTCATTACCGTTAATCACGACACTATCCTCAGTCACCTGAAATGATGGCCCATAAACACTGAAATACCCGAACGCAGCGATGAGCCCACATCCAGCAAGTACAAAAAAGAGGATACGCAACACGCGGAGCCACTTCTTTTTATTAAAACTCCATTTTGACTTCTTGGGCTTTGGCAGCCTTCGTCGTGCTCCCATAAAATTATAGACTTATAAACAACTCCTCGAGTACTAGCTTTTTATTGGCATTGGTTTCACGCAGTGACAGTCGTGCTTTTTCAATTTTCTCCGTAAGAGATAAAATCTGATACATCTTTCGCTCATGCGCAACGCTATAAATCCGCATCACCCACACACTAAGCATCTCCAGCGCAGCAACAGGGTGCTCACTTACCTCAGAAGCATACTGCAGTCGCTCATGCAGCGCCATCGCTTGGATGCGACGCAATGACGCCACTGATTCCACGAGCGTCTCTCTGTATGTCACATCCTCTATCGCACGCACAAGCATCCCTGGTCGCCCAAAAGCCACATCCCTTAGCTCATCATCCTCTGAGAGACTATTCATCTCCACGTTACTCAGCGTCCCAAAGTTAATCATGGTGGTACGAGACCGCACCGTAGCACCGATTCGATACGGATCATGTGAGATCAAAAAAAAGACTGTCCGCGCAGGCGGCTCTTCCAAAATTTTAAGAAGCGCATTGCGTGCTGCTGGGTTAAGCTGATCAGCCTCATCAATAATAAGCACGTTATAACTCCCTTCTGTCGTCGCCATCATCAGCTGCCTAGACACTTCGCGCACAGCATCGATTGAGATTTTTGATATCTTGACCACATCCTTCTTAACCGTTCTCTCAGGCGCCAAGACAAAAACACTCTCACCGTAACGCGACACGTCACGACGCCACGTAAACTCAGTCTCACCTTCTACGAGATCTGCAGCAATTGCGTGTGCAAGTGCATGCTTACCCACAGATATAGGACCAGAAAACAAAAAAGCATGAGAGCGACCAGATCGAAACGTCTCAGAAAAAATCTCTTTTTGTCTTTGATGACCGATGATATGACTACTCATAGTGCTTTTTCCAGCGCGTCGACAAAGGCGTGCTCAAATACATCTCTATGATAACGCTCTGCATGAGAACGCAGAGCTTCTGGATCGAATTCACTCTCACGAAGCAAAAATCGCCGCACGCCGTCTGCCATCACCTCTACAGTGGGCACATCAAATAAAACACCAACATCATCACCAGAAATAATCTCCCGCGCACCCCCGCGACCTAGCGCAATCACAGGCGTACCTGCAGCTAGCGCCTCTACACACGTGATCCCAAAATCATCCTCACACGGAAACAAAAATGCACGCGCACCAGAGAGCACCTTCCATTTATGATCCTCATCGAGCCATCCCAAAAGAGTGACAGTCGGACCTGCGCGCTTTATCAACTCCTTTTTTTGCGGCCCATCCCCGATGATAGTGAGTGGTAACTGTAACTTATTGCACACGTCAATTGCTAGAGCCACATTTTTATAGTCAGAAAGTCGTGAGACGATCACAAAAGGTTTATCATCTTGAGAGTCACCAGCCTTTAGAGCTTTAAGTGAAGACCAAGTTGGCATCTGAACACCGGGATAAATTACCTCACTCGCACGGCGGTAGTATTTCTGAATCCGACCTCGGGTATACTGCGAATTGGCAATCAACACCTCTGGTCGCTGTGCCGCCTGCAGATCCCACACTCTGATATAACTCAAAAACTGCCGCACTGGAAATCGCAGTGATGCCGTCGCGGTACGCATATATTTCTCGTTTTCATCCCAGATAAAACGCATCGTCGAGTGTTGGTATGAGATATGTCTCGTATTGAGGCGCGTGACAAGCCCCTTGCTCCAGGCACCCGAACTTGAAATAACTGTATCATATTGCCGCAGATCAAGTGACTCGACTGCTGGTGCGTAAAAAGGTAATAACCATCGATGACGACGCGTCAAAAACCGTGGCCAGCGATCCAAAAAACTCGTCCGTACATCACGACCATGGATGACATCAGCCATTTTTTCGCGATCACAGAGCAAGGTGTACACAGGAGCATCAGGAAACATCTCCATTAATTCGCTTAACACTTTCTCAGCTCCACCAGGGTAAAGCAAAAAATCATGCATCAAAGCCACCCGCCCTAGCTTTTGCCGGAGTACCTCATCAATAATAGACGCGCCTGCTTTTTTCATGTCCTCAATATTATTTCGTCAATACTCCTATTATACACTATTTTATGACTTGACTTTTTTATAAAATAGTGCTATTTTTGATGTAAGTTATTTAAAGTCGAGGTGGTGATGTTAGATTACATACCAAATTTAATATCTAGTCTGAATGGTGGAGAAATTGCACTTACGTGCATAATTGCAGGTATTTTGGTATCCTTCATAAAAGATATCATAAATGCTCCATTTGTGGATCATCAAGAAAATGATTTTTATGACTAGAGCTGTACTTTAGAGCGCATTGTTTTTTTAACGATGCGCTTTTCCTTTTATTAAATTTTTACGATGACATAACAATCATTTTTGCTGTCAGTTTTGCGGCGCGGTTCCAATCAAACCGTTCGAGGTTTTCCCTGCCCTTGGTAACATACGCTGCATACACATCGGCATCGCCAAGTAATGACTGCACACCCTCCGCCAGCTCCTGTGGCACCATTGGATCGATTGTGACAGCACTATTCTTTGCCACTTCACCTAATGACGATGTCTTGGATGTTACCACCGGCACACCCATTTGCTGCGCTTCCAGCACAGGGAGACCAAACCCTTCGTATAAAGTTGGAAACAAAAATACATGTGCCCCCGCTAGTAGTGACCACTTCTCATCATCTGACACAAACCCTGTCATGATAATATCCTCTCGAAAAGGATGTTCCTCGACGTGCCGCAGGATCTCGTCATAACCGACACCTGACTTACCAGCAAGCACCAATTTATGAGCGATATGAAAATGCTCACGTAACATCTCATACGCCTGCAAGATCGTTATGATATTTTTACGTGTTTCAATACGACCGATAAAAAGAAGGTAGCCGCCCTTGGTAATGTGCCACTTCGCGAGAGCGTCTTGTGTTTTATGATGGTCGATGCGCGGTGCCGGATTGACACCCTCATACACGACGCGCATTTTATTCTGTGAAATCTGATACAAATCCTTAAGATCCTTTTTAGTATTATTGGACACACACAAAATCCGCCTTGCCCAGCGACACGACCTCTTGATACTAAAACGCATCGAACGTCGCTCACGCGCACTAAAAGCATCCGGTACGCGCTCGTATTCAAGTCCATGTATCACCACCACCGTCTGCTTCGGATGAATAGGCGGTACGACATGTCCAGGTACAAATAATCGGTCATAGCGCCCCACAAGCAACACCAAAGACAATCCGACATACGTCCACAGACGCGGCATCCAAATCTCTCTCACACGCCATCCTGGTGGTAACTTAAAATCAACTTGTGCTCGACCACCTCTTTTTACAAATAAAGTAACATCCTCACCGCTTAGCGGAGAGCGAAGATGCTTGATGATTTGATACGTGTACTCTTCGATACCCGTGCGCTCGGCACGAAAAGCTGGTGATGCGTCGATCGCGATCTTCATGCGTAATTATTAGGCTTTTACCGTTTGCATTTCGATATCTGCACCCAGAGCTTGAAGTCGCTCTGCTAGATTTTCATAACCACGATTGATCATATACACATCTCTAAGTACGGATTTGCCAGGCGCTGCTAGCATCGCCACGAGAAGCACCGCCCCAGGGCGAAGCGCTGGTGGACATGTCATTCGTGCTGGTGTCATCTTGGTGATACCAGTAATTTCAGCGCGATGTTGATCGAGAAGCTTCACTTGTGCGCCCAGTCGATTGAGCTCAGTAAAGTAAACACTACGGTTTTCGTACGCCCAGTCGTGAAGAAGCGTTGTGCCGCGTACCTGTGTCGCAATGACAGAAAAGAATGGCAAGTTGTCCATGTTGAGACCAGGGAATGGTCGCGCCTCAATCTTGTCTGGCAGTGCGCGCAATCGAGAACGATGGATTGTAATATCTGTAAGCACCGTGTGACCATTACGCGCCTTATAAAAATCAGAGCACGTAAATGAGAGCCCCATGAGGCGCAACTTGGTCAGCTCTAACTCTATAAAATCATACGGGCACCGCTTAATCACAAACTCCCCCTTAGCTACAATAGCAAGCGCAATAAAAAACATCGCTTCAATCGGATCTTCAGATAGCTCGTAGGTAATATCTTTGTCAATTTTTCCCACACCATGCACGCGTAGTGTTGTCGTTCCAATGCCATCAATTTTCACGCCACACTTCTTGAGAAAAAAGCACACATCCTGAATCATATAGTTAGCACTCGTCATCCGGATCTCAGTGACACCACCATGCTGTGCCGCAGCAAAGAGCGCATTTTCTGTGACAGTATCCCCTGATTCACTGAGCGCAAACCGCTCTGGCACGGCATGCTTACGATCTACAGTCACCAGATAATCATATTGACGTGTTTTTACATCGACGCCAAATGACGCCAATGCATCTATGTGCGGCTGCACTGTACGTAGACCCAGGCGGCACCCACCTGACTGCGGAATTTTAAACTCGTCATAGCGACCCGACAAAGATCCAATCAGCAAAATAATACTCCGTGTCTTCATCGCTGATTTCTTATTGATCGTGTCAAAGTTAAACACCTTTGGCGGCGTTAATGTGATGTGACGACCGCTACGCTCAATAGTCATCCCCACACTCTCCAACACCTCCAACCAGCGATTCACCTCTTCGATTGCTGGTACGTTACGCAGCGTCGTCTTACCCTTATTGAGACATGCTGCTGCGAGACACGCCACCGCTGCGTTCTTGGATGTATTAACGGAGATTTCACCAGAGAGTTTCTTACCCCCCTGTACGATAAAGTTTTGCATAAAAATAGTATAAATAATCTGGACCCGATACTGCACCAAGTATACGTTATTTTAGCATTTTTTCAAGTTTATAGAGAGGATTTAGCCACCTCAAATGTGCGACCAATTCACGCTCACTATTTACCCCACACAACCACCTAACTACCCCATAACCTACGCGCGCTTCTGCGCATAAAGGATGATTGAGCGACGTTTTGCCGCTCGCCCCTCGCGATCACGGTGACGGTGGGATTTGTAGACGCGCTGAATCTGAAAATACTGCTCAAGATCACTCATCACTTCATCCTCCCAAAATACATGTTCTTCTATGCCCATCTTGGGGTGTATATAGGAACCTTCTTCTGTCCCAGGGTGTTTTTTGATGAGCTCCTGCGCACCAAGATCATCATCTCGCAAAAATGTCTTAAAAAGATAGAAGCCATCATCCTCTAATACGCGATGAACCTCTTTCAAAAGAAACTGTCGTTGTTCTTTTTTAAGTACATGTGTCACCATGAGATCAAGTACAAGCTTTTGAGATGAGTCCTCCACCGGAATTGACTCACTTACGTCACGCACCATAAATTCTACCAGGAGATTTTTCGCTTGTGCCTTTTCCTGGCACTGCTCAATCGCTTCCTCACTATAGTCATAACCCACACCACGCGCACCGTAGTTCTCGGCTACATAGAGAATATTGCGTCCATTGCCGCAGCCGATGTCGACAACGCTATCATATTCCGTTGGCAGATAAAATTCATCTGTTCGCTCACAGTAACGAAAATACTTAAGCATATCACTGCTTGGCGCATCAGAAATCCGTAAGTGCGCATGCTCACTATACTCTTGATCCCAGAACTGTTTCTTCTTACTCTTACGTGAACCGTGTATATTCCCTTTGCTTTTTTTCTTTGGTCGCCGTGGCATAGTTTTATTTATTAAAATAATCGCATGAGAGCATAGATCGCTACTCCCACAAAGATCACCTCCAGAAATAAGTTAGAATAATTACGGTCAACCCACACTCGGTAGCCAAGTGCAGCTCCACCGATAAGATTCATGAGATTGTAGAGTAGCGACTTGCTATCTGCGATATCCCATGTTAGTACGATGTACGCACTTACGACAAGTAGCGCCCCAACCCACCCTATAAAATTATCTAAACGTGTTGCATGCATAAAAAGTTTTATTATATCTGTGTCTTAGTATAAGTGTATCCCCCTAAAACGCAAACTACCCTCCGCTGGGAGGGTAGCTGCTATTTTCTTGCTACGCAGCACTTTTATGCCTACGTGCGAGACATGAGAATTCATGCCTGTATTTTTGTTTTGTGGGGATCAATGGCTTCTTGTTTCACTAGGCAATTGGTTAAGTCCCCTCACCTTACTATGAAGATGTGCAAAGCCACTTAGCTTGCCTATGAAAAATAGTATACCATATCCATGCCACAAAAGTTATACACAGCACCCACTACACCGACACTTTTCTATACACCATAAAAAAGAGGGAGCGGTTAAAATATAACTACTCCCCGTTGAGCCTAACATTGAATTTTAATCTGACAATACGCAGATTAGTCTTCATTACCCGGACTTCGAAAATCAACTGAGCCACTAGTGCATGCACTAAACATGGATATACCCCTATAAGATGCTGCAGCATTACAGCACTTAAAGCATACATCATGCATAACCTTAAATCAATTGCATTGCTATACCACACGCCGCTCAGGAGCCACATACGGAAACTCGACGATAAAGGTTGATCCCTTACCTTCACCTTCAGACTCTACGTAAATACGACCATGATTAGCTTCCACGATATTCTTACCTACATACAAACCAAGACCAGTCCCATCCACATGCAAGCGCGATTGGTCTTCACCGCGATTAAACTTATGAAATAGTTTTTCCACCATCGATTGCGGCACACCGATGCCACTGTCTTGTACGCGCACACGGACAATGCCGCCCTCCACCTCCACGTAGACGTGCACAAATCCCTCTTTAGTGTACTTTACGGCATTATCGATCAAGTTGGAGATCACCTCACGCACCTTGGATGGATCCAATTTCACCATCGGTTTTACATCTTTAGGGTAGTACATCTCATATTCCAGCCCTTTCTCCTCAGTAC
>JAHDCW010000018.1 GCA_020629675.1 Minisyncoccota bacterium | reverse complement strand
GCTATTGAACAGGAAGCTGTACATCATGTCAAACCAAATAAAAAAGCTGTGTTTCAATGAACAGCAGCTTTAAAACAAGCTATTAAAGAAATTCTCTCATCTTAGCTTTGGCAAAACTTATACTACCTTTTCCCATAGTGAGAAAATTAAATATTTGCAAAGATGACTTTCCCCCAGACTTAAACTCAATTAACTTCTTATCTTCCAATAATTCCACACTTTCTCCGTATAAATTTAACGTCCCATCACAAATTGAAAGTGAATACAACTCATGATCAGCTTTCTTTATAAGAGCTTTGAAGCGATAGCGGTCTTCATCATCAATGTCAACAGCGACGTCACACTTGTGACTTCCATCGATTTCTGTACTTACTTCTGTCAGTCGGTAAATATGCAATTTAAAACCTCTTCTTTATTGGATGAATGGAGAATTATTTTATGAATCTATCTCCTAAATTAAGGTGAGAAATCACCAGCGCAATGAGAGCTCTATAATTAGTGGAGCTGCACTTTCTTCTCATGAATATCATTTTCCACAAGCGAGGGTAGTGATTTGCGCGAAATATAAAATTTAAACCTATCCATTATTTCAGGCTCTCCATCAGGGAAAGTTAGTGATAGCGTTGTGGGCGCCATGCTTTCTGTATTGCTACTTATAGTAGCTTCCCTAACCCTATCAGCAGTTACTATAATAAATTCATCCTCTTCTGAACCCCATAAAAACGTTAGTTCACAAAAGTAGCCTTTTCCACACTCCATATTCAAAAAAGTATAGGAAACTAATTTGCTATCTGTACTTTCTTTTAGGTGGTAAAAGTGTATTAGCACTTATCCTCTCCATTTACAAAAGACTACGTCAGAATAAACAATAGTAAAGATTATGTCAAGCTTAATAGTTGAGCTTGTTTTCTGATTGTGATAGCTTTAGTTGAGTCATCACAAAGGCTACAAAAAACGATAGCAAGGATGTTACTGCAAAAACCTGAGATACAACAAGAGCCCCGTAAAGTGGTACTAAGAACATATTTGCTGTAAGACTACTCATAATAGCTACGAGAAGCACAGAGACGCTCAGACGCACCTGTCCCATACCATTAAGTATCGATATCAAGATGAAAAGTCCGGTAAGACCTGCTGAACCAATTGCCAAATAGGGGAGATAGACTGCAGCTGCACTAAATGAATCCCCGTAAAAGAGGGTTAAGATGAACTCTCTGAGAGAAACCAGCGCAATCACAGAGGGTGTCAAAACAGCGATCAGTATCCCCATAATCTTATGGAGTGTTGTGCGAATCTGAGGATAGTCATTCTGCTTGGCAAGTGTAGAGATCGTGGGGAAGAGAATATAAGTGAGTGCAAACGCGATCTGGTAGGGAATGAGAGAGATATTCTGCGCTGCAGCGTAGAGGCCAACAACAGTATCATCCGCGATAAAATACTTGATAATAAAAAGATCCATGCGCATATAAAGCTCATAACATAGCGTATAAACAAAAAACATCCCTCCCAGTGTTAGTAGGTCTCGGTAGGGTGGCGGCGTGAGTGAGGTTTGTGTTTGCGGACTGTTTTGAATTTGTGGTAACACGCTGATGCGGTGAAGTAAAAGCGCAAGTAGAAATGTGAGTAGAGGTGCGAGCACAAAGCCCCAGATTGCACCCGTTATACCAAAGAAAAAAGCGAGCGGTAGAATTGTGCCTAGTCGAAAGATTCCACGAGCAGCCTTCAGGGCAGCTGTGGCTTTAAAAGCTTTAATGGCATTAAAAAATTGCACATGAAACGACGACAGCGCAAAAGCAGGGATGATGAGGGTAGCAGGATAGAGATATGACACAAGTGAAGGATC
The DNA here is from genome assembly GCA_020629675.1 of Minisyncoccota bacterium. Lineage (GTDB taxonomy): Bacteria > Patescibacteriota > Minisyncoccia > Moranbacterales > JAHDCW01. Next base: position 18,467 of record JAHDCW010000018.1, on the reverse strand, counting down.
ACCTAGGCCGCGGGCCATAAAGGATGCACTTACTAAAAAAATAGCCGTCACGACAGCCACAATCACAGCCTGAATTTTAAATGCTTGAGCCTTAAGGGTGAATGTTCGTGTCCAGTTATTAGGGTGTTCACTGATGCGTTTAACCATCGCTGTAGGTACACCACGTGCAGCAAGTATCGAAACAATCGTAGCAATACTCGCGATTATACTAAAGCGCCCATAATCCTCAACACCCAGTATCCGCCCCAAACCGATACTTAGTATATATCCCGAGAAACTAAATATTACCTCTGCAGCTACCAGAAGAAGAAATGAAAAAGTAATTTTATTTTTAACTACCTTAGTCATGCGGTAAATGATTCAAGATTTTTACATGTACAGACCCTGGAGTCTCAGATCCGTCAATAATAGACATACCATAGGTGCGTGCAAATTCGTCCAAGAGTTTAATTTTATCCTTAAGATAGTCAGTGCCTTGTTCGATCTCACGCTCCCGCCTTATAATTTCATCTTTCTTCACATCAAGATAAAAAGCATGATCAGCTGGTCTGATGAGCTTCATAAAGAGGGGGGCGCACAGTATCTTATTACGACCCTGTGAGGAGAGATACATAATATTAATCACAGTATCATAAAAGTAGCGGTCAGACACAACTACTGTATAACCTTCTTTTTTAAGCTTGTTGAGAAGTAACTCAAATCGAAGGAGGTCCAGCAGTAACGCTACTTTACGCAATTGAACTTTAAAAAAACCCGCCTTTGTCACTGCCTTTTGTGATCCAGGACTAGCTTTCTTGTTGCGATTAGCCACTGAAAACATCGTCGCATGAAAGTAAAATACTTTCTCACCTCGCTCTACCAGTGCCTGCTCTAACATCTTAACTTGTGTCGTTTTGCCGGAGCCATCAACTCCAGAGATTGTGATGACTTTCATATAAGATTAATACATGATTACCGCCACCGGCTCCATTTTGGCAACAATATGGGCGATATTATTAGCCTCAACACCCTCTAAGACACGCGAAACATCCTTGTAGCGCGATGAATCTTGGTTTACTGTCTTCTTTGATTTAACGCCGTAAAGCTTAACGCCTTTCTCATTCATTTTTGCAAAAAGCTCAGTGTTGTTTGTCGGTACTGAGTCCTCTGACATATCAGCTCCTTTACCCGTCCCATGGGGAGCAGAATAATAAGAATCAGTGTTATGATCTGTCCCAACGCCAATAAACGCCTCCGTACTCATAGAGGATGGAATATAGACCGGCTCCCCAGTCTTACCAAAGAGCGGGTGATGTGCCATCCGAGAGGGGCCAAACGCGCGTGATGTATTGTTGCGGTGTACCCACATATCTTTACCGAAATGCTCCTCACGCTCCACCGATATGTGCGGCAAGTCGTAAAGGAGATCCATCTCTGGATCTTTCCCCAGGATAACCTTTATAGCTTCGGAAATATTATGGGTGATCATTGCTCGATTAGCGACACCAAAATTACTCGCAGCGGCACGTGCTTGCATATACATCTCAGCTTCTGGTGTAGAACCATCATAAGTGAGAAGGGGAGCACCTTCTTGGCTCATGTGTTCTTTAATTTTTCGAGAGATCTCAGCGTAAATGTCTTTTTTTCGTGTTGTAAACAAAAGAGAGCCAAGTGTAACCATAAGTGACTGTGAGACGTGTTCACGTTTTTTAGCGGTGTAGGTGTACATCGTATACTGCCCTAAGATACCAGATCCGGTATGGATCATAAAGAGATACTGACCCTTCTCAAGCCCAAACATTTTAGCAATCTCTGGATCAATCAAATCTGTCACGCGCATCAAATCAAGAAAGTGATTACCAGCCGCACCAGTAATACCGAGACGGTACTTAGCAAAATGGAGGTACAACTGAGGCACTACATCAAAGAGCTCTTCTTGCGAAAGAGTTTTATCTCCGAAATAATTACCGCCGCTTTGTGCGTTTTCGATTTCATTACGCGTCTCCATCCCAACGTGGTCAATTACAGCACGCGTACCACCCCGACATGTGTCAACTACGACATCGAAGGGTACCTTTGTTCCGACGAGAGCCTTGGTAGGAACCTCCGTGACAAGTGTCTCAAAAAGCTTGTCGATCTCTTCAGGGGTTGTATTTTGATCGTTGAGTGATGTTTTAACAACGCGCATGCCGCAGTTTGGGTCTGAGTCGTTAAGCTCTGGGATAATGCGATCGAGTGAGACAATTGTGGTACCGGCTGCATTGCGACGCCCAGGCTTGGAGCACACATCTGGCATCGCTACAGTTGTACGGTGCAGCATATCATGAGAGGCAATATCCTCAACTTGTCGAAATGTCTCCTCGGAGGGGAGTAAATCATCACTCATGAAAAAGGTGGCAGGTACCTGCATGCGCTCAGTTTGGAACTGAGAACGATGCTCTCCCTCTGAGGTGAGCTGTTTAGTTATTTCGGGGGGTAATGTCGTCATATAGTTTTTTATAGGATTGAGCGATTGTTTCGATATCAAAGTTTTTGTGTATAAAATTATAAGCTAACTCACCACTTCGGACATGGGTTGATGAGTTATGTGAAATTGAAAGTACTGCATCAGTAATATCACGTGAGCTATTTCTAGGGATTATAACATTGATCTTATCGGTTGAGAATTCACGAAAGAGCTCCAGATCAGATGCAACAACTACTTTTTTACACGCATAGGGCTCGATCATAGCGAGAGGAACATCAAACTTTCCCTTCATGGTAACGACTGGAAAAATAACAAGATCGGCAAGATTGTAAAGTTTATTCACATCGCGGTACGTATCTGTGAAAATCACTTTATCGAGGTGGCCTGCTTTACGGATGCGCTCTCTTACTTCCGCCTTCTTGGCGATGTCAGCATTATTTTTGAGGCGACATGCGCAGAGGTATTTGATATGTGCATTTGCAGGATCACTCCAAATTTCCAAAAACGCGTCAACAATGAGATCAGTCGCTCCCAATCGCGCAAATTCACCAGGGTAGGAAACCACGAAATCGCGCGGTGCGATGTTCCACTGCTTCATTAATTGCTTGTCCTTTGCTTCTGGTTTAAAGCGCTCGAGGTCTATACCTGGATAGATGTGTGTAACATTTTTAACACCTGCGTCTGTGAGTTTTTTTTGTCCGTACTTACTGTAGGCAACAAGCGTATCCCCAAAAAAAACAGTCGGGTAGTCTGATACCTTGTAGAGATCTTCACGGACTGTCGCAATCGTCTGAATCACATGAGTATTCTGAGGGATAAGGCGGCGGAGAATTTTAGCATTCAATAGTGTTGGTGTAAAAAGGAGGTGTATTACATCGTAGTGCCGTGCATTGAACGCAAGCCAGATGACAAGTCGTATTTTTTGCCACGCACTAAAATGTGCGCTTGAATAAATTGATTTCTGTGTCACACGGGAGGAGACATCAGTAATTCTTTTTTCCGTTAGTATTGTAATATCATGTCCAGAAACCTTGGCGGCTAAATCGTGTGCAAAGTTTTTACTCGCCTCGTCCCATGGTGGGGTCAAAGGACGGGTTACAAAGAGAATTTTTTTTGTTGACGGGTTGTGTGTATTCATAATTTTTCGTTGCGACCTTAACGCCAAAGCGTTTTTAGGTCGTTAGTGTTATCTGCGGGATAAAATATTACTGTTGCCCCTAAATCTAACAGCAGCTCATCAGATAGAACCTCGGAAGAGCCTTTCTCAACGTTCACAGAACCTTCTTTTCGGATACGCGCACCCCCCTCGCTCTGAATTTCATACCTAAATGTAGTATGATCAGTCGTATAGTTCTCAATTAGAATCTCAGAGGTTGGCTCAAGAGGAGAAACAAAAGAAACGCTCCACCAATCCTTACCTGCAAGTGGCGAACTCTGCACTCGTTCAACAGCAAAAAGGACTGCAAAGCTCGCAATAACAAAGATCGTTATCAGGCACACAATTACTTTGTCAGTTAATACTTCTTTTCTCATATCACTTAGTTTTACGCCAAAATACTGAAACCTCGTTATTTTCATATACCTTGGTAAATTTAGCTTGATCTGAAAACGATACACCATCCTCTTTTGTATCAACTGCAATCGGCCCAATTGAAAGGTTGTCAAAACATACTTTCGCCAACTCGGTGTGCGGATTTGTGATCATTTCTCTCGTGCAATTTTCGCGACGAGGCTGCGACTCATAGCGCGCAAAAAAAGCGCGAGAAAGCGGGTTAGAATAATCACGCGGCATAAAGATTTTCATCCATGTATCTGCCGTAATGTAATTGTGATCCTTAAGCGCCCACTGATCCTGGGGAAGGTGCGCACCGATGTATCTCGCTGTATGAAATGTCTGAACTGCCTCCTCCGCTGCAGGAGCATCACGCAATGATGCGATATTATTAGGGATACCCTCGACTGCCACAAAAAAGAATAAGACCATCCCAAGTCCTATATAAAGATATCGGGGGAGTGTACGTGCGCGCAATAATAACAAAGCAAGTGCGATCGATGACAAAAAGACAGCCGGATAAGCGATATATGTCGCTACACGTGTCGAAAGTATATTCACTTGGAGATATTGTGGATAGAGCACCATCAACGTAATCACAGCAAACCAGCTAATACACAATACAATCGCAATAAAAGTGTTCTGCCCCTGAGCACTCGTACGGACCTTTTTAGCTACACTCATCAAGGCTAGCATCCCAGCAATAGCGAGAAGGTAGCGTGCATTAGCTGCCATTTCCATGAGCTGAGCCAGCGGTAGACCAGTGCGTGTGGATTTGGTTGGCGTCCCAACAGAGGATGAAATAGCTTCAGGATTGATATAGCTAGGAATGTGTACAAAAAAGAAAAAGAGGCCAAGACCTATGAAAAACAGTAGTGTATAGGGAGCCCAAAAAAGGGCCAATGCTCGTCGCAGTAGATGCATACGCGCTGGCACAAAAATAAGAAGACTTAAGATAAATGCTAAGAGCACGTAAGCGAAAATAAAAGTAGAAAGATGATGGGTATAGACAAGAACGACATTTGACCATAATCCAAAGAAAAAGGCGCGCTTAGACTGCTCTGTGAGCGCGATGAAAAAAAAGTAAATACTACTTAAAATAAGCATGTTGCCGAAGATATTACCTACAACACCACCACTAACAAACTTAGCTTGTGCGCCCGAAAAGCTCCATAGCACACCAAGTAGAAAGATTGACCAAAGTGCAGCGTGCGGCCCCCATGACTCACGCTTAAAAAAACGGAACAGACTCACAAAAACAAGTAGGATTGTAACGATCTGTACTAAGTAAAGCAGAAGGGATGGCATACTACTAACAACGGATACCCCTGAAAGCAAACTTACGGCTGAGAAGATGAGATGCTCACCGATGATGAAATCCGGGATGCGCTCCACGCCTACAAAGGCAGCTGGACTGGTGGCAGCCTGCTCGGGATCTAGAGGGTCGACGATTGTTTTCTCATAGAGCGGAATACGACCTTCTTGGATGATCCACTGAGACCAGTACATATGATGACCCAAATCTGTTGCAGTTGGGAAAATTGTATTTATGAAATAAAAAGTCTTGGCAATAATCATCGCGAGAAAAAGCACGAAAAAGAGAATGCGATAGAAACGCGACATGCCATAAAAAAGATCAGCAGCAAAAGTAACTCTTTTGCGCCAACAGAGCGTGAGCAATGTCAAGGTCAGGAACCCAAAGATAATTGATACATTTAGCGCTGTAAGTGTCAGCCCAGCATAAGGCATTACAAGTAATATAGTAGTTGTGATGACAAAACTAACAGGAACAGAAGCAACTGCGACCTCTAAAAAGCTCAGTCGACGCGCCAGTAAAAGTGTAACAGTTAAAAATCCTGGTACAACCAAGAAAAATGCACTGACAAGTATAAGTAAAATAAAATCAATCATAATCTAAGACAGTGTTTTCTCCATAACATCCCTGTACTGTGTGATAATTTTGCTCCAGGTATTGTGCTCTATGACATGCGCACGTGCCGCCTGACCAAATGCCGCGCGGTCAAAATTATCATCCAGGATCAGCTTCATAGCCTGCTTCCATGCTTGTGGATCTCCACTAGCTACGTGAAAACCGCTTTTCTCGTGAGTGATCGCATCCCTTAATCCCTCGATCTCAGAGGCGATTACTGGGATACCACTGACAGCCGCCTCTACAGGCGTAATACCAAACCCTTCGATATCTCCAGGTATCGCTATATTTGGCTGCACAAAAACGTCACAGACCTCAAACAAGGCGTTGCGCACATCATCTGTTACGTAACCGAGGAGTACCACGCGATCCTCGGCAGCAGCTTCACTGATTGCTGCGACGATATTATCATAATCAACACCGTCACCCGCAACAACATAGGCAACATCTTCTGACAAAGAGGGGAGTACATTACGGATAAACCAGGCCACACCTTTACGCTGTGCTAAGCGACCGGATGTTAGGATTAATTTTTTTTCTAGAATCTCGGGTGTAATAATACCTACTAAATCAGAGCGAGTCACTCCCTGCGCCTGAAATCGATCTGGATGGACACCATTAGGTATGAAGGTGAATTTTGACTCTGTCATACCACGCTCTACGCCACTAATGATCGTCTGGCGACCAACTGCTATAAAGTGATCACACAGCGGCAAGAAACGCTGGACCCACAAATACTGGTAAATCGCGCTTTGGTACGTCAGGTCGAGACCGTGGACCACACACACAACAGATGCCTTCTTTTTGAGAAGTTTGAGCCACCACGCGACAACTCCGAGAACACCATCACCCAGCAACACAACATCATAGCGATTAGCTCTGAAAAAAAGAAATGCAAAAACATACACCATAAAGAATGGAAGAAATTTCTTACCGTTTCTATTGATAAGACAGTCTGCCTCGACTACCTGTGGCAATGCCTCTGAAATTTCAAAGTTTTGATTCTCGATGCCGCCTACGACAGGAGGGAAGGCACGTGAGATAAATAAAACTTTCATGCGATTATTTCTTGTATTGATCCCTACGTAGCAAGTAAAGCGTCTCCTCTGTCAGTGAGCGTGTTGATTTGACCATATCTGCGATCAACGCAAAAATTAAAAACTGTAGTCCAATAAGGAAGAGAGATAGTGATGCGAAAAGCACATTGCGGTGCGGTGTCACTTTCATATCCGGGAAATAAAGTCCCAGAAAGTAGCAAAATGTCAAAAAGGAAAGTGTGAGCAGGATCACACCAGGAAAACCAAAAAACTTCATCGGACGTACATCACGAAAAGCCTTGATGATGATGCGTGCTGAATTATTAACATAACTCCAAATTGTTTTAACAACACGTGACTTACGCTTCTCAAAATACTGCACATTTACGGGCATCCAGCGTAGTGACAGATTTTTACCCACTGCATCGATGATGGTTTCTTGGGTGTATGTAAATCCGGTTGGGTTATTGAGTCGCAGGAGCGCTTCTGTGGAATGCGCGCGAAACCCACAGGTCAAGTCAGCAACAGGCTCAGAAAGCGCACGACCAACCAGCCACGCTGCGAGGCGATTAAGCTTCTCCTTGAGTAAAGGGATGTTTTCCGCACTCTTTTCTGAGAAGCGATCTGCGATAACCATGTCCACGCCCTCGTTGATCACAGGGTCAATCATTTTTTGGATATCAAGCGGGTCAAACTGACCGTCAGCATCAATATTTACGACAATGTCAGCGCCTTCTTTGAGCGCATTCTCGCGCATCGTACGAAACATCACACCCAAACCACGATTGGATTTATGTTTTATTACAAAGTCAGCACCTCCAGCTTTGGCTTCCTCGCTGGTGCGATCATGCGAACCATCATCAATCACTTGTACGAGGACCTCTGATACACCCTTTAGTGAGCGCGGGATACTAGATATGGTACTAGCTATTTTTTCCTCTTCATTAAACGCTGGAATGTTGACAATGAGTTTCATGATATAAGGTTATTGATATGTCTAAACTTGTACTTATAATAACGTAAAAGTAGGTTTTTTTCAATGATAAGACCCTACGTCTAAATAAGATTCCCTCGTTATTTGTCACACTTAGCGTAATCACTTAAAATAACAGTATTATACATAATACTTTTTTGTGCATATCGCCATCAACGCCTCCTTCCTTCGCAAGCCCCATACAGGTATAGGCCAGGTTACACTCCATCTCCTTCATACGCTGATTGATAACGAGAGGGAAGTACCAAGTACACATACGTACACGCTTTTTGTAGAAGACCTAGATTCTGCCAAGAAAGAACTTGGCAGTCTACCAGATCATTTTACGTTAAAGACTTGCAACCCTCCATACAAGCGAGACGATCTTATTCGTAAAACCTGGTGGGAGCTTTTTAGCTTACCGGCTGCGATCAAAAAGGAGAAATGCAAAGCTGCCCTCAGCTTCTACCAGTGTCCCTCTGTGCTCCATGGGATCAAACATACAATGATCGTCCATGATATCATCCCTGAGATCATGCCAAAAGACTACCTTAGCAATATGCGAAAGCGAATCTACTGGCTGCTGACAAAGCGAGGGATACGCAAATCTGATATTGTACTCACTGCCTCTGATCGCACCAAGAGGGATATCAAGGAGCACCTCAAGATCCAGCACCATGATATGCACACGATCAAGCTTGGTATCGACCCGCTTTTTCATAAAGAGCCAACGATCGATGAGCTTAAGCGTATGCGTAATAAGTATCACATCACTAACCCTTACATTTATGTCGGCGGGGGACTAGAAGTACGAAAAAATGTCGAGCGTGTGATGCGCGCCTATGCTGAGCTCGCACATTCTGTACCTGATTTTCCCGATCTTGTTATCTCGGGTAAGATCCAAGAGCACCTTATCCCTGCAGTGACTGACGTAAGGGGACTTGTCAGAGAACTACAAATAGAAGACAAAACACATCTCTTGGGCTTTGTACCTAGCGAGGACCTGCCAGCACTTTACAAGGCATCATCTCTTTTTGTGTTTGCATCATCCTATGAAGGGTTTGGTTTACCGGTCCTTGAAGCGATGACCGTGGGTGCGCCAGTACTTACAGGTCGCAATTCAAGCTTGCCAGAAGTAGGAGGTAATGAAGTTGCCTACTGCGATGCGCATTCGCAGTCAGACATAGCGCAAAAAATGCTCTCACTGCTCTACCTCAGCAGTGAGGAGCGCACCACGATGATTAGCGGTGCCCAGTTACGAGCAAAGGAGTTTCGTTGGGATATCGCTCTCCATGATGTCCGTAATGCTATGGAAATATGACCCTCAAAAATTACCTTACAATCTTAGGGATTAACGCGGCGATCTTTTTCGTCCTCGTTTTTACATGGCATTTCTCTTTATACACAATCAGTTATCCTGATTTTATTTTTATAACCCTCCTTGTTTTTGGCTGTGGTTTTTACCGTCCACAGTGGGTTTTTGCGCTCGCTCTGACACTCTTGCCGCTTGAGACACTCTCACTACTACCACCAGAAGCACCGCTGACTCTGCGTCCGACACTGCTACTAGGATGTGCTGCCCTTTTGGGCTATGTCCTAAAATCTGGTTTCACCAACTCATTTTCGCGCATTTTGCGGATCAATGGTGCTGATTTTGCAGTAATAGCAATTTTTGTAGGTACGCTCCTAGGACTTCTCATTGATCAAGACCGCACAGATCAAGGGCGATATCTCCTCATACTCGCCATGCTGCTCACGACCTATATCATGACGAAACTATTTTTCTACCACACTCAGGCTCGCACACTTGCTTGGGGTAGCGTGGCAGTTAGCGGCATACTTGTAGCTGGATATGGTGTGACGCAAAATATATTATTTAATGCAGGCTTGATTCACAAACAAGCAATGCCCGGCAGACCAAATGGCACCTTTGCAGAGGCGGATTGGCTCGGCATCTTTCTTATCCTACCTTTGATAGTAGTGAGTGCCTGGCTTTTCATCAGAAAACCCAAGATTCTAGACAGTCTAAGTCAAGCACTCGTAAACACCTTACTGACTATTGCGCTTTTCCTCATCCAAATTACACTCGTGCTGACTGTTGCCCGCAGCGCGTGGATTGGCGCTTTAGTTGGTGTATCTGCCTTATCTTGTTTGATATGGCGGATGCGAGGCTTGCAACAAGTATTGATCAGCTTAGTGGGGCAGGGAAGCATAGCAGTCCTTGCACTCATCCTCATAAACGGACTAAGTTTATCCACCTTTAATTTAGAGCAGCGACTGCAAAGTACAGCTGGACTACAAGAGATCACCATCGCATGTGAAGCTTCATCTTCCTGCACAAGCACATTTTCATGTCCAATTCCGATTACGATCACCGACATCACTGAACTTGAACCATACAATTGCACCTTTATAGATCTAGAAGAAATTTCATCCAAGGAAGATGAAGGTCTGATCGTAACGACAACAAAGCGTCCAGACCCAACTGTTTCAGTGCGCCAGGAAATTTATCAAACATCATTGCAAGAAATAAAAAATAATCCCTTCTTAGGTATTGGATGGGGTATGGTTGGCCAAAAATTAGGAGAGGATGAACATGGCAATACTCACAATAGTGCCAATTTAGCTGTCCAATTAATTATCAGTATTGGCGTATTCGGCATTGGCGCAATCCTGTTATTAACAGCGATGTCTATAGTCATATTTGCGCGTTTTATGCGACACACACCTAGTGCTAACCCAGAAGAGGGTGATGTCATAATTGCTACCACACTTTCATCAGCTACGGGTATTTTTGCAGCAAATATGTTTAATGCTGGACTTTTACAGCATTATATGTGGTTTATACTAGGACTCTTTTTTACCTCTTATCTTATTACACAAAATTATGTCACAAATCTGGAAAAAAAATAGAGAAGAAACACTTTTACGTAGACACGGCAGGGAAATGCGCTCAGTTATTTTTGACATGCCCGACGGTAGCGAAGCAGACTTTACACTTTTTAAGACGGGTGTGAGTGTGTGTACGCTCGCTCTAACACAGGAAAATAATGTACTTATTGCAGAGCAGTTTCGCCCAGGGCCAGGTACTATCCTACCTGAACTTCCCGGTGGACGCGTAGAGGATGGAGAGGATATATTGACCGCTGCCAAACGTGAACTACGGGAGGAGACAGGTTATACAAGCGAAGACTTTGCATACATCGGTACGGTCAATCGCGACGGTTACATGATTAACACGTCCCATTGTACATTCGCTAGAAATGTTACAAAAGTAGGGGAGCAGCAATTAGATGATGGTGAATTTGTCACAGTGAAAGAGCTGCCACTGTCAGAGTTTAGAGAATTACTGCGCACAGGTATTCTTACAGATACAGCCGGCGCTTATATGATTCTTGATCATGCAAACCTCCTTTAATCTTGTCTAGAACTTCACTTTACAAAAGATATCTGAAATAACATATTTTTTATTTTTTATACTTTTTGACATTAAAGCCTCAACTAGCTTCATAGATAAATTCCACACTCTCACGTACACTTGACAAAATAATAAAAATGTTATGAATATTATTGAACCTTAGTGATCGGAGAATCTAATTGAAATTTAAAATCTTTGTAAATATTGACAAGATAATAAATACGCGGACCACCAGCTCACACGTGCCAAGTCATCAACCCGATAGTATCAATATATGTTACTTAGCGGGCGGCTTACCCGCCATAGCTCTCAATGCGCACCCAAATCAGTAGCATTTAAACTATCCTACTCAAAACTCAAAGGTCATACAACAGAACATCTCGAATATGACTCGTTTAACTTTAATGACATCACATTGGGAGAATTTGAGCCTCTGTATCAAAAACTACTGGAAGAGCAGCGGATTATAAAGGTTGTAGGATATGATATCTACGGATCTCAACAAGGCATAAGAGTGGGGAATAAATACCGTGAAAGATGTGCACGTGCCATAGTGAGATGTAAAAAAAATAACAATTTCGAAGTGCGGATAGAAGCACAAGCCAGAGATAGAAGCGACAAAGAATTCAGAGCGGATGACCCTCTACGAAATGCTATCTCTTTACTTGGAGAGATTTTAGGAGAAAAAGGATAAAAAAATAAACACGTGATCACAACCGATTACGTTTTTTTTATTTTAAAAGGAGGACAAGAGGGAGGGGTGCGGAGTAACTGATTCTATCCTGCGTCATGCGCAATTTTGTGCAAAATATATATATCATTATCTAAAGTGGTATTTGCGATAAATTTATATAAATTCTTAGTAAATTGATACAATGTCGCACAATGTATATTATACGACTTATGATACATGAGAATAAAGGAATTACCTTAGTATAGTTGCATCCGATATAGAAAAATAATTTATCCAGCGGATCTAATTATTGCACCTAGAAATTCTAAATCTTAAAGTAAATCAACCAGCTTTATACATAAATGCGTAGCTTGATTCATATAAATAATTTAAATTTAGAAATTAGTTATTATTAATTACACGTTTTATTATTTAGTTATACGGATACATCTTATCATCTAACTTATGACTTATAGTCTCTAACCATACACTTATTTATAATCAATATAACCATCTTCTATGGCGACCTCACACAATCACTTCTAAGCTTTTTTAATACTTACTGGTATACATATAACTATTAAATATTTATACTTTTCACAAGATAGTTATGCCTTGATAAATTACCGGCTGCGGAATCTTATTTTAAATGTATTTTGTGTGGCTAATTGATATTTATAAATCATATAATTTATAATCTAGAATCTACTCACTAAATCAAGAAACTTTTACAATATTAATCTGTTAAATCAGAAGCAAAGGCGATGATCTGGCTCTATGAGTTTATTTAGAGGTAAGGGGAGTTACAAACAAAAAAGTGCCTCAGATTAATTTAGAGGCACTTCCCTGTACAGCTTATTTTTGATGATCAATATTATGCGACATTGCATGTACGAAGGACTTTCTCATACCTCAAGCTTATCCTAAGATCCTCCTAGGGATCCAGATTGAAAAGTTGTCGCGGTAACCATGCCAGGATCATGACACTACCCTCTGATTTTACTTTTCTACTTCCCACCTCCCCATTATCACCCTCTTCGCCGTTACGTGATTGTTCTAGAACGACATCCTTTTTGGAATGATCCAGTTGAGTTGCAACTTCAGCCCCTGGCACTTCATCAAGCTTATCCTCTATCACAGGCTTTGGATTTACACCAAAGCGAGGCCCTGTAATCACCTTATCTCCACATGCTACGCGCAATGGATCTTGCTTGCCTGACATTGTAATGTCGTAATTTTTTCTATTTTCTAGACTTACAAAATAAACACCCGGAGATAGATTTTTAAATGTATAAATCCCCTCCTCCTCTGTGGAGAGCTCTCGAGAAATAATCTCACCATCCTCATTGATGAGCTCAATCGAAACATCACTCAAATAATCCTCGCCATCACTGCGAAACTGATTACGATTGTCATCGCGCCACACAAACCCTCGGATAAGCCCGTAATCATCAATTTCACATTCATCCACTTTTGACTGCTCATTATCAGTCATGATTTCAGGAAATTGTAATTCTAAGTAAAAGGTACCCTCTGGCACATCGCGCGTATTCACACCATGAATCCATCCATTATCGCGATTGATAGAATCGCCCTCATGATAGGTAAAAATTGTATCCTGTACATCGGTTAACTCTGCTGTTAACTTACAGTTTATATCTGCATTATCGGCGTACTCAAAAGTCTCTTCCGACGCTGCTGTCAACTCATATTCGTATTCATCTCCATTTTCACAGCTAACATACGCCTTAAATGGACCATACCCCTCCCCACCATTTGGAAACCGTGCTTCAACTGTAAAAGTAGCAGCATTTACCTGTGGAGTAAGAGTAAAATAAAATAAAGAAAAAAAGAAAAATAGTAGTAGTCTATTTATCCTCTCCGTGGGAGGAGCTTCATCATCTCTCATAACGAGTGACACAAATGTGTGTAATTAGTATATAAAGTCGTCGTTTGACATAAAGGCATAATTATTTTATATAAAATACTTTTTAACGACGTCCTACCATCATAATAAAACCACTCATAAAGTCAAGCTTTTCAACACCTGCAATGACACTATGATTATGCTATAATACCTGCATTAGTTAAACATACATCTCTCTTATGAAAGACCTTCAAGAAGTTTTTAATGACCTCCAAGAAGCCAAAAAGGAACTCAAAGAAATTCGCAAGGAGTACCGCGACGCTCTCTCGCATGATGGTGAGTACCAGGTTATCATCGAAAAAATGACAGAACTCCGTGAGCAAAAAAAGAATCATGAGCTGAGCACGCAACGTGATATGGGTGAACGATGGGAGCGCATGGAGGACCTCAAGTCAGAAACTAAAGCAATGCAAGAGATGATTAGCGACATCTCTCTGACCAACCTGATGGATGGCAAAACGATTGAAGTACGTGATGAGTATGACACGCTTTATGAACCAGTATACTCCGTGACATTTAAGAAAACTAACTAATCCCTTGATTCAAAAAACACCTCACAAAGCGGTGTTTTTTTATATAATATAGCAGAAAATCTAATGCTGCGAGAAATTTAAGACTAACAAACAAAGAATTTTAATCTTCTTTCATAAACTCATTAATCACCTTCCTAAAGCTATCCGCAGAACCAATCGCCTTATACACACTTGCAAAGCGGATAAAAGCAACGTCATCCAGCACCTTTAAGTGTTGCATGACGACCTTCCCCACCGCCCTACTTTTTATCTCCTTATTCTCACGAGACTGAAGATCATATTCAATTGCAGTAAGAGTACGCTGAAGCTTTTCTTCGGAGACAGGACGTTTTTGCAGAGAGCGACGCAGCCCATCCTCGATCTTGGCACGATTATACTCCTCTTTGGTTCCATCGCGCTTAAGGATAACTAGCCGCACAATCTCAACCTCTTCATATGTCGTGAACCGCTGATCGCACGCACCACACTCGCGCCGACGACGAATTGCACGACCCGCCTTAATTGTGCGCGAGTCAACAACATGTGTGCGGGAGCGTTTCTGACAAAAAGGACACTGCATATGGTGTTTTTTTATTTAATATCACTATTGTAACACAATATGCGAACTACAAAACTTAATGAGATAGATACCAGTACAAAGCTGCTATGTGCATGATTGCAATCAAAAGATATACCATCAAAAATCCATTTTTGCGTATCTTGTGACGGAAAGACCTTTGCGCGAGCAGTGCAGCTGGCGAACCGCCAAAAAATGCAAGGAGGTGAAGGACGCGTTTAGGTACACGCGTAATGTGAGATGGAGCTATCAACTTGTCCCAACCATAAATAATAAATGTCGTTACGTTAATTGCTGCAAAATAAAGGATCACTAGGCTAAAATCAAACTGTGCTCGAATCACAAGCATCACTGAAACTGTCAGGCCGGCACTTATAGCAGCATATAAAGTAAAAGGTTGCATAAAATCTAGATAAATAGTAACGTCTCTCTAATCTCATCATAGGAGTATTTACCATTGAGGTGTTTGTAAATACTACCCAAACGCAAGTTGCCATTTGGTAGAAAATGGTTTTCATCGTCGAGATTATAGAGATATTCCGTTGCATCAGTGATTTCTTCCCGCACATGAGGCTCAAGCGTGTACAGCGCAAATGGAATTTCCCACCCCTCCTCAGAAAACTTTTCTAAATGATCAAGAATCGTCCCGCGCGCTAGTTGGCGCTCCTTTGCTGCATCTGTGATACTAAGCCCTTTTTCAATAAGATCCCGCGTTACTTCTGCTGTTTTTATTTTTGGCTTCTTTTCAACTGGAGATCGTTTATGCTCAAAGTCTCGTGGCGGCAATGCATCTAGCACATCAAGTGTTCCTGCTGATATTTCCTTTACGATTTCCACTTCAATCTCTTCAGAACCTTTTTGAACTTCTTTATAAAAATCCCCCACTAGCGGATCAACAGTAAGTGCAACTTCATTAATGCCATCCAAACTCAGACCCTCAAGTGTTCGAACGCGCGACAATGCCACATAACCCTGGCCTGTCTCAAAGCACTGCGACAAGTCCATATGCACGCGATCAAGTGTCATCCCCTGGGATTTATGAATCGTCATGGCCCAAGCGAGGCGCAGCGGTAGCTGACGCACAGACGCGATCGTTGTGCCTGCTTCATTCTCTCTAGACCATTCCTCTGCTTGCACCTTGATCTCAACGCCATCACGCAACTGAACGATCGGCATCATCGATGATTCGTCAAAATCAACCACCTCGCCAGTTGTCCCATTTACAAAACGCCCATCGCGATCATTGCGTGTAAAAATCACATGCGCGCCTTTTTTGAGTAATAATTCAGGCTCAATCAGCGTTGACTTCATGATCTGTTCACAGTATTGCTCTCGTCCCTCATGCTGCGCAACGTAACGCTTTGCTGGTGTATCTATTTTTGCTAACTCCGCAGCGTTGATGCGATCGACATGTGTATTGTGCGTATAAAGCTGCGTCACAGATCCTTCGTCAGCATCCTTTTGCCCCACTCTAGACAAAAGCAATTCTTGTGATTCTTCCGTTACGGCGCCAGCTCTTATCTCATCCAGGATAGTAGCAAAGCTTTGGTCACTATGACGAAATCGCTCATCCAGATAACATGGCATGAGATCAGCATCTCGCCATAGTTGCGTTTGCCATATATAGCGTTCACCCACATCAACAACTCGCTGTACCGGTGGCAACTGAAAAAAATCGCCTGTCAAGACCAGCTGCACACCACCAAAGGGCTCTATGGATACCCTGATGTGACGCATGATCTGGTCAACCGCAGAAAAGACTTCCGGCAACAACATCGACACCTCATCGATAATCAACACTTCGATGGTATTAATGCGTGATGCGACGCGTCTTTTTTTGCTGAGCGATTTGAGAAAATCCTGATCAATTACATTATTAATTCCCAAGCCCGCAAACGAGTGGAGTGTAGAACCACCTATATGACTTGCTGCAATTCCTGTAGAAGCGGTTACAGCGTACGGGATATCCTCAGCTGCTAAGTAGTCAATAAAATAGTTAAGCACATGTGTCTTACCAGTCCCAGGAGGACCCGTCAAAAATGTACTTTTACCTGATTTTAGAATATGAAGTGCATGTGACTGAATCATAGATATGTCTTATTCTCTAACTCTTCAGGGAGAAATCTTTGTTGCTGATTTTTCTCAGCGCTCGCCTCAGGCGTGTACACATAGCCATCACCATAGCCGACCTCTTTCATGAGCTTTGTGGGTGCATTGCGCAGGTGAAGTGGCACAGGCAAATGACCATACTCTTTCACATCAGCAAGTGCTTGTTTATACCCTTTATAAAGCATTACTGACTTCTTACTCTTAGCCATATACACCGCAGCCTGTGCGAGGTTTACACCACACTCAGGCATTCCGATAAAGCGACATGCATCATAAGCAGCTGTTGCCTGTGGTAAGGCTAAACTATTAGCAAGTCCTATATCCTCAGAGGCAACCCGCACGATCCGTCGCGCGATGTAAAGTGGGTCCTCACCACCCTCAAGCATGCGTGTCAGCCAGTAGAGCGCCGCATCTGGATCGTTACCTCGCATCGACTTATGAAAAGCTGAGATGATATTATAATGCTCCTCGCCATTTTTATCGTAATGAAGTGATGATTTCTGAAGCGCCGCCTCAATCTGCGCTCTCACTATCCTTTTCGAGGTATGCACATCCATGAGAGAGACAGCCATTTCTAGTGTATTAAGTGCCTGACGCGCGTCCCCATGGACCATCTGTGCCAGAAATAAAAGATCCTCCTCCGCAACCTCCACCTCTTCATGCACACCCCTCTCATGATCAGATAATGCCTCCCTGAGAAGCTGCACCAAACTATTAACAGAGAGCGCCTCCAACACAAATACACGCGAACGGGACAAAAGTGCATTGTTGATCTCAAAGCTGGGATTCTCCGTCGTTGCACCAATAAACGTCACCACCCCCTTTTCAACATATGGCAAAAAAGCATCTTGTTGGGACTTATTAAATCGATGCACCTCATCTATAAAAAGAATTGTTTTAGTTCCCAGACGCGCCAGCGACTCTGCTTCAACGATAGCAGCGCGAACCTCTTTGACACCAGCTCCGACTGCACTGAGCTCTATAAAATGCGCAGCTGTAACCTCAGCGATGATCTTAGCTAGTGTCGTCTTACCTGAACCTGGTGGGCCCCAAAAAATCATCGAGGACACATTGTCATCCTCGATCAGCTTACGTAAAACCTGTGGTGTACCCGCTGCATCATAGCCCACGAGATGCTCCTGTCCATAATAGCTTTCCAGTGATCGAGGGCGCATCCGTTGTGCAAGCGGCTCAAATGTATTGTGTGACATGGTCTAAGTGTAGCAGATTACGAGAACTTCTTAAACAGAATTATGAGATGTAAAGCGCAGCAAATGTAAAAGGCGCTCCGCTATTATACGAAACGCCTCATT
>JAHDCW010000045.1 GCA_020629675.1 Minisyncoccota bacterium | reverse complement strand
TAGTTGTTTTGGTAGATGCCCAAGAGGTTTGAGCCAGGAGCAGCAATATCGACATGTGTCGTGCTGTAATTGCTAAAAGAGGTGAGGTCTCCGTCTTGTGTAAGTGCAGCTACGCAAAGTATATTTTGTAAGTTGTACGCACATGGATAAAAGGGTGTGACTGAGAGGTTGTCACCGACGAAGTCGCTGCCGCCGTTGCCTGCAGCAGTGACAAACATACCAGGGAAATTGGCGATTGCATCACTTTCGATCTGGGAGTATCCGCCACCGCCATAACTAGCGTTGATCACTTTAGCACCATTATTTTGTGCAAACTTGATCGCTTTGATCTCACTAAAAACATCAAAATTAAAGCGCATCGCCATGATTTTCAGTTTATTGTAGCGACTAAATCCAGTGATGCCGATACCATTCCCAGAGACTGCAGCAATTTGGGAAGCAGCAAAGGTGCCGTGGCCTGTGTAGGATGAGTTGGTATGGTTTTCATCAGCAGGATCGTTGTTATTGTTCTCATAGTTCCAGCCATGGTTAGGGCAGCCGCCAGCGATGGTTTGATTGTTCTCATCGACGCACGTGGTACCATCCCACATATTTGCTGCGAGATCTGGATGGTCGTAGTCTACGCCCGCATCGATGACCGCGACGATCGTGTCTGTGAGATTTGCTGGTTCGAGATTCCACGCTATTTCTGAGCCAATATCCACACCCGCAGTACCGGTGTATCCATTGACCTCTTGTCCGACATTGCGATGCGCCCATTGGTAATCGAAGAGTTGATCGTTGGGTACGTATTGAAAGGTGCGGAGTTGGTTGCGTTCGACGCTTTTAACGTCAGGAAGTTCTTTTAACTTTTCAATCGTTTCTTCGGTGTCGCCGCTTTCATCTTCGAGGAGGATTATTTCTGTATTGGGGATGATATCGATGATTTCTACCTCCTCCTCGATGCGCTCGCTAAGTGGCTCGAGAGATTGCTGCGAAAGTCCGTCTTGCTCTTCAAACTCGACGATAATCTGGTCACTCACGTCGAGCGTCGTGGCAAAGGCTGAAGGTGAAAATAAAAACAGCGCAACCGTAAAAAGGCACGCCGCAAAGGGTGATGGGAGGTGATAATGAGATGTGGTTAGATTAAAAGCCATCAATGATCTGTTCTTTTGTGTTTTGGATGCATATATCACGGACGCCATGGTCGGAGATGGAATCGCAAACGTCTAAATCTCGATCGCGTGCAGCTTTTTCGCTAAAGCAATAATCACGCGAAAGTCCATCTTTTTGCTCGCATAGATCAGTATTTTGTTCCTCATCTATTATACCACAGAGGTTTGCGCAATAACGCCAGCCTTCTGTGGCTTTCTCAAAGTTTGAGCACTGAGAATTACAGTCCTCTTCATCGACGTAAAAGGCTCGGTCTTGAGTGGATGCGTTTTGGTTTTTTTCTGTGTTCGAGACAGACTCTTTGATGAGAGTTGCTCTTTGCTCTTCAGAGAGTTGTCTGAGAGGGTCGTTAGGTATCGTGATGACGTCTTCACTGACATCAGACCTAAGTCCAAATGTGATCCAGATCATCATTAAGCCAATAAGGATAAGTAAAATGATGCTTGCAGTAATTGCTTTCCACATACGCTTTAATATTGCTGATTAATATCAACACCACTTAGATAGTGTTTGGTGATGCGCTCCCATTTCCAGTCATCATCAAGAGCCCGATTTAGTGAGCCCTGTGCGCTGATGCCGACCATGTGGTTACCGGCAGCAGCGAGGGCACAGGTTGAGCTACTCGGATGTTTCCCAGGACTATCATCAACACCCTTGAGGTAGGGGAATATGTCGCTTTCCTTTTTGTTTTCGCTGGTGCGACAGACGCTGTTGAAATGTCCATCGGTGTAGTAGCGCGTTCGCCCATCTGTCCAGCTCCCAAAAGGTGTTAAGATTGGCTCACCATCATAGGTGACAATTTTACCTCGCGTTTCCTGGGCTGCATCTGGGATGTTGGGGTAGCGCTGCTCCCACACATAGCCACGGTAAATTTGATCACTGGGATCTGGGACGGTGTCAAAGCCTTTTGATTTATGCTCTGTGGATTCTGTGATCTTATAGTGGCCGTAGCTGCGGTAAATTGTCGCCATCATTTTGTTGTACTCCATGCCTTTATCATATTTTCCATCGATGTCTGCAGCGGTTCCAGTGATTTCACCCATACCCCATGTGTAGAGTTCAAGTGGGAGGTCGTTGATCAGCCAAATGCAGCGGTTTTCGTCATAATTATCACAACGATATTGGGTTGGCCCATCATCTTTATCAGTGTAACGAACGCGGAGGCTATAGCGAAATGCATCGTAGTCACTATTACGGTTAGTCTCAAATATTATAGTGTTATTATCGGATGAGTCTGCAGCTATAAAGATGATATCTTCTTTTTCACCATCGATATCAGCGTCGACAGGACCCGAGATATTAAGTCTGCCATTTGAGTCATAGGTGATTTCAGTTTCTTCGTCATGATCCACCTTAGCGATAAGCGTTTCGTCCTTTGTACTACCATCACCCTCTACTTCTCTGATGATGATTGCGTAGTCATGATTTGTAGATTCGATCGTCAGAGCATTGTCTTCAAGAGCATCTCTGGTGTACTCACTTAGGCCCACGGCGATAGATGGGCCGAGGTCTTGATTGTTCCCGGTATTATCCTCGCAGTTACTATCTATTTTTTTCTCGCTTATGTAACCATAAAATGCTACTCCTTCATATGTCCAATTAGGATTTGAAGTAATTAGTTTGCTCTTTTCAGTTTCGGAAGCGGTATAAAAATGAGATCTGTAATTTGAGCTCCAGAATCGATAAATGGGAATAGCATCTCGATTTTTATTATTTCCATAACCATAAAATGCTACTCCTTCATATGTCCAATTAGGATTTGAAGTAATTAGTTTGCTCTTTTCAGTTTCGGAAGCGGTATAAAAATGAGATCTGTAATTTGAGCTCCAGAATCTATGAATTGATACGGTGTTCTCACTTCTGAATTTATCTATTTTAAATGCTACATTTTCTAGGCACCAATTTGGATCATTTGCTAATACATTTTCCTTCTCTGTCTCTGAATTAGTGTAAAAATGGGATTTGTAACCATCACTCCAAAATCTGTAAACAGGAGTTGTGCTTGCGTGCAGCGAACTGGCAACGGATAGTAAAAGCAAAGTAAATATACCACAAAAAAAGGATGGGTGATTTACATTTTTTGTAAGATGTTGCATAAGATTACTTCAATGATTGTTGCCATTTCCACGCGCTTTCTAGAGACTCAGACAGGCTG
>JAHDCW010000017.1 GCA_020629675.1 Minisyncoccota bacterium | reverse complement strand
CTTTGGTGAAGCTGAAAGAGTAAAATATATTCTTGAAAAAAATAAAAACGCCCCCGGTCCTAATTACTGAGGGCTTTCAGTTTCTTTCTCTGGATTAACTTATGGCTGATATGCAGCTTTCGGATTTGAGATTTCAGTCATGCCTTTGTAATAGACAATCGCCACATGCTCAGGGTTTTCCATAATACCTGTCGGAAGGCCTGGTCGAGCAGGTACCTGTTCAGGCAAGGTGTGCGTAGTAGGCACGAAGCCAGACGGCAAATCAGGCTGAGTATGACTTGTAGAAAAGAAATACTCTTTAGACTCATCATTTGCGCAAACAACTACTTTCATTTTAATTCTCCATATCTAAAGTACGAAATATTTTAATATATTAAATCATATTAAATAAATTATGTCAAATTGTTAATTAGATTAAGCCTTGAAGAACATACTTCTTAAAAATCAAAAAAGAAGGTGGAATACTTTCTTTTTTGTATTTGTAGACTCACGTATTGTAAATTGGAATCCTTTCCTGGTGGAAATTCTTGTCTAGAAAGCTCTTTTGGCGAATTAAGAAACAAAAAAACACCACCAGTGTGATGTGTTTTTGAGTTTGTCGGCAACCAATTGATTGCCGACGTATTGAAACTATAAATTAGTGCAGATTATTATCTACAGCTTTTTGCCATTGCTCATTCAACTTCGCAACTCCACACTCTGAAATGAGCTGAGTCGCTTGCTCTAGAGTCAACATTCTTAATCGTGTTAACAAAAGCATGCAACAGACAGCATCGAGGTTTTCTGGTAACCCAGAGAAACCGATGCCGAAACCTTCACATTCAAGAATCGTTATCCAGAAACCTCCACCCCACAGACCTTTTTCAGGATCACGCCCTGCGATAAAACTATTGGATTTACCTAATTGCAATGCTCGCAAAGGTTTTTCCGATGAATATTCCCTGTACTTAGAAACTTTGTCGTCACTGACTTCGCCGACTCCGAATGTAAACGAAGATTGAGTCTCGCAAAACTCGGGATCGATCAAAGAAAAAAATCCGCCAACTTCATCTCGCTCTTCAAGGTCATCCTTGAATACTCGTGCCATATCAGTCATTATGGCATCGGCCATAAACATCATTTTAGCATTTTCGATAAGTTCGGTTGAATCTCGCATTCTGCCTCCGCAGTATAGTGTTAAGGGACGTTGATATAAAAAAATACCAACAAAAAACAATAACATTAAAAGTTGTTATTGTCAATTAGTAGTCTTTAAGGGATTCAGATGGAACACCCTTGAACAAAGTATTGTTGAGTTTTTGGAAAGATGTAGGCATTTGAGAGTAAGAGGATATTTGTAGTACTTATATATGTTTGCAGGTTGTATTTATTACCTTTTGGGGAAGTGAACACTATTTCAGAAACAAAAAAACACCACTTGTGTGATGTACTTTTGAGATGCGGCCACAATTTTACTTATGACCGCTTTGACTTCAACTTTTAACGAGTCTTAATTCACTCGAATTGTGCCTCCCTTGAAAGGCCATCCCGTGCATACGTCTACCTCGGCATTTTTACCCGCAGGATTTTTTGCCTTGGCTGTAAAGCGAGCTGCATCTCAGGTAGAACATCCTCGCAAGCCAACACCGAACCACGCATGCTCAATGATCTCAACGTCAGTCCAACCTTGCACTTCTAAAGCATTTACAGCTTTGGCCTCAGTGGCAAGCACGCCTCGACTCATGATCGCCACGAACAAAATAGCACCAATCACGTAAGGAATAGATTCTGAATTTATCGACTTTTTCAAAGATTTCACTTGATAGTCCCCTTCTCTGTCGTTAGTTGAATAAATAATATGTACTGATGATATAATAGCACATACTGTAATAATTGTCAATTGTAGCCCGTAGTGGGAAGCTCAGTCGCTATCGCTCTCACAGAACCCACGGTTCCGTTAGCCTCCTCCACGGTGAAACTGCCGTTTCCCCGACCCCCTTTCTAGTTCGATTCCCTTTCGCTGCAAAAATTAAAAAAGAAGGTGAAACAACTTCTTTTTTGGATCTGTAGACCCACGTATTGTAAATTGGAACCCCTTTTTTGAAAGAAATGCTGGTTTGGAGAGATCTTTTGGTAAGCTAAGAAACAAAAAAACACTATCGAAATAGTGTGCTTTTGTGGTGTGACTGAATAATATTTTATTCAGTCACAGAAAATGGATCAAACCGTTTTTTTAAAATTTTCAAATACTGGCGTCCACATCTTATTGATCGCCCACAGCGCAAGAGCCACTGTAGCAAAATCAATCAACGGTCTGACGTTGTCAATGAATGGAATGTCTTTCGTATACACAACCTCAATGCCTAGAAATTCATACAGTGCCAGGCGAGCGATATTTGCGAGAATTGCAAGAATTAACATCAAAATAACATTCTTGAACATTTTTCGATCCTTATTGTAGAAATAACTAATATCATAATACTACTAAAATAGTATTATGTCAAGTATGTAGACCCACGTATTGTAAATTGGAACCCCTTTTTGGTGGAGTTGAAGGAATGGCAGAGTGTTTTGACTACTGCATGAAGTTCACAATGTTCACATGTTCACGAAAAAACGTACAAAGCGGTAAATACTTCTATCTATTTTGTCTCTCTAAAATCACTCAACACTGAAGGAATCGAAAATTTCTTTTATCAATTTTTCATTCAATGAGTCCCTCTCATCAAACTTTTTATCAAACATGTAACTTCTAGTAAAAAAATGATCTCCATATCGGTAAATTTGCATCACTTGCTTAAATTGATCACCATGGCGAGATTTTTCATCTTGAGAATGATCGATATTTACATATGAATAGAGCTCTTCTTTTTTTGTCTTATATTCTTCCTTAAAATTATATCTTTGAAAGCTAGGAAAATCTCGAAAGTTGCTTTGTGTGTAATACTCATAATTAACTATTTGAAACTGTGGAGGAAGGCCGATTCCATAATCATCTTGTCTACACGAAATGGTAGTATTAAAGGCTTCAGGGTCAGGGGCGCCGTCTTGAATAATCTCTTCACATAACCAGTTATCTGGAATTTCTAAAGAAAACCCTTTACTTGATACAAATTCCTTCTTCTCTTTTTGGGTAATTGGAGTTTCTAAACGAATCGAATCAACAATCTCCCAAAACAGCTCTTCATCCTCCTTCCTATATTCACCTGATTTTATCCTCTCCTCCAACTCTCCATTTTCTCGATTGAATTTCTCTTTTATACTTTCAAAATCTCCCTCGTCAAAATTCGGATCTGTTATTGCTAACTGGGGACCCACTATCAGAAGATTGGAAAATGGATCTTGATCAAAAGGTAGTACAACTCTATTTGTCACCCAAGATGCTACATAAATTGAAATGTCGTAATAACTAAGCGCTTCTCTACCTCCAACCTCTACTCGCTTGGGCCCAAATAGATATTGCTTTGCATCGTAAAATTCTATATATGGCGATAATGTATTCAATATGTCATAGTTAACCTGACTTATATCAATTGGCTTTCCAGCGTAATCAAAGCAGCATCCTTCACCAGCTCCCCGAGCAAAGTCTTCTGAGTAGAAAGAAAATCTCATGTTAAATCTATCCACTTCATCTACATTAGAAAAAATCCTCACTTCAGTATGATGCCCTTGATTTACTGGGTTTTCTGAATCATCTTCAAAATAGCCAATCTCCATACGAGCAGGATAAGAAAAAGTGAGACCTGTTTTTTCGTCTTTGAATTGCCTCCACTCCTTGGCTAATTCCTGACTTGATTCTTTGACAGTTGATACTTCATCAGACATGACTTTTTCAACTTCTTCTTTACTAATGGAAACCCCTTTGCTTTCAATGATCTGATTTGAACTATGGTTCGAGAGATTATTATTCACATTAAGAAACCAAAAAGAAAAACCTATGCAGGCAGAAATAAGGACGAGGATAGCGATTGCAAAATTTGTATCAATCTTTTTATTCATAAACCAATTCTATCACGGGGTTCGATTTTTTTCTTGGGTGTCATTTTTATGAACCAAAAAACCACTTTTTTGAGCGGTTTAATGATTCATATTTTGATCGTAGCCCGTAGTGGGAAGCTCAGTCGCTATCGCTCCCACAGAACCCACGGTTCCGTGAGCCTCCTCCACGGTGAAACTACCGTTTCCCCGACCCCCTTCCCAGTTCGATTCCCCTTTGTTACGAAAATCAAAAAGAGACTCAAATGAGTCTCTTTTTGGATTTGTAGCCCGTAGGGGAATCGAACCCCTGTTACCAGGATGAAAACCTGGCGTCCTAACCACTAGACGAACGGGCCATGCATGCCTCTGACATTACAATGAACCTTATTATACCGAAATATGTCAAAAAGGCAAGAGTTGCACACCCTGAGAATCACAGTCTATTCTCCGCGGTAAATAGAGATCCCACCCCATGCCTGCGCTGTCGGCATGATGTCGATATTGTCGATGTTGACGTGCAGTGGGCGCTCAATAACCCAGAGGATTGTCTCTGCGATGTCCTCAGCTGTCAGCGGGTCCATATTTTCGTAAACCTTTTTAGCTTTATCTACATCTCCCTTAAATCGCACATCAGAAAACTCCGTCTCAGCAGCACCTGGCGCAATAGTGGTGACACGAACTCCTGTGCCATGAAAATCCAACCGCAAGTTACGCGAAAACTGCTTTACAAATGCCTTGGTAGCTCCATAAGTATTCCCTCCCGGATATGGACAGATTCCTGCTACAGAGCCGAGATTTATAATCATGCCTGAACCACGCTTTTTCATCTGCGCTGATACACCATGTGTCATATATAGAAGACCGCTAATGTTGGTCGCGACCATCGTATCCCAATCGTCAAGCGAACACTGCTCGATAGGTTCCACACCTATCCCCAGTCCTGCATTATTGATCAGAATATCAATTTCTTGAAATTCTTCTGGTAGATTTGCATAAAAGTCTTTCACTGCTTGTCGATTTTGCACATCAAATGCTGCGATATGGACTGGAGTTTCAAGTGACGCCGCCAACTCCTCAAGTCGCTCACGCCGACGTGACGTCAAAATAAGTTTATAGCCTTTTTGTGAAAGAGTCTTTGCTGCCTCCTTACCAAAGCCTGAACTTGCTCCTGTGATCAATACTGTTTTCATGATTTATTTATTAGTTTTTTATAAAGTGATTCCATCTTAGCGCTGCACGCATCAATCGTAAATCGTGATCGAGCCAGCTTTTGTGATGCTCCACGCATTGCATGCCGTTTTTCTGGATTAGACATAAGATCTACTATAACATAAGCAAACATCTCCACATCCTCACCTACTAGCAACCCTGTTTCACCAGAGACTACGACATCATCTACACCCTGTGACGATACTGCTACGACGGGCACACCCACATACATCGCCTCTGTCAAGATCGTACCTTGTGTCTCTGAGGTTGACGCGTAGACAAAAAGATCAGCTATCGCAAGATAGTTCTTTACTGCGTCACGCGCCACTTTTCCCGGGAAAACAACTCTATCAGCCACACCGAGATTCTCACAAATCGACGTGATGTCCTGGACCAGATCTCCCTCTCCGGCCATAATAAAGAACGCTTGCACATCTTGACGCAAATAATGCGCAACCGCTTCTGCTAGGAAAAGAACATTTTTCTCTTTGGTGATGCGCGACACACTGACGAGCACAGGTGCGTTCTCTGGTATTCCCAACTCTTGTTTTAGCGGCTTTGGATCAGGCTCTACAAATAGTTCCTCGTCAACGCCAGATGGGATGATACTTACTTTTTCCGGCTTGATTTCATGATGACCGATCGCATCATACACTGTCTGCGTCGGAAAGATCACATGATCTGCTGCGTGAGCGTAGGTCTGCGCATTATGCATCACCCAGCGCATAGCTATTTTCTCTGGGATCACAGCCGGCGCATAGTGCGCATAACGATCATAAAGAGAGTGCCAGGTAAATACGAGTGGGACGTGTTTAACGCGGGACCAGCGCAACGCTTGCACGCCAAGGATATTAGGGTGCTGAGCGTGGATGATGTCAAAATCTGTCATATCGATATACTCATCGATCTCAGGAGAAAATGGCAAAGCGAGAGAAAACGGCACCTTGGTCGGTAGATCAAAGGAAGGGTATCGGATAATCTGCGGATTGTTTTCCCCTTCACACCCGGGCCACTCTGGCGCAAAGATGACGACTTCATGACCTCTTTTGATCAACCCCTTACGAAAACCATCTACCGAAGTGCTAACGCCATAGGGATTTGGAAGGTAATTATTGGTAAAGATTGCTATTTTCATACGTCACGTAACTCATCAAGAAAATATAGAATATCCTTAAAAATAAACCTGTTTTCCTCATCACCGATGAAATTATGATAGGCGTGCGAGATGATTTTCTTTTTAATGTGCTGGGAACCTAGGTTCCACTCGAAACTAAAAATACTTTTCCTTTGGATCAGATGGTCATGCTCTGATTGAATAATCATAGTTGGCGCAGTTACGCGGTGAAGATGCTTGCGCGCCTCTGATATCAACTTATAAGCTTCGTAGCCACTTGTGAGAGGAAAGCGCTGATAGGCAATTTTTTGCGTAAGACAAGAACCGTTTCCGATTTTAGGATATTTTTTAGTAGAGTACTTTTTAAAAGGTCGCATCCCAAAAAAGAGATACTTACTAAGCGCTTCTCGTCGCATGCGATAGGGCGTACTCATAAGGATGACACCTTGCACATCATCATTTTCCCGAGCAAGTAACAGTGAGAGCGAACCGCCCATCGACATCCCACCAACAATGACCTTTTTACCCATTTTAATCAGACGGTCATACTCCGCTTGCGCCTGGTTGCGCCATTGATACCAGTGCACACCCTCGAGATCCTCTGGTTGCGTACCATGACCTAAGAGAAGTGGCGCATGAACATCAAATCCCTCCTCATGGAGATACTGACCAAGTGCCCGCATCTCATAGGGTGTCGATGACCAGCCATGAAAAAGTAATACCGCGATATCATTTCCATCTTCAAATGAAAAAGCTTGATTTACCAAATGACCCTCTTTTGCAAGTGTTGAGTGTTCCTGTGTCATAAAAAGAAATAGTGTCGAACCAAAGAATTATCAAAGCGTAAAAAACCCTTACCACCTATGCTATACTATCTTTATGAAAAAGAAAAAATGGGTTAAACGTATTATTTATATTAGCATATTTGCCCTAATCATCTATATGATTTGGCAATGGCGTTTTAACCAAGAAAGCACCCCACCTGACAGCGCTAAAGTAGAGAAACGTGATGTTGCTAGCACAGTAAGCATCAATGCCACACTCATCCCTGAAAAATTTGCACACATCACGGCCGAATCACCGATGCTCGCCAAGACGGTTTACATTGATGTTGGTGATGTCGTCGAAAAAGGTGATAAGCTTATTGAACTAGACCGATCAACTATGTGGGCGCAAATACGTGAGGCACAAGCAGGACTTGAGCGCGCAATCGCTGAGGAACAAGGCTCACGCCGTGAAAGCTCACGATCTACTAAGGAGCAACGCCTCGCTCTCAAAAACGCAACCGAGCAAGCGCGCCAACGACTCAATCAGCTCTACGCAGTCAACGCCAAAAATACACTTACCTCACCTATCGGTGGCGTCATCACAGAGGTAAATATCCGAGAGGGTGAAGTCGCCTCAGGTATTCTCGTGCGCGTCATCGATCCACTTTCACTCCACATCGAGTCGCTTATCTCAGAGTCAGACATCGTCAATTTGCGCGTCGGTCAAAAAGCCACCATGGTCTTTGATGCTAAAACAGACACTGAGTACCAAGCAACAATCACCAAAATCCACCCCGAAGCAACTAATATCCAAGACGTAATCTACTTCCGCACCCTACTAAGACTGGATGGTGACGATACCCGTATTCGTCCTGGTATGAGCGGTGACATCACACTCATCACTGAGGAAAGTCGCAACACACTCGCTATCCCAATCCGCTTTTTCTCACGTGATGATGAAGGTGGGTTTACCCATATCAACACAGGAGTAGATGCAGACGGAGAGCAGGTCTACGAAAAAATATATATCAGCACCGGTATCGAAGGTGACGACTTAGGCTACGTAGAAGTAACCGACAGCCTTTCTCTTGGTCAAGAGGTATTTGTTATACGCGAGGAAGACAAAGAAAACGTGGAAGAGTAATATCCTAGGACCTACATGCATGCCCACACTTATTGATTGCTCCGATCTAAAAAAAACTTTTATTACAGGAGAAACTGAGACACACGCTCTCAAGAATGCAACCTGCACAATCAATCAGGGTGAGTTTGTTGCTATCATGGGACCAAGCGGATCAGGTAAATCAACCCTCATGCACCTTCTTTCCTTTCTCGAAAAACCTTCCGGTGGCACCTACCTCTTTGAAGGTGAAGACATCACCACATTCGATGAAGAACGTATTTCTGAGCTTAGAAATCAAAGTATTGGATTTGTCTTTCAGGCTTTCAACCTGCTCCCTCGCTTAAGCGTCTGGGACAACGCAGAATTACCCCTCCTCTATGACTTTTATACCAAGCTCAGTCGCAGCAACAAAAAAAAGCGCGTTACAGACGCACTCAAAAGCGTTGGACTCTCTCACCGTGAAGAATATCAAACACAGTATTTGAGCGGTGGTGAGAAACAACGTGTTGCAATTGCCCGCGCACTCGTCAACGACCCCAAGATCATCTTCGCAGATGAACCTACCGGTAATCTAGACTCCAAATCGGGTCTCGATGTAATGCGCATCTTACAAAAGCTTCACGAAGACGGTCGCACAATCATCATGGTGACTCATGAAAACGCCACCGCTCAACATGCTGAACGCATCCTCCGCCTCAAAGACGGGATAATCATCAAGGACGAAAAAGTGGAAAATAGACTGATCGCCAAAGACATCAAAGAGTTGAAATAATTAGCGCGTATAACACCCATGCTTTTTCTCGCCCTAAAGACAACCTGGCAGAACTTTAGCGCAGCGAAACTGCGTACTTTTTTGACTGTCCTAGGCATCATCATCGGCATCACAGCTGTTGTTATTGTTATGAGTGTAGGTCGAAGTGCGCAAGAACTTCTTCTGGATCAAGTGCGTGCCGTAGGCTCTAACTTAATCGTTGTTCTTCCGGGTGCAGCAGCAGATGATGGACCGCCAGCCATCGCATTTGGCATTGTTACCACAACACTTATCAACGAAGACGTAGAACAATTGCGCATTAAAAGCAATTTTCCCCATATCCTTTATGCCTCCGGCTATGTCACAACCAACAAAATTGTCCGTCATCGCAGCACCACCAAAAGCTATGAGATACAGGGTGTATCTGCTGATGCAGTGAATATTGAGCGTATGAGCATCGCAGAAGGACAGTTTATATCTGCTGCAGATGAAGGTCAAAACGCACGTGTTGCTGTCATCGGTGCCGAGGTAGCCAAAGAACTCTTTGACAAACAAAATCCCATAGGAAAAAACATTAAAATCGACAAAACGAATTATCGTGTAATTGGCATCCTTAAAAAGAGAGGTACAAGTTTTTTTGGAGATTTTGATAAAACAATATACGTTCCGCTAACCACTGCTCAAAAATCACTTCTAGGGATAGATTATCTGTCATTTGCTCGTATGCGCATTGATGACGAGAGAAATATCACAGCAACAGAAGCGGAGATCAGAAAACTTCTTAAAACTCGCCATGGCATCCCACAAGATGAAGAGGGGGATTTTTCAGTGCGCAACCTCGCCTCCGCGCTAAATTTCCTCGGAAATATCACCAATGTCGTACGCTATTTCCTCATCACCGTGGCAGGCATCGCTCTCGTTGTCGGTGGGATCGGCGTCATGAACATGATGCTCATCACACTAAACCGACGCGTGAGAGAGATTGGTTTACGTAAGTCACTGGGGGCACGCTCTCTAGATATTGCATTGCAATTCATTACGGAATCACTTATTATTGCTCTCGTTGGTGGAATCATCGGTAGCATCCTCGGATTTTCATTGATTGAACTTGTTGCTGTCATTGCCACTGCCAACGATCTGGCGTGGCAAACCAATCATGCACCTTCTATTTATCTTACCGCCTGCGGCATCGCGAGCGTGATCGGTATTATATTTGGTATCTATCCCGCTTTCAAGGCACAACGTGTAAGTCCTATGGAAGCACTTCGTTACGAATAAACCTATGAATTTTATAAAATTATTCATCATCGCGCTCACATCACTCATTAAAGAGTTTGGCAGGACCTTTCTCTCACTGCTCGGTGTGATCGTCAGCGTGGCAGCGATCATGATCGTTCTTTCTCTGGGAGCCAACATCGACCTCTACGTCAAAGATCAATTAAGCGTTTTTGGTGGTGACACTGTGCAAATTGAGACGGCCGTCCCTTCTAATGAGGATGTGGCGCTGACCGATGCTGCAGCACGCGCCCAGATCACCACCTTAACTGATGATGATGCACGCGCAATCGAAAAATTACCCTCCGTCGAAACAGTCAGTGTCGGTGTGACCTCACAGGCTCGCATGACCTGGAACAGCAACAGTAAACAAACAATTCTCCTTGGTGTCGATGCGAATGCGCCACTAACAGATGCGGGTGTCATCATGGAACAGGGGCGCTTTTTTACGGACGCAGAAGTTGTCGGAAATGCCAATGTCGTTGTATTGGGTAAGGTGGTAGCTGAAGATATTTTTGGCGTTGGACGCAACCCCGTAGGGGAACGTATTCGCATCGCTGGACAAACATACCGCGTAATCGGCATCAACGAAGAACGAGGCTCCCTTTTTGGTTTTAATTATGATGATCTCGCATACGTGCCCTACACGTCACTCACAGAAGAAATTATGGGTATCGACCACCTCGCTTACATCACTGCAACATCTGTCGACCCAACGCAAGCAGAGAACACAGCTGACGATGTCAGATCTCTGTTGCGCATCCGCCGCGGCAGCACTGCACCAGGCGATGATGATTTTATCGTAACAACGATCGAAGAGGCGCAAGATTTTATTGGTAACATCGTAGGGGCAGTCTCCCTCCTCTTGGGCGCCCTCGCCTCAGTCTCAATGATTGTCGGCGGCGTCGGTATTATGAATATGATGCTTATGAGTGTTGAGGAGCGAAAGCGCGAGATCGGTCTCCGCAAAGCTCTAGGCGCATCCCCTCGCGACATCCTTATCCAATTCGTGATTGAATCCGTCACAATTGCAGTTGTCGCTGCCCTAATAGGCATCACCATCGGCGGAATCCTTCTTGTCACTATCGGAAATCTCGCTGTCACTCAGGGAGTTATTTCGTCATACAAAATCCCTCTCTCTGCACCTCTGATCGCCACCCTCTTTTCATGTGGCGCCGGCATCCTCTTTGGCGTCTACCCTGCCCGTACTGCAGCACGCATCGCTCCAACTGCAGCTATGCGCTAGCTATACAGATAATTTAGACCATGCTAAGCTGGACCTGGAAACCTAAATTGGAGGTTGTTATGTCAGTGTATCTACTTTACGCCTTTATTTTTATTTCAATGTCTTTCTGCTTCGTTGCTGTAGCCAAGCTAATATGTCTGGCAAGTAAGCCCCAGTTCAAAAGAGTGTCATCACGTCATACTTTCTCTGGCAGCGACGGCAAAGGAAATCTCATCTCCACAAAGCATCGTGGATAAAACAAGAAGCCATCATGATCCATGATGGCTTTTACTATTTCTTGAATAATAGACTTTATTCTGTTTTTTGGTA
The DNA here is from genome assembly GCA_020629675.1 of Minisyncoccota bacterium. Lineage (GTDB taxonomy): Bacteria > Patescibacteriota > Minisyncoccia > Moranbacterales > JAHDCW01. Next base: position 9,561 of record JAHDCW010000017.1, on the reverse strand, counting down.
GACGCGGATCCAGTCAATCATGTATTCAGATGGAAACGGTGTGAGCACATCTGGCGCACCAGGCCAATTACCACCTACAGCGAGATTTGCAAGTACATACATCGGCTCATTTGCGACACTGTCTCCTACGATACGATTATGCGCAATACCATCAATATAAAACTGAATGATATTCGGCTTCCACTCCACAGAAAATATATGGTAATCTTCGCTATAGTCAACGCTATCAACATGCGATTCACGTGAGATTAGCTGCCCTGTCGGCGTAAAGTGGTGATAGGTCTGATAAGCCCGATTCGTCATGTGTCCAAGATTTTCCATAATGTCAATTTCTGGCTTTTTCTGCCCTTCAACGTAATATGCATTAAGTAGCCAAAATGCTGGCCAGAAGCCTTGCCCTTTCGGGATTTTAACGCGCGCCTCTGCGTAGCCATGTGTAAACTTAAATGCATCGTATGATGTGATCAAACCAGATGTATAAGGCTGATTATTTACAGCACCACGCAAATGATCCGGTGTGCGACTAGCTGTAATCACGAGACTACCGCCCTCAAAACGAAAGGGAGAAATACCTAAATCAAAATCTGTATCATTGATATCCACATAATACTGCATTTCGTTATTGATCGTTAGGTCAGGCCCCCACAAAAAAGAAGTATTCCATTTTTCTGGGTTTAGATAACCCTCATTAAACTCATCAAAAAAAGCAATGCTATACTCCCCTCTTAAAGCCGCAGGTAATGTAGGATTCCCCTCTGGTGGCACAGAGGCGACACCTGGTGTACGTGCCACCACCTTCAACGGATCGCTTCCTGCAGAAAAAACTCCCCCTGTAAAAGCACTCACCTTATACGTATAGATATGATTTTCTTCGACATTTTGATCTACATATGATGCTACATCCCTCACTGTGTCGTAATAGTAGCCATTACGCTCGATATTATAACCTTCTACTCCGCTATTATCCCAGCCAATCACAATCTGCGATGGTGCTGATGTTACCACTCGCAGTCCCACAGGCACTGCAACTTCACGCTCTCCGGATAAATCAGAAGTGCTACCCTCATTGATTTCACTTGGATCAGTTTCGGTATCATCGTCTACATACTCATAAACAAGACAGCGACCGCGCGCTCCAGGGATATAATTATCAAGATCATCCCATGTGCCTGGCTGCGCCCCACCTGACCCACAATAAACAAAACTATCAGACCAGCGGTCATGGCCATCTTCAGCGCTTACCATTTCATCCCGCACATCACCGCGATCATCATTTGGTGGTTCAGAAAAACTAAAGTAACACACTTCCTCCAGATACGCATTCCACCCCTTACCATCAGCAAGAGGCTCTGTGTCATAACAATAATCTCTTGGATCAACGCCATTTATAAGCGCCGCCTCGCTAGTAAGGTAGCAAGCATCTCCATTTTTAATACCAATCCCATCACCTGCAGGTGCCACATCATAACAATACTCAACTACCTCAGACCCTATCTCGCGCCGCAGATTTTCATCTACCTTGAGATAGCACACCTCTTGATCATGCGCATTCCACCCTTTGCCGTCACCCACAGGCGCGGCGTCGTAGCAGTAATCTCGCGGATCTTTTCCGCTACCAGGAGCAGGCTCAGTAATTTGATCGCTAAAATAACATACCGATTGCATAAAATCATTCCACCCTTTGCCGTCACCCACAGGCTCGGCGTCGTAGCAGTAATCTCGCGGATCACTTACAATCTCAATTGGCTGCACTGCTCGATCTACAGCAAGATAACACACTTCCTCAAGATGCGCATTCCAACCCTTACCATCACCAACCGGCACCGTGTCGTAACAATAATCTTGCGGACTGCGACCGACTTCTAGCTGTGATTGATCTTTGCTGTCGGTAAAATAGCACACCTCCTGGTTATAAGCATTCCACCCCTTACCATCACCCGCAGGCGCGGCGTCATAACAATAATCTCTTGGATCGACACCGCCCGCACGCGCTGCTTCACTTGTAAGATAACACGTTTCTCCACCTCTTACGCCAACCCCATCACCCATTCCCAGGTCGACACACTCAACCTCATCAGCACTTACAAGACTAAGATTAAAGCCATTTGTCAGGAAATGGAAAAACAAGTAGACCGGCAGTCCTACGGCCAAAAGCATGCACGCCAAAAGTAAGTTAGGATTACTTTTCATAGACATAGAGAATTATTAATATTTTTATTTTATCACAACACGCTGATAGCTCTCGAGGTTTATTAAGTGGTATAATAGAGTATATTAAAGTTCTCATATGCCCCACCTACTCCTCACCCTCAACCTCCTCTTCTTGCCTCACATTTTATGGGCGCAGGAAGAAGAGTATCAACTTCTCGCCCCATTCCCTGGTGCACCTGATGCAAGTGATACTGCTGGGTATTTTGAAGCGCTCTATAATTTTTTGATTATTAGCGTTGGTATTGCAGCTTTGTTGATGATTGTCGTTGGCGGGATCTGGTATGTGTCTAGTGCAGGCAATCAGGCACGCATGGGTACCGCTAAAACAATTATCACTGATGCCCTTCTTGGTTTAGCAGTTGTATTTTTAGCGTGGTTAATCCTCAATACGATCAACCCTGATTTAGTAAAGGGAAACTTAAGTAGATTAGCTGGTGATTTTGAGAATGGGGAGGTGGAATTAAACGCAGAAGAAGGCGGCAGCCAAACTCTATACGGCGCAGCTGGTGGAACATACGATAGCTATGAGGAATGTAAACAAGAAAATCCATCAGCATCATGTCAACAAATATCAACCGACGACAATACCAACTCTTCAGAACAAGATGGGCAAATAGAGGCTGGCAACTACGACACTATCGAAGACTGCCTGCGAGAACATAGTCAGGAGGGCTGTGAAAGCGCATTCACCGATGATAACACCAACACCTCACTCGTAACGCACAATTTGAAATTTCAACAACTTGAGGCGGCTGGTATAACTTTAGATGGACCCTACCCATCTGTTGATTTAAGTCAGGTTAGCAGTGACGCTTTGGATGATATTGTTTTATTCAAACTATCGTGCGATTGCATATTTTCTGTTTCCGCAAGTGATGGAGCAGTCTCAACCAACCTACCCTCAAATGAAAACCTCATAAATTACATTGCCGATAATTCTGATGGCTTTACTTTCGAACAGTTAACTAATCAGATAAGACAGTATAACACCACCTCAGGACCTCTAGAAAGAGCTTCTGTCATTGAATCCCTACAGGAAGGTCGTATCGATATAATATGGGACACTTTGGATTACAGTTAATACAACCCGCGATAAGACTTGAGAGATTTCATGCTTGAAAAAAGCTAATGCAAGTCTTTGGAGCCACATATCATCATTGATTCTTCTTTAATCCAGAATCAAGAAACAAGCAGTCAACCTATGCGCGTGAAATACAAGAACCTAAACCATCCTTTTAGGTGCTATAATATTACTATCACATAAAATTATGCCCCACCTACTCCTCACCCTCAACCTCCTCTTCTTGCCTCACATTTTATGGGCGCAGGAAGAAGAGTATCAACTTCTCGCCCCATTCCCTGGTGCACCTGATGCAAGTGATACTGCTGGGTATTTTGAAGCGCTCTATAATTTTTTGATTATTAGCGTTGGTATTGCAGCTTTGTTGATGATTGTCGTTGGCGGGATCTGGTATGTGTCTAGTGCAGGCAATCAGGCACGCATGGGTACCGCTAAAACAATTATCACTGATGCCCTTCTTGGTTTAGCAGTTGTATTTTTAGCGTGGTTAATCCTCAATACGATCAACCCTGATTTAGTAAAGGGAAACTTAAGTAGATTAGCTGGTGATTTTGAGAATGGGGAGGTGGATACAGGCAGTGGAACAAATCCTGGAAATTGTAGTAATTGCGTTGAACCGAGCGGCAGGTATGCAATCAAAGATAATGGCACAGCCGTATGTAGCGCTGACACATGCCTAATTAATGATGAGTTAGATGCATATTTAGGAGATTTTGGCTCCAGCTCCCCAGGCAATGAACTTCATGCAACAGAATTATTTCCACCAACCGTACCACATTCCAATACCTGTCATTACGATGGCACATGCCTTGATATGTCTTTTATAAATAAGAACTTAGAAACACCCATAGAGGGAGACCCTGCAGCGGAACAAAACAGGCAGAGGCAGTTGGCTCTAAAAATTTTCAACCTTATTAATAGTGGGAAACAAAATAATTTAAGACTTGTTTATGAGGTAAGCTCTCAAGAAGAAGTGACAAACCTCTTGTCTCAGGGTATTGTCGGCCTTACTCCGGGTGACATTATTCCAGTGCCAGGCGTAAAACCCCACTTCTCTGTATACCTTAATTAAATCAGCTGCTAGAAAAGGAATAGAGCTATAAACACTCAAACCTAAACATCCAGATAAAAAGTCACCTCGCGAAATTACACTCTATCTTTTGATGATCAGTCTTTCCATGACTAATTCCACATCAGCTCTCCCTAATTTCATCTTTTCATCACTCTCTCGTAGATAATAATACATCTTTGTAAGCTGCTTTGTTGTAAGCGAGTTAAGGACTACCATTGACTTCTGAGCAACAAACGGATGAATCTTTAGAGTCTTTGCTATTACCATTTTATCCCTGATGCCACCCTCATGATAAAGACTAGCAACACTCAAAAGTGTTCGCAACTGATAAACAAACATAGAAAAAATATAGTGAGGATCATCTCCAGCACGTACTTGTTGCCGCAATGCGACAAGCGCCTGGCCTGTGCGACCTGATGTCACAAGCTCAAGCAGCTTGAATATATCACCCCCTGCTCGCGAACGCGTTAACAACTTCACATCATCGATTGTTGCAGGATTCACCCCCTTAAAAGCACATAACTTTTCCACTTCACGTGCCATCAGAGCAATTTGATCACCGTACCGCACTGATAGCTCATAGACCGCCTTAGAATCGATGACGCCTCCTTGTTTTTTAGCGTAATCCTGTATCCAACGCTCCAATGCAATGCCCGCAGGTACTACCACCTCTTGACTGGTAGCATTCTCCAGCAACCACTTAAAGAGCTTACCATTCTTTCGCGGGATACTTGCCTCTGAAAAGACAATGACGTCTTGATCGTGATTCAACTCTCCCAAAAATGAAAGTAACGCGGCCTGCTCACGCGCATCAAAAGATGTAAAAAAGTCTCTCGCCACAACAAGTCGTTGTGGTGAAAATAAATCCTGAGCACCCAGCAATGATGTGATGTAATCGACAGATACATCCTTTTCGTCCGCGTCAGCACAACTCAGTGCGTGAGTACCCTCATACTTATCCCTAATCCGCCTTTCTTCTTCACGTACGAGATAAGCGTTTTTTCCGTAATAAAAATAGATCATAAAAAAACTGCTATGACCTTTAGTATAGCAGTTTTTTCAAGTTGTTGAAGGTTTTACTGTGTAGCAGCTGCACTTCCTTGCTCATCTAGGATGCGATCATTATATTCCTCCTCATCCTCATGCGAAACACGTTGTGCGTGCCCGAGAACATGAAGCCAGATTTGACCTGGGGCAAATTTAACAGGCATCCCTTCTTCGTCAAAAAATTGAAATGGCTCATCAGCACCTTTTTCTTTCTTCCAAGAACCTTTAATTTCCTGACCATTTGAAAAGATACGTGCCTCCCCCTCAAACTTTGTATCAAACCATGGATCACCGAGCTGCATATTCGGATATTGACCATTATCTCGCTTACGATAATCAGCACCTACACCCTCCCATGGATCCTCAAGGCCTTGAGCAGTGTAATCCGTTTCCGAGTACCATGCTTCTTTCTTCGTAATAATCGTTACGATGTTACGTGGCGCGTGCTGCTCCTTAGTTGCAAAATCCACATCCTCTTTACCTCCAAAAAATCTCTTGTAAGTGTTTGAGTCTTTGTCGTAAAAATATTCAATACGGTAAGGATCTTGAAATTTAACTGTAATTTTGCTGTAATTTGGGCGCTCTGCAAGAGGTGCCTCACCTTGATGATCAAAGACCTGTGCTGGCGCCTCTCCGCTATAACCTTTGTCTCCAGCAATTTTAATCATACCTGTAACATCACCAAAAGCTGGATTTGCACTAGTGATTGGAATATTGCGATCGATAAAACCAGCGCGTGAACCATCCTGTGAACGAACTCCATTCTCAATCATCATAAAGTCTACAACACCACGATTAAGAAGTGCCCCAGCAATACTTGACTTACCCCATGGCGCGTAAACTGCACCTAGTGAAGCAGCAACTGAGATATGATCCACACGCCCACTACGCATTGGCCCCACCTGATTTGGCGTGTTACACCCAAATACACCCATCAACCGTGGCTGACCGTGCATTGGCCTATGTGGCATTTCAAGCACGAAGTCTGCTTGGGTTAAGTTATGAAAGTAACGACGCGCATCAAGATCACCAGAATACATCACAGCAAAAGGTCGCTTATCGTAGTTTACGCATGATTCTCCCGTAATCGGTGATGCATCAGCAGGTCGATCATAGGTATAATAATCGCCTTTTTGCGCAGGCACCTCTTGCTCTGCTGGAGCCTCGATTGACACTTCTTTTTCAGGCCCTGACAAAAACATAAGTCCTACACCAGCAATAACAAAAGCAAGCGTTATTCCCACAATGACTTTCCAATATTGATCTAAAAACGACATAAAATATTATAACTATATAATTGTGAGTGAATTATAGCATAATAATAAAAATTGAGTACCCCTAAAGCTGTCCCCAGTGATCACCAATTTCTGCATCCACCAACAGAGGTACAGATAGAGCATACACACCACTCATTACGTCCTTGATTTTATCACTTAATTCCCCAGCAACGCTCTCATCTGCCTCCACAATAACCTCGTCATGGATCTGAAGTAGAAGCTGCGCCCTACCAGAAAAATCCCTCTCAATTAACTGATCAACTGCAAGCATCGCTTTTTTCATGATGTCAGCTGTCAGACCCTGGATGGGCATATTGATCGCTGCGCGCTCTGCGGCAGCGCGTATTTGCGGGTTAGCTGCATTAATACCGCTCACATAGTAACGCCGGCCAAATAGCGTCTCAGCGTATCCCATTTCAGCTGCATCAAGGCGCATATTTTCCATATACGTCTTTACACCACTAAAATTTTTAAAGTATACCTCAATGAAGGATTTTGCCTCTCCAAAGGTGATACCCGCTGCTTTGGCAAATGCACCCGGCCCCATGCCATAAATCAAACCAAAGTTTAATTCCTTAGCCTGCGAACGCTCTTCCTTAGAGATGTCAGACGGATCTTTTCCAAGTACCGAAGCAGCAGTAACCGTATGAATATCCGCTCCCTCCGTAAAAGCAGCGATCATTTGCTGATCCTCAGCAACGTGAGCCACACAACGAAGATCGATCTGAGAATAATCTGCGCTAACAAGCTTCTTGCCTGGCGCCGCTATAAACGCTTGGCGAAGAGCACGCCCAGTTTCAGAGCGAATTGGAATATTTTGGAGGTTTGGATCTGAAGATGATAAACGCCCCGTTGAAGTACCCTCTTGATGATATGTCGTATGAATCCTCCCATCATTTTCCACACACTGCGGCAGTGTATCAATATATGTGGATTGTAATTTAAAAAGCTCGCGATACTTCTCAATAAGAGGAATGATTGGGTGCGCATCTTTTAGTTTTTCCAACTCACTCGACGCTGTAGAGTAACCAGTCTTTGTTTTTTTTATGCTTTCCGTTGGTAACTGAAGCTGTTCAAAGAGAATCTCTCGCAACTGCTTTGTTGAGTTTACATTAAAAGCGACACCAGCCTGTTCTTGGATCTGCTCCCTTAATTCAGCAACTGCCTTCTCATTGATGTGAGAAATATCAGCAAAAACCTTTTGATCAAACAAAACTCCCACAGACTCCATCTTGTAGAGCACGTCTGCAAGTGGCAAATCCATCTCCTGATAAACCTCCTGTACTGTCTTGTCTAATACTTGCGTTTTGGCGATTTTTTCCATTTCCGTCTCCAGGTGCTTCCATACATCCCTGAGAAGTAGAGCGTCCCGATGCGCGCTACCCCGTGAACGCGCATGATCTCTGAGATCAAGTGTCATCTGCTGCGGATTGGCCTCTGCAGAAATATCTTCCCCTGTAATATCAAAAACAAGATGTTCAAAACTAACACTCTTCCCTAGACGTGCAGCATACGCATAAAGAAGCACATCATCGCGGCACTGAGGATGACGCACGCCAGAGCGGTCACAAAGATGATGCAAACCCTTCACATCATACGCAGCACAAGACAACACTCCTCCAGAAAGTAGCTCTCCCACCTCTTTGTTGTGTGCTACATAGACAGCATCTTGGCTCTCGGCACAGACACCCCACCCGTAAATCATGCCATTATCATGATCAGGCACGATAAAAACACGCTCACCCTCTTGGATATCTTTGACATAATCTTGCCATCGCTCAGCAGAAATCGCGTACACCGGCTTTGCCTGTGAACCTCCTTCTTCCGAACCTACTTTTTTAGCTAGTTTTTTGAGAAGGCTAACAAACCCAAATTTTTGAAATACAGCTCGTGCACCCTTATAAGAAATGTGTGTAGCATCAGCTAATTCCAAGTCTAATTCTACTGGAGCCTCCACACTAATCGTCCCAATCTCACGTGAGAGAAAAGCAAGCTCTCTTTGCTCCGTGAGCTTCTTAGCGAGCGCTGGCTTGATATGATCTATATTTTCATACACTACATCCAGTGTTCCATATTCACCGAGGAGTTGCTGCGCACCTTTCTCACCGATTCCTTTCACACCAGGGATGTTATCACTTGCATCTCCGCAAATCCCCTTAAAATCAACTACCTGCTCCACTGTCACACCCATTTTTTCTTTGACAGCCTCAGCATCGTATAAAACCATATCACGTATACCACGCGACATCGTATAGACACTGATATGATCTGTAATAAGCTGAAAAGTGTCTTTATCTCCTGTAACAATCACGACCTCCAATCCTTCTTGCTCCGCCTTTTTAGCAAGCGTGCCGATAACATCGTCTGCTTCATAATTTTCCGCATCCACCACCGGTATGCCAAATCCAGCCACTAATTCACGCGTCAAACTAAACTGTGGCTTGAGGTCATCAGCAGGTGCGCTGCGGTTCGCCTTGTACTCAGGAAAAAGTTGGTGGCGAAACGTACCACCAGGCAAATCAAATGCTGCGACGACATAGTCAGGTTGAAATTGTTCCAAAACAGACATAAGCGTAGAAGCATATCCATAAACAGCATTAACCGGAGTCCCATCGCTTGTTGTTAGAGGCGGCACACCATGAAATGCACGGTGAATAATTGCATGGCTATCGAGGAGAAGTATTTTTTTCTTGTTATTCATATGCTTTCATCATACAGCATCACTCCTAGCAAAACAAAAAACACCTTCCCCGGTGTTTTTTGTTCTAACGAAAGAGATCTACTCCCTACACATCAGAGATGAACCGGTAGTAGCAAGCGTACACTCATCTTTGATAAAGCCGAAGTCAATCTTAGAGGTATCATCGCCACAG
>JAHDCW010000016.1 GCA_020629675.1 Minisyncoccota bacterium | reverse complement strand
TTATAGTCAATGTCCCCTCTGGATAAGTATGTTCATAATGAAAAAACATTATCCGTACCGGTTGGTACACCATCATTAAAACAATTGCAATTGGAGCAATAAACCACAATTCAGAAACTTTCCTGATGATCCCCCCAAGGATCGAGCTTTCAACGCCAGGTATAACAAATAAAGAATCCGAATACCTCAACAGAATTGCAAGGAACGCTAGAATCATTGCTAAACCAGCAAAAAAGTATTAACTAAATATCCGGCCACAAAAGCTAGGCCAAGCAAAGCACAACAACTAATTAGAAAGCTCCTCGAGCCTTGAAAAAAAACATAAGCCAATGCCGCAAATATCAGCGCACTCACCAAATAAAACAGCTGAGGCATCGCTCCTCCTGTAAAAAAGTGCACAGCTAAAAAAATTGATATTGCAATAACGAGAATAAGGTGCTTTTTGTAATCTTTTAAACTAACAGGTATATTCACAGAACCCTCCCAGGGTTAGAAAATTGCTTTATCAAATTAGCATAAATTATTAAATTAGTCAACTAAGCCTAATCTACAATTTCTGCGTCTCGTACATTCTCGTTCTGCTGAGACTTAACAGCACCACCCACATGAGAGCGAGAAAAACTACTCATACGCACCCCACCTGAAAGTGCACGAAATTCTATAAGATACAAAATAAGTGTCACAACATGGGATAACCATCCTATAATTGGTACCCATGAGATAAGCCCTGCGACACACCCTACAAAAGGCGCACTAAGCTTAATATCAAACTCTGACTTAACGATATAATAAACTGCAATATGTAACACAAAGCTGGTGACGGTAGAGGCACCAAATGATCCCCAATGAGAAACAAAACCCACCACAGGAATTGAAAAATAAATTTCGTAGACGACAGCGATCAAGATCGCAACACCAGAAATCGATAAGGCGCTAAATGACTTATTCATAGTTAAAGTAAAAATAATAAAGAAGGGCTTTCACCCTTCTTTATTGTACTCTGCTTTAATTATTTTTGCGACCACCTCGGAGCTTTTTTTGTAGTGACGTGAGCTCTGTCCATTTTTCATCCCGCGCGAGCGCTGCTTGCTCTGGCCACGTGCCTGCATTGTGACGATGTAACTTATTCTCATCTAGAATTTTCTGCACCACTTGTGACTCGTAACGCGCCAAGTCAGCAAATGTATTGATCTTATTATCAGCGAGGACAGAGGCTATTTTTGGCCCTACTCCTTCGATCTTCGTCAGATTATCTTTTTTTACAGCTTTTGATGAAGTTACCTTTTTAGAGGATGTCTTTTTTACGCCAGATTTTTTAATAGCTTTCTTCACTGTTTTTTTAGTCGCTTTCTTGGTAGCCCCCTTTTTAGATGATGATTTTTTTGCAGCTTTCTTTACTGTCTGTTTCTCTTTTGTTGTAGTCTTCTTGGTTGCTACGACTTTCTTTTTTTCAGAAGTTACTTTTTCGACAACCTTCCTTGTTGTTGTGGCAGAGTTCGCTAGATCAATACAGTCTATATTCTCGCATGTCATCTTTTTATTGCTATGAGCACATTTTCCTGAGCAGATGCGAGCGGGCTTTTCTTTTAGTACGACACGCTCGATAATTGTCCATATATAAGCAACAAAAGCAGCGAAGTGAAGTGTCCACCCTAAGAGTAAAATCCACCCAAAACAATGTGCGACCACACCAATTACGGGCGCCGTCACATCATACCCATCTTGCTGTGCAATCCGAAAAGCAAATAAATTAGCTAAGACACCTACAATTGATACCACCAAAAACCACTGCGTAAAATACTCCCCTGCCATCGTCTGCAAAATGGCATACATCTCAAAGGCTGCAAGCACCAAAAAGACATATAAACTTTTTTTTGTTTTCATGTTTCCTCCTTTTATGAATACATTTATGATACCACGTATGTGACAATTCGTTAATTATAAGCTGTGCATAAAAAAACAGACATTGCCGCCTGTTTTTAATCCTTCTACTTATTTTTGAGTTTTTTTCTGATAAATGCTGGTACCTCATAATCCTCATCATCGATGATTGAGGTAATCTTTTGAGAGCTAAAACCTGTATCTTCTATCTCCTCTTGGCGCGTCTTTGGTTTCTCCGCAGGTGTGTCGAACTGAATTTTTTCATCAACTTCCCCCACCTCTTCCGATTCCACTGGTTCATCATCTGCTACCACACTTTCATATGGATCCTCATCGCGGGTTGACTGGGCAGTTGTGGTATACCCCCCTGGCACCTGCGTAAGATCCTCATCACTTTCACGGTTATCAAACCCTGTCGCTACTACTGTAATCTGAATCTCTCCCTTTTCTAGATGATTATCTGTGAGCGCACCAAAGATCACGCGAGCATCTGGATCGATTGATTCTGTGATGATCGTAGCAGCCTCATTGATTTCAAGCATTGTGATATCATCACCACCAGAAACGTTAAAGAGAATACCTTTAGCGCCATCAATCGAGAGATCTAGAAGGGGACTATTTACAGCCGCCTCCGCCGCTTCCTGAGCACGGTTATCTCCTGATGCATGTCCAATACCCATAAGTGCACTACCGCTGTTACTCATAACAGCACGCACATCCGCAAAGTCAACATTGACAATACCAGGCTTGGTGATCAGATCTGCAATACCCTGCACGCCCTGCAAGAGCACATCGTCTACAATTTTAAAAGCATTAACGAGACTTGTCTTACGATCAATAATTGAGAGCAATCGATCATTAGGAATTGTGATAATTGTATCGACACGATCCTTGAGAACACGAAGACCCTCCTCAGCGATAGCACGTCGCTGAGCACCCTCAAAAGAAAATGGTTTTGTTACCACTCCCACCGTCAAGGCATCCAACTCGCGCGCAACCTCTGCTACGATTGCCGCAGCACCTGTTCCTGTACCACCACCCATACCAGCAGTCACAAAAACCATGTCTGCACCACGCAGTGCATTGACGATATCTTCACGACTTTCCTCTGCTGCCTGACGACCAATCTCTGGGTTCATACCAGCACCAAGACCCTTGGTCAAAGTCTTACCTATGTGTACTTTTTCTGCCGCATTTGAGTGATGAAGCGCTTGTGCGTCCGTATTGATCGCAACAAACTCAACGCCTTTAAGGTCAGAGTTAATCATACGTGAGATCGCATTACCTCCACCACCACCAACACCCACAACTTTGATGCGTGCAAAAGTTTCTACATCCGTTTTGACTTCAGCCATAAAAAGTAAAGATAAAATTGAAAGGATGTCCTCTCAAAGGAAATATAATATAACAAAGTGTATCACGGCGTGAAGCGCAATGTCAAGAAAAAGCTATGGTAAAAGGCGCTTTATAAAACGCACAACACCATTTTTGATCACACCAAGAAAAGCACTCGCTTTACCGGCGGCTGTTCCTATTATCTGTCCACGCGATGCACTTACCTCTACCGGGTTTTGTGCATTATGCCAAACGACAAGTCCAATTGCTGTAGCATGCGATGGATCACTAATATGATTAACGACACCGCGATACTCACGCGGAATACCAATTGATACCGGCAATCCCAGAGTCCTCTTCGCAAACTCAGCGATACCTACGAGACTGCTTCCTCCACCTGTCAAAACAGCTCCAGCTGGCAATAATTGATCTTTCCCTGCTTTGATGATTTCATCACGCACCAACACAAAAATCTCCTCGAGGCGCGCCACAATAATTTCCACCACGTGACTATGCAAAACACTCCCCTCCTCCTCAGGATCAATTGCATGAAGATCAATTTCAGCGTCTTCCTCGACATCTTTAGATGCAACTGTGCCGAATTGCCGCTTTATCTCTTCCGCAACCCCGAGGGAGGTGCGTAACCCAATTGCTAAATCATGTGTAATATAATCAGATCCTACACCGAGAACAGCAGTATGGATGATCTCACCCTCTTCATAAATAGCAATTGACGTCGTGCTAGCTCCTAGATTTACAAGTGCTACACCGAGCTCTTTTTGCTTTTTTGTGAGCACTGCAGCACCTGCTGCAAGTGGCTCAATGGCGTATTCATACGTCTTGATCTCAGCCATCTCCATCGCCTCAGCAATACTCTCCACTGCAGATTTGGGTGCATGAATCGCAACTGCATCCACTTCTAGTCTGATCCCACGAAGACCTAGTGGATCTTTGATGTTTTCCTGGTTATCCAGACGATAGACACGCGGCAGGACATGGATGATCTCCTTATCTGTCGGAACAGCAATCGCCTCTGCAGATGCTAGCACATTTTCGATATCCCCCTCCGTCACTTCCGCATCAGGACGCTCTACAGCTACGACGCCACGCACGTCTTCGATCTCAACCCCTGCACCACTAACACTCACAATCGCCTCATTGATGTACTCACCACTCATCTCCTCTGCCATCTCCGCAGCTGCAACAATCGCACGGGACACATCATCCACATCCACGATCACACCACGTCGCACTCCTTCAGAAGGCACTGTCCCCACACCCAAAATGCACAACTCACCATCTTGGTCGGTTGTGATGACGCAGCGCACAAGTGAGCTACCAATATCAAAACTAGCGTTAATCGCTTTTCCCATAAATTTATTGTCGTATTCTACATTATAAATTGTACTATGAGCGGCACAAAAATCAATACACCAGCAATTCCCGCTCCGACACAAGACAGAAATACAAAAGCTGCTGAGAGGTCTTTTATGACACGCGCATAAGGGTGTTTGTGTGGCTTTAAGATGTCGACGACGCGCTCAATTGCTGTATTGACCACCTCCGCAAATAAAACGATTACAATCCAGATCCATAACACGCCAAACTCATACCACCCACCACCAAGTATAAATAGAAGAACGCACACAATGGGTGCAATACACACCTCACGACGAAAGTTTTTTTCGTGCGTAAAAGCATAGACGAGACCACGAATAGCAGCTTGAATACTATAAAAGATTGTTCTATTTTTCATAATGTAATCGTAATTATTATGAGTGATCATAAAAATCGGCAATGTCTTCTTGGATGCCAAACATCTCTTCACTGTGTGCATATCCAAGCAGGTGGAGAATGCCATGCGATAGAATGTACGCATGCTCATACATCAAACTAACCTTATGTACAGGAGCGGACGCCTCTATCACATCCCAACAAAGAAAAAGTTCCCCCAACATGACTTCCACACTTTCCTCCTGCGCTACATCCCGCTCATCGCTATATTCACCGATCGAAATAATATCGGTAACAGCCTCTTTATCACGATAAGTCGCATTGATCTGCTTAATCACATCAGAACTTACATATGTCACGTGGACACTAACTTGCTTGGCACGAAGCGTATATGCATGTTGCGAACGCTCCAACGATTTCTCTACAATACTCGAGATCCACGTGTCATCAGCGGACACAGAGACCTCTTTCTCTATGACAACTGTCACTCTCATACTTAAAGAGAAGCAAGTTTACCCTCTACTTGTGTACGCACAACGCCGCCATCAGCCTGGTCACCAACCTTTTGCATTACAGCGCCCATGACACGTCCCATGTCCGCTTTACCTTTTGCACCCACCTCTTCTATCACTCCCTCAACCACTTTTTTTACTTCCTCCTCTGAGAGCTGTGCTGGCATATAGACATTTAACACCTCGATCTCTAACTGCTCTTGCTGCGCCAAGTCTTCACGCCCTGCATCTGCATACTGATCATGCGCATCACTGCGCTGCTTAATCGCGCGTTTCACAAGACTGACAATGGCCTCATCAGACAGACCCTCCTCGCGCGCACCTGTTGCTATCTCTTCATTTTTAACCATAGCATCAAAAGCACGTAACACATCCCTCTTTTGTGTCTCACCCGCCTTCATCGCAGCCTTGAGGTCTTCCCTTATCTTTAAGATCAATGACATAATATCAATTTATCAATAATACACTTATCATATCGCAAACCACCCTTTTCGACAATTAAAAAAAGGGCTCTCACCCTTCTTTTTTTATTGATCTTGCCGCATTTTTTTCTTAAGCTCTTTCAGTGCTTGATCATCAAAATGTCCAATTTTCTTCAGACGATCAATTTTCTTACTGATTGTTGAGCGATACACAGCATCCTTACGACGCTCTGAACGTGTCTTAGGCTTTTGTGAAAAACGACCACGACGTACTTGCATCAACTCGCCACTCTGCTGCACTCGGCGCGTAAAACGCTTAATGAGTCCATCTGCTGATTCTTTTTCATTCTTTTTATACACGTATACCATATGGCCACACCCCTTTCTAAAGTAAAGTTATTGTAGTTGATATTATATAACAATTTTCAAAATAAAGCAATACCTTTACACAAACAAAAAACACCCCGAGGTGCTTTTTGAAGATTTTTTAACGCTTGCTCCACTGTGGTGAACGACGCGCTTTGCGTAGACCTGGCTTTTTACGCTCCACCACACGTGCATCACGTGTAAGGTGCCCCTCAGTCTTGAGCGCAGGACGTAGACCCTCATCCATTTTTACAAGCGCACGTGCAATTCCAAGGCGTACAGCCTGCACCTGGCCTGAAAGCCCACCACCGCGCACGAGCACTGAAATCGCAACGCTACCCTCTAAACCTGAAGCTCGCAACGGCTCAAAAAAGATATCATGCTCATTTGATGTTGGGAAATACTCCTTCATCACACGATCGTTTACGACAAGATCAGCATCTGTCGCATCGTCTTTTTTGTAGACACGAACCTGTGCTACAGCGCTTTTACGACGTCCTACCGCAGAATAGTATGTACCAGTCACATTAAAGAGATCTGTATTTACTCTTTTGATGCGCTGCTTTGCTTTTGATGTTGCTTGTGCTTCTTTTGCCATAATGTCCTAAATGTCACGCTTACGCAGTGTGATCTACTTGAATTACTTTGTTATGTTCTTGGTTATTGTAAACATAAAGACGATTCATCATCTTGCTCGCCAGCTTGTTCTTTGGCAGCATCCCTCGAACAGCCTGCTCAATCATTTTTGATGCGTCTTTTTTACGTTGATCTTTTACTGTAATGTTTTTGATACCTCCTGGATAACCCGAAAAACGATAATAACGCTTATCATTCTCTTTGTTACCAGTTAGTGCGATTTGATCTGCGTTGATAATCACTACAGTAGCACCGGCGTCAATATGCGGTGCAAAATCAACACGGTCACGACCGCTAAGCACCTGTGCAACCTCTGTAGCGAGACGCCCTAGCACTTTCCCTTTTGCATCAAAAAGATGTGTTTGTCGATCCATATTACTTATCACTTACCTTTTCTAAATTAGCCGCTTCCTTTGGAGCCTCCTTACCACCATCGACAAACTCGATAATTGCACGACGTGCACCATCACTTGTACGCGGAGACATCTTAATCACGCGGGTGTATCCGCTTGTACGATTCTTGAACTGATCGATCATGCCATCATTAAACTTCTTAATTGCCATAAGTGGCATCTTTCCTTCAAGTTTACGTACACGCTCCATCGGCGTTTCAGCACGCTTTGCGAGTGTAATCATTTTATCAATCGTATTTTTAAGCTCTTTCGCCTTTGCTTCTGTCGTCTCAATACGACCATGAACGATCAAACTACCAAGCATCGTACGCTCAAGTGCTTTACGCTGTGCGCGTACACGTCCAAATTGTCGTTTTTTACTTCTGTGTTTCATAATACAGTTTTAATCTGTCTCTACATTCTTACTCGCTTTTGTGCAAAAAGTCAAATTGCGCACTGAGGATCTCAACAGATTTCTTAAATGCATCCTCCGGTGTAATACTCCCGTCAGTCTCAATCGCAAGTGTTACTTTTTCGTAATCTGTACGCTTTCCAACACGCATATTTTCAACAGAAAAGTTAACACGTTTGATTGCTGTGTATACTGCATCAATTGCGATTGCTCCGAGTTCAATCTCCTCACGCTCTTGCTGGTCTACTGGCACATATCCAATTCCACGCGCAAGCGTCATCTCTGCCTCAAAAGCTGTCTTTTTGTCAGTGATTGTCGCAATTACCTGCTCTGGGTCAATCACATCTACATCCGCAGTAGTTTCTATATCCGCCGCAGTTACTTCACCCTCACCACTTTTTTTGACTTTTACAACGATAGGCTCATCAGTATGAACAGAAACCTTAAGCCGTTTAAGGTTAAGTACGATCTGAACAACATCTTCGAGCACACCATCGATTGATGAAAATTCATGTGTTACACCCTTGATCTTGATACTAGTTACAGCTGAACCCTCAATTGATGAGAGGAGTACACGACGTAGCGCATTACCAAGAGTAGTACCATACCCCGGGAAACACCCTAGAACAGCTACAGATCCTGAGTATTGATCCTCTCCTGGTGTGTACTCAACTTTTTGTGGGAGTGAAATGATTGACATAACTTTGAGGTTTAATTTTTAGAAAAATTATTTTGAATAAAACTCAACAATAACACCAGCATCGATGTTGCCATCAAAGTGATCTTTCTCTGGGTGTGCGAGCATCTTCCCTTCTTTCTTTTTTGGATCCATTTCCAGCCATGACGGTACACCCTTCACATTTTTGATGTACTGCTCTTGGTCTTTGAAATAACCATTACTTGCTTTGTTTGGATTAACTGAAATCACATCACCAATCTTTACTTCATAAGAAGGAATTGTAACCTTTTTTCCATTTACACAGATCATGCCATGATTTACGATCTGACGTGCCTGCGGACGCGTATTTGCGAGTCCTAGTCGGTACGTCACATTATCAAGACGCTGCTCAAGTCGTGAGAGTAGAAGATCACCTACAACACCAGGCTTATTTTTTACATCTTCGTAGTGTTTGCGAAACTGCTTTTCGAGCACACCATAAATATGCTTTGCCTTCTGCTTCATAAGTAGCTGGCGTCCATACTCACTCACCTGACGTGAAAACTTTTTCCCGTGCACACCAGGAGCATATCCCTTGCGTGACAAAATTGTAGCGTACTTGTCACTACCATAAAGATTCTCTCCGAATCTTCGACAAATCTTAGCTTTTGGTCCTCTATATCGTGCCATAACCTGTTAGAATACTATATAAAAAATTAAACGCGACGTGGCTTTGGTTTACGACAACCATTGTGCGCAATCGGTGTAGTGTCTTTGATCAAAGAAATATCAAACCCATGTGCTGCCAGAGCACGAATAGCACCATCACGACCTGTACCAACACCTTTTACAAAAACCTGCAATTCTTTGATGTTGTGCTTTGCAATTTTTTCAACGACAGCTGCTACTACCTGTGAAGAAGCGTATGGCGTTGATTTTTTAGCACCCTTAAATCCAAGCGAACCTGAGCTAGACCATCCCAATGTTGCTCCACTCAAATCAGTAATCGTAACAATTGTATTGTTGTAGGTTGATTGGATACGCGCCTGCGCCTTTGGGATGTGACGAACACCCTTTTTGCGACGTGGCTTTGGCGCAGCTTCTGCACCTTCCGCTACAACTTCCTTGTTTTCTTCCTTAACTTCAGTCATAAATGTATCAATTGACTCTTAAATACTATGTTTTAGTTGCGACAGTACGTCCACTTCCCATTGTCATACGCTTGTTACCACGAACGGTACGGTTGTTGGTCTTTGTGCGCTGTCCTCGCACGGGAAGACGCTTCGTGTGACGAATCCCTCGGTAACATCCGATCTCGATCAAACGACGAATATTCATCTTGATCTCGTGACGCAGTTCACCTTCTACGCGGTGTTCCTTTTCAATTTTGTCACGAAGTTTTTTCTCTTCATCAGAAGTGAGTTCGTGCGTTCGTTTCTGTGGATCGATACCGAGATCAGCTAAGATTTTCTGACTCGTAGAACGACCAATACCGTAAATATACGTTAGAGAAATCTCTATACGCTTATTGTCGGGGATGTTTATACCTGCAATTCTTATCATACGTTTCTAACCTTGACGTTGTTTATGCTTTGGATTATCACAAATCACGTAAATGCGTCGATTACGACGAATTACCTTACACTGCTTACAAATTTTCTTTACTGATGCACGAACCTTCATATAATTTAGCCTAATCTTATTTCTACAATCTCTTGGTGATACGACCTTTTGTCAGATCATATGGACTCATCTCTAAGATCACACGATCCCCTACAAGCAGTCTAATGTAGTGCACACGCATTCTCCCTGAGATATGAGCTAGTACTTCATGTCCATTGTCGAGCTTTACACGAAATGTGGCATTAGGAAGCATTTCTTCCACTGCACCCTCCATAATAATCGTATCTTTTTTCTTTGCCATTAGATATCTTGTAAACATAAAAAACCAAGAGGATTTTTCTTTGCTTCATTCCAATGTCCTGCCTTCTGTCGTGAAACCTCTTTGTCTATACGTAGCACGTAGTTGTGCGTGTTATTAAGTTGTAGTAACAATAGTACCAAAGTTTGAATTATTGTCAACCCCTTTTACATCCTACTCTTTTATTCTGCTACTTCTATGCTCGTCATCCAGTCATATCGCGAGATTCTACTGCCGATAAAGTCTGGTCGTGAAGGGTAGGATTTTAGAGTTATGTTACTTACTGTCGGATACTCAGCAATAAGAACTTCCCGCAAACGATCATGCGACACACCCTTAATTACACTTCTCAACTCCTCTATATTCACATCAACTTCACGACCTAATGAAATCGCCGTTGAGAACACTATCCTCTCGTCGTCACGATCAACCCGCACATTAGAGTATTTAAACGTTGGCTCGTAAACCCACAAATCAGCTATATCCTCAAAAACTGTTGACTGTGCTATCGTCGCAATATCTTCTTTGCTAATCACAAACGCCTTGACGTCGATAAACGTATTAAATGTCGCAGAAGTTGTAGCAGTACCCACTTCTACCGCTGACTCTGATCGGACAACCTCAAAATTAACTGCGTTATTAAGAAGTACCTCCTGATCACGTACCAAAAGGGCTAACTCACCCTGCACATACTGCTCCATACCTTTGGCAGCATTTTGCTTCGCCTTTGCGACATCTGCTTCTGTAACCGCTTTATTGTTAGCGCCACCTGCACTACCCCCCGCCATCGCAACGACACTTTCCGCGTAAAAGTTTTTAAACCGCTCCTGATCACCATCCCTAAACCCTGGAATCACCCAGCGCCCAGGACTCACATTGCCAGATGCGCCCTCCTGATCAGCGACAACACTCACTTCTACCGAACCTGGAATACGTTCATCACCCTCTAGCGTCATACCAGGCACTGTAACAGGCTCTGTAAGTCGGAAAATAACTCCATCTGGTGACTCGAAACGTGTACGCGCTACCAAGTTTTGTGACTGACCACTAAAACTATTATAAATCGTCAATGTCCCAAATGCTTTTTGCGGTTGAGTATCTACTTTGCCAGTAGGTGCAATCTGCGTCTTGCGAACAAGACTCTTCTCTATGACACGCAACGGGATTTGCCTCCGCTCGGGATTATCTACAGTATAGCCCTTCTTAGCTGTGAGTATGAGATCCTCTTTTTGCTCTAGCGACGCAACCTCTACAGTCATCGTGGTAAATGGGAGCACAAAATAACTAACAACACCCATAACCGCCAAAAGTAAAACATATCGAATACGAAGTAATCGCGGCTTTCGCAATACATCCTCATTCTGATCACTTATAAAATCATCCGAACGCGTATAACGTCCCCCTTTTGACTTCTTCTTATCACGACCAAACCACTTTTTCTTTAGTGGCTGTTGCTCTTTTTCAGAAAATGATGTTTCTACTGACTCACTCTGAGCCTCTTTATTTTTTGATTGCTCGATTACACTTATCTCCTCAGAACCGTTATCATCACGCTCAGGAAAAAGCAATTCTGTTGTTTCAATAGGCTCATCCGGCACACCAACAGGCTGCACAGCAGCAGAAGCATTGGGTGCAGCTTCTCTTTGTGAAAACCTTGATTCCATATCGCTTTTCATAAGTGAAGCTGTAGCATCTTCTGACGCTTTTGCACTAATATCCGGAACTGGCGCATTGTGTGGCCGGATATCCATACCGACAGATCGCGTACCAACGGTCATATCCATCGCAGGCGCTTCAGTAAGACCATCAGCTTTTACATATTCCTTATTTGTGTCTTGCACGATATTTTGCTCTAGCGTCTGTTGAGACTGATTTGCGTGCTCGACCTGCGGATATGCACTCGGCAACACAGCCGCCTGCTGATTATAATTTTGTGAACCAAAATCCATTCGTCGTGGCGCAGAAGTGTCAGCATCAGAGTTTGCAGCTGTATCTACGTGAGGACTTGAATCATGACCATCCACAAACTGACGCTCTGCCGGCGTAGCGCTCGTAATTCCACTCACACTTTGCGCTGTGACATCACCACCATTCTGAGCATGATCATTCCACTCCTGTGGGCTCAGCGTCTCAATTCCTGCACGGGCAGCAAATGTGATCCCGCCCTCATCTGAAGTGACAATTACTATGTCTCGCTGTAATTTTTGCGCCTCCCGCGCCAGCAATCGTAAATTAATAATACTTTGCAAAACAAGTGCATGCTGCGGCACAATCAAAGCAATTTCTTTGGCGCGCGCAGTATGAAGACGGCTAATGATTGTTGTAACCTCTTCACTTGCTTCCACGTACAAATTGTAGATTTGTGTTTTCATTGTTTATTCTTGGATAGATCGCATTGCACGCTTGAGGATCATCGCCAGATCACGCTCTTCATCGACGACGTTGACCGCCAGATTTGCAAGTGCGAGCGGCGTCACATCCTGCGGACTTTTAAGCGTTTTAGTCTGATCATCCATAGTTACTATATCACGAGGCTGCAAAAAACTCACTTGTAGCTGCTTGGCAAATGGCAAGTTTTTTGTCCATGCTGTATCAGAAAGTGCAGCTTGTAGTTCTGGCAGTGCACTTCCGCCGCCACATAAGAAAATATTGGATGGTAATAAATCATTTTCAGCAAACTCCGCGAGAGACAGTTCCACACCACTAAGCCATACCTGTGCGTCTTGCGCAACGATCTTGTGGATACGATCTCTTTGCTCTGGCGACAATTGACCGAGCGAATACTGCTGCTTGAGACTCTCTGCATCATGACTAGATACACCCAGCTCATATGCCAATCGTTTCGTAAACGCGCGCCCGCCAATTGCAAACATCTTCGTCCCTTCGAGGCCGCCATTGCGGACCACCGCCACATCGGTTGTTCCTCCGCCAATATCGATAAAAATACCTCCAAAGTCCGCTATGTTTTCATGACCCACAGAGGATGATACAGCATAAGGCTCTGCAGCGACACTCATAATACGAAGCTGTAAGTCATCAGCGATCGTATGAATCGCCTCTAAGTGAATCATCGGTGCGTACGCATTAAAAATACCGATCGAGACCTTTTTTCCTTTAAAATTAAGTGGGTTTGTAATCTTGTAGCCATCGATGCGTACATCCACTATCGCAGCATTGATCAAACGCACATCAACCTCCTCACCCAGCTCCCACGTGATTTGTTCCTTGATGCGCTCATACGCTTTCCACTGCACCTTCTGGACGATTCCCTTTAATTCTGGAAGGTCAATTTTTTCATGCGGCTCAGGACGTTCATAATGCACTGTCGTTGTTGTCCCCTTTACGAGCTCCCCTGCGATCCCAATCACACAGTCTGCTATATGACCAACACCAGCCATGTCCTGTGCCTGCTGAATAGCTTGCCGTGATGTTTCGACGACACCAGCAATACTAGAGATTGCACCGCTTTGCATATTATCCGGTGCCTGCATCACGCGCGCTGATCCGACGACGATGCCCTGCTTTGCTTCTGGATCAATTTGAAAAATAAGCGCCTTCACGACCTCCGTCCCAATATCAAGAGACAAATAAAACTGCCCCGCATGCTCACGGCTACTAGATCGTGAAAATCGTGAAAAAAAGCCCATACCTAGATCTCTCTAATCGTAAAACTGTTGCGTTCTGATGACATGCTGTCTTCGATCGCATCTCGTGTTAGCGCACCTTCTTGCGCACCATAATATCTTATAACCGATGCACTATTGATTGCACCCCATAGCAAAGCCTCATCAATCTGCCTCTTAGCAATATATGCCGCCAAGAAACCACTCCCAAATGTATCCCCTGCGCCGGTCGTATCACGAGGTTTAGTCTCAGATGCGCTAACATGAATCATTTGGTCTTGAGTCGCACACCATGCACCTTTAGGACCATCCGTGAGAACAATCGTAACACCCTTACTCACGCGGCGGATACACTCAACGAGATGCGCTATGTGCACATCATCATCCTTATCATACATATTATACTCCGGATCGATCGCGAGGACAATTTGCTCCGCTTCAGTCCGATTTACAAATAAGCACTCACTGTGATGAATAATATCCAATACACACTGCGACTGGTTTCTGATATTGAGCATTCCTGGATTGTAAGCAATCAGGGCTCCGTCACGATTGCAGGCATCATGCGTGAATTGCATATTTTTTTCAATCACTTTTGTATCCCCATAAAATGTACTCACATAGGCCCACTCAGTCTCTACACACATCTGCGAAAAATCTCCACGCTCACCAACGTCGCGATTAGCAAAGATAGTTCTCTCACCTGACTCTCGATCAATGACGATACATGATAAGTCCGTCCGCGCATCTTTTATTACTTGAAGTTTATTCGTCACAACACCTTCACAAGCTAAAAAGTCATTAATCCACTGACCGTCAGAATCATCGCCTACCGCACCCATAATTGACACATCTAACCCAAGACGCGCCAACGCAACACTCACATTGCACGCACCTCCACCAAGAGCTGTGTAACGGTCCTCGATATGAATCTTAGCAGCTCCGGGAAATTGAAAAGACTTTCCCGTCCGTGATGACTGATCTTCTATCACCTCCACTTCTGCTGTCGGTAAAAAAATGTCTTTACCGAGAGAGCCGAAGCACGTGATACTCGGCTTTTTTTTGCGGGTACTCCACATACTGTATAAATTAGACAGCTAGTTGCTCCTCGATTGCCAGCAAGCGGTTGTATTTTACAATACGCTCACCCCGTGAAAGCGATCCCGCTTTGATGTGGGTCGTCCCTGCACCCACAGCGAGATCAGCGATAAAATCATCAATTGTCTCCCCGCTTCTGTGTGACATAATCGTGTTCATATCATTTTTTTGAGCAAGTACGATAAAATCAAGTGTTTCTGTGAGGCTCCCAATTTGATTTGGCTTTACCAATACCGCATTACAGGTTTTTTCCACAATCGCTCTTTCAAGTCTTTTCACGTTCGTAACCAACAAATCATCACCGATCAGCATCACCTTATCGCCAAGAGCTTGATTGAGCTCTGTCCACCCCGGCCAATCTTCTTCACGTAGACCATCCTCAATAGAGACAAAATGATACTCATCGATCCACCTTTCATAGAGTGCGATCAATTGTGCTCGGGTCATCGCCTTATCCTCCATCTTAAAGCTATAGCCATCACAACCCTGACAATAAAAAAAGTTTGCAGCTGCATCGATGCCAACCGACACCTCCTTACCTGGCTTATATCCTGCGTCAGACACCGCTGCGATAATTTCCTCTAATGGTTGGTCGGTAGAGTCAAAAACTGGTGCGAAGCCCCCTTCGTCACCCACTCCGGTATTAAGACCTACTTCTTTGAAGTTTTTCTTGAGCGTGTGAAAAATCTCAGACCCTGCACGATATTGCTCTTTAAAGGTTTCTACACCATGCGGTACGATCTTATACTCCTGAATTGGCAGGTTGTTATCAGCATGTGCACCCCCATTAACGATATTAAACATCGGCATCGGCATTTCTAGCTCGTTTGTGCCCTGAAGATCAGCAATATAGCGGTAAAGTGGCAGGCTGCGACTGACACTCATAGCGCGGCACGCAGCAAGAGAAACAGCCAAGATCGCATTAGCGCCGAGGCGAGATTTACCCTCGGTCCCATCAAGCGCAATCATCGCATCATCAAGTGCTCGCTGATCAGCTGCATCCATACCCACGACGAGATTAGTAAGTTCGGTATGAATATTTTTGATCGCCTCCATGACACCCCTGCCATGATAACGTTCTGGATCACCGTCTCTGAGTTCAAGTGCCTCCGCACTACCTGTAGATGCTCCGCTAGGTACTTGTGACCATGCCTTTGCACCGTTTTCGAGGTGGACTTCTGCCTCAATCGTCGGATTGCCACGTGAATCTAAAATTTCACGTGCAACAACCTTTTTAATGAGCTCCTCCTTTTTTTGTGTCATAACGTTAGTTTTGTTTTATATATGTCATTATATCACTCTACAAGATTTGTAAAATTTGATCGATGAAGCCTGTGGCTACAAAAGCATAAACAATCACAAAAAAAATCACCGCAACAAAAATCGTTTGCGCAACAGTCACAATTAATCTGATGAAATCCTCATCACTCATAAATTTCAGGTAGCACCTTTAATTAGTAAACGTAATTGGATCAGAGTAAGATAGCATTTTCTGCGCATGGCGTGACCGAAGTGTCTGTGGCAACTGTGCATAAGTCGCGAGCCGCTCTTTGAGGAGAACGCCACTACCCCCTGCCTGCGCACATTCCAACGCTTTTTGATGTAGTTCTTTGATTGTCTTTTCTGTTTGCTCTTTATTCATATCGCTAACTTAATGCTCCAGCTTTTCTTTTGTTACATTTATATGACGCTCCACGATCGTCTTCAGGAAATTCGAAGCATCTTGAAGTGACATAGCATCACCACGATTAATTTTCTCAGTTACCATCATCTCAACAATCATCGCACTATCATCCTGGTCTTGGATGCCAGATAGCTCTAAGGCACTTGTCAAGGCATTTTTAGCATCCTCAATTGATCCGATATTAATAAAGCTCTGCACCCTTGCTATCTCATCATGAGAAGCCTGCAAATTGGCAAGTCTTTGCTCTAATGAAGCTTCTTTAGCTGCAGTCTCTGCCTGGATAGACTCAATTTTTTCAGGCGTCAATTTATTTAACTCTCCAAGACTCTCCATCCATAGCTTACCCGCTTGGAACTGCGCTTCCTCCATCGCCTTCGCTGCCCCGACAATCCCTTTATCAATTTCAACCAAGCCCTTAAGGAGTGCCCTCTCTGCCTCTATCCGTGTTTCTTCCAGATCCGCAACGATCCCTGGTAACTTTTCTGCAAAAACTTTGTCAATTTCACTAAAAGCCCCCCGCTCTGACTGGAAAGAAGTACTTTCACGCTCACCACGCTCCTCAAGCAATCTTCGCCTCTCTTCAGTCAAAAGCCTTCTTTCCTGTTCTGCATCCCGCATAAAAAGATCCCTCTCAGCTTCCAAGGCAGCACGCTCCTCTTCCCATTGCTGCATAATCATTGCGCGATCATCTTCGAAATCAGTTTTAAAACCTTTCGGTGCTGCTGGTAGACCTTCTGTTTTCCATGATTCCATTTCGGAATCATGTCCCATTCCTCCTCCAGACTCAATCGTAGCATCATTACTCAGATCAGCTTGATCAGCATTTGTACCCCCTTGTGTCTCACTGGCCATAGCGTTCATACTTCCCATCGCTATCGCACCCGCAACTGCCGCAGCTTTTAGCTTAGATGAATCTTTCTTTGCATTATTATCCTCGTGGGATGGAGCAGAATTATAGCTCTCAAAGTTCATCACATCTTTTTTATACTTATATACCAATAATAACACAAAAGAATACAAGCCTTAAGAAGACGGTAAAGATATAAATAAAAACTCAAAAGTAAGTGTCACCCTAAAGATTGGTGATAGCTGGATTGACAAAGCAAGTATTACCCTCTACTCTTACTCAAAAAGAGGACCTTAACATGATCTCACCCTTTGGAAGAGCATTACTCGACATTGGATCACAAGAGATAGATAACATAACCCATCTTACCAACGAGGAAAATCGTAGTAGAATCTCCCACCTCTATGCAAATAACTGTATCGAAGTTGTGGATTTACTCCATGATGTCCATCAAAAAAAAGTATCTCTAATTCCCATAGGGCACACCACTTTTTCAGTTCGATTTACTCACTTTGCATTCCCAGTTAAATCAGACCTTGCAATTTTCACCGGTGCTTTTGATAGACAAAACAAGACAGAGCTAGGAAATCAATGTATGCTTATTTTAACTCTCAAAAACCTTATAAATGTATTGTATTTCATACCACCTGATAATCTGCAGGCGAAAGAATTAAGAGTCAAATCTAAAACATCAAACATCTATTATCCGCAAGAATAGTATATAAAACAGGCTATCATCTGATCGCCTGTTTTTTAAGTAAAAAATATATTATCTCCCATCGCTTCTTTTAAGACCTGCCTCACCACTTCTTCATCTAGATCTTTGTATTTTTTAAACCGGATGCAGCTTTTACCACAAGATACTTCTCCCAGCTTTTTACCATATTTCTCAACTAAGTACTGCTTATTCCGATCTACTGCACAAACGTAAAGCGCCATATAATTTTTCTGTGGCGCGATCGCAATCACTGGCCATTTCTGCGTACCACGTGACGTCGTATAGTCCATCATTTTATAGCCTAGCCTTGTAATTAAGCCCATGCCGTTACAGAGCACAGATTTTTCTTCAGTCACCTCACGAATGAGCCTATCCAATTTTCTGAGATCAGCACCCCACTGTCCTGCATTTTCAAAAAATTCTTTTTTTGTTGTTGCTGGGATTTTCATATATCAGATATAAACATCTAACACTTTTATCTTACTACATCACACGAGGAATTGTTCATTATCAGTAGACACCAAAAGTAATATATGATAATTTATTCTTACTTTGTACTTTATCAGGCGAGGAACCAATCATGAACAAACCCCAGCATGCCCCTCTTGATATTAAGAGGAATGAGAAAGCATGGTATGTCCAAAAAGGATTTCGCGTACAAGGACCTTTTAATCAGGGTGAAATAAGTCGTTTTTTGTTATTGGGGCGTATCCGCGTAACTGATCGCGTGTCGCAATGTAGTGACGTATGGGAACCTGTCACACAGGTACCACAACTTATTCCAGAAGAACTTCTGGATCTCCAAAGCATAAACCTTTTCGATCAAGTCCCGCTCCATAATAACCATATCCACTTACCGGAGAAACCGGAGGAGAGCGTCAACCTTGAAGATGTCAAGATAGAACCAGATATCTATGATCACATAGGAAATATTTCCAAATTTGCCTCCGTCATACCTGGTGCAATTATATTAGCATTCTTTATAATAAGTGTCGTACTTATTCATCTTGACTACTAAAGCAAAAAAGCTTAGTGCAGCACACTAAGCTTTCTTTATTTCTAGCGTCGGTTATGAAGCTCTTTTTCCCAGTCGTCATTTTCATCGACGATCTCCCCCACGATTTCCTCCACGATATCCTCCAATGTCACCAGGCCGATAAGCTCTTCATGATCATCTTTATCACAGACCATAAAAAGATGTGTTCGCTTGCGCACCATCGCCCGAAACGCACGCTCCACATTATAATCACTGGGTACAAATTTTACGGGTGAGATAAAGTCAGCTACTGGCCGATCGCGCTCGTCAGAATTGAGCACCTTCATAAGTTCATTGACATGGATATATCCGATGATGTTATCGCTACTTTTTCCATCATGCACCGGATAGCGTGAGTACCCCTCATGTGAGACCGAGTGCGCAATCTGTTCAACAGGCACCGTACCAGAGAGCGTTACCACGCGGTACCATGGCGTCATGATTTTACCCACCTCCTTATCATCAAACTGAAAAATATTCTCAATCATCTCATGTGCTCGATAATCAATCCGACCACTTTCAACACCCATGCGACTCATCGCCCGCACCTCCTCCTCTGTGACGTACTCGTCCGTACTGCGCCCACCGATCAGCCGTGTCATCAGAGAATTGATCCATGTCAGCACATAAATAAGAGGTGTAAATACGAGTTGTAGCAAAAATAGCGGAATCGCTGCAAAGCGAGCGATTTTATCTTTGTATGTATATGCGAGCGATTTTGGGATGATCTCTCCACCGATGAGGATGATGAGCGTCGTCGCGCCAGTGGCAATACCGAGCGCATGCGAGCCGAAATATTCTGTTGCTACCACAGTTGCATACGAGGCTGTAAATAAGTTCACGATGTTATTCCCGATCAAAATTGTAATCAACAACTCCTGCGGCTTCGCCTTGAGACGCGCTACAAGCTGTGCACTGCGCGCACTGTCTCTGGTGCTGATCAGCCTCACCTGGGCATTGGTGAGAGAAAAAAATGCCGTCTCACTACTTGAAAAAAAAGCACTCAAAAATAGTAAGACGCTAAATATGGCTACATCGTCCATAATTGATAATAATATTTATAGATCACGTTAAATAAAATAATATTTTTAAATATACCATTTTATTGAAATAGCATCATAACAATTACTATATATTCAGTCAATAAATTCACATTTTTTATTGAAAAAATACAATGAAATGTAGCATTATTAGAATCAGGCAATTCTGATATTAGTACCTCAACAAAATAGGAGACAACCCAATGAAGGTAGCAACATTCAGGGTCTCAAATGACTTTTTCATGAAAGAAAGCGATGAAGAGAACTACGAGCACAACTTAAACGAAACAATGACAGAATTAGGCATCGTGGATGAGGACGTCATCTCTATCACCCCACACCATAAAGCTAATAATCAATTCATGATATTTTACATACAACCCGAAAACCAGACCCAAGGAAAAAACGGGAGGTCTTCTATAGTGCAACCAGTTGGGCACACTACCGATCCACGGTGATATAATGCCAAGCCCAGGAAGGAATTACTCTTCCTGGGTTTTATTTACGACCTGCAATTAGGACATTTTTATTACGAGAAATTTTTGCGCCATCAAATAATTTAAATCAAATCAAAATTGAAGAAGTCTAAAAATAGAAAGTATAGCTGCAACCAATCCTGCTCCTGAAAATACACACTCTTTGCGCTTTGACAACTCCTTAAATTTAAAACCCCACAAAGAATAGTGATTCTTTGTGGGGTGTTGTACTGTTTTGAAAATTTGATTTCTACTGGAGCTCTCCCTCGCTATACATTTGTGCGATTACGGGATGTGTAAGAGCAAGTTCTTTACATCTTGTTGTTTCCCATATTATTCGTGCTGAGAACTCTCGCTCATAGAGTGGGAAGACTATGTCCCAGCCGAGAACTGTAGCTGCGACTTCTGCTGCACTTACTGCTTCTCTTGCCGCATGTGATGTGCCCGGTGTTAAACTTACTGCATCTGCTGCTGCAATTGCTGCGTTTTTTACCTCTCTTGTTGAGCCTGCACTCACTGTTGCATCTGCTGCTGCACCTGCTACGCTTACTGCCCTCTTTGCAGACTCCTGATCTATAATCGGATCAAGCAGACGTAAACTTTCTGCAGCCTCTTTAAGATTTACACTAGGATGCTCAAATAGAAGTGGGAGAAGTGTACGTGCAGCCAAGTCAGCGTGGCGATATGCAAGCTCTTGCCACTTCTGTGGATCTACATCTTTATCCGTATAAAGCATCGCGTCTAGTCCTGGTATGAAATACTGAGCACGGAGTGTATCAGCATCTTCACCCATTGCATCATTGAAATCCACCTTAACCTGATACAGAGAAGGACTCACGGAGGATGGTTGATATGTAACTGTAGCACCTGCCAACAAGGACTCCCCACAACGCACTGCAGCCAGTTGCATAATGCAGAGTCTGCAAATAGATTTTTTTGGCGTCTGCAGACACCCTTTCCCTACCCTAAATTCAGGTAGTCCCCACAGAGTGATGTCATCAGAACCTTCAATCTCTGTTATGGTATAGCTATTTGCGAGACGTTGTGTCT
>JAHDCW010000015.1:12353-22765 GCA_020629675.1 Minisyncoccota bacterium | reverse complement strand
CAAAAAGGCTTACAATCAGCGCAATGCACGCAATGATAAAACTGCTTATTTTCATGGGTTTATTTTAATGATATGTGTAGTATAACATGTGATCACATCAGCAATAAGCACAACAAGAAGCACTCTTCACCTTTGCCAGAATTTGCTATACTCAAAGCATATGATGACCCTGGCAACACCCCTCACTGAGATCCCCCGGATTCAGGCTAAATACTATCCCAAGCTCGAAAAGCTCGGCCTCACCACCGTTGAGGATCTTTTGCGACACTTTCCAATCCGATACGATGACCTGAGCACGATCGTCTCCGTAGCTGACGCTGCAGAGGGTCAAGCACAAACAGTCGTCGTGACGGTAGAAAGCGTCAAAACCAAACGCATCCCAGGACGCAAATTAGCAATCACAGAAGCTGTCCTCACCGACGAAACAGGATCGCTCCGCGCTACCTGGTTCAACCAACCTTATGTCGAAAATACACTCACTACAGATGAGCCTATGCGCATGAGCGGTATGATCAAATCAGATAAGCGAGGGCTCTTTCTCGCTTCACCCGACATCGAAAAAAGCACCCGCGTCCCAACGAGCACCGGTCGCGTCGTCCCGATATATCAACAGACACACGGGCTCTCATCAAAGTGGTTACGCTGGCAATTGCAGCTAATCCTCGAACGCATCACTATTGATGAGGCTGATGACCCGCTCCCTCTTGATATCCGCACGCGTGAGCACTTCCCCCACCTACTCGAAGCATTTCGCGCAATCCACTTCCCAGATGATGTCACCGCCACAGAACGCGCAACAGAGCGTTTTGCTTTTGAGGACCTCTTCATGCTTCAGATCTATGCCCTCAGATCACGCGCACTCTACAATACGCAAAAAGCCCACCAAACAACATTTAATCAAGATACGATCAAAGACTTTGTAGGCTCACTACCCTTTTCACCAACTGACGCGCAGCGCAAGGCAAGCTTTCAGATCCTTAAAGACATGGAGCGAGAAACTCCGATGAACCGCCTCCTCAATGGCGATGTGGGCGCTGGTAAAACCCTCGTTGCAACCATCGCTGCACTAAGTGTTGTGCGCTCTGGTGCGCAAGTTGCCATCCTCGCACCTACGGAAGTGCTCGCACGCCAGCATTTTTTAAGCCTCCTTAATCTGCTCAAAGATGAAAATGTAGAAATCGGCCTCCTCACGGGATCTTATAAATTTTATGGTTCATGCGAAGAGCTCGCCCAACAAACGACACGCCCTAAGCTTCTAGAAAAGATCAAAGACGGCGACATCTCTATCATCATCGGTACACACGCCCTAATACAGGAAGATGTCGTTTTCGGATCACTTACACTCGTAGTTGTCGATGAGCAACATCGCTTTGGTGTCGCACAGCGCGCACGACTTCTCGAGAACACGCGCACCAATGACAAAAACGGTTTCACACCTCACCTCCTGACGATGACTGCCACACCAATCCCGCGCACATTTTCTCTCGCGCTTTTTGGTGATCTCAGTGTCAGCATCCTGGATGAAAAACCAGCCAACCGTAAACCAATCAAAACCGCAATCGTAACACCAAGTAAACAAAAAGAAATCTACAGCTTTATAGAAGATGAACTCAACGCAGGTCGTCAGGCGTATGTCATCCTCCCTCTCGTCGAAGAAAGCAAAGCCATGGAAGGCGTCAAATCAGCCGAAGAAGAAGCAGCACGCCTCCAAAGTGATGTGTTTCCTACCTGGAACGTAGGCATCCTCCACGGCAAAATGAAATCCAAAGAAAAAGAAACTGTGATGGCAAATTTCAAAGAGAGAAAAATTGACATCCTCGTAGCCACAGCAGTAGTTGAGGTCGGTGTCGATGTACCCAATGCAACCGTCATGATCATCGAAAATGCTGAGCGTTTTGGCCTCTCGCAACTACATCAGTTTCGTGGTCGCGTAGGTCGCAATGACTTACAGTCCTATTGCTTTCTCTTTACCAAGAGTCGCTCCAACGACCGCCTCAAGGCACTTGAGCGTCACGGTGACGGATTTAAACTCGCAGAGATCGATCTCACTCTGCGCGGACCAGGTGAATTTATCGGCACCCGCCAAAGCGGTCTCCCCGATGATATGATGAAAAACATCACCAACCTCGAGCTCGTCGCTGACACGCGTCAAAGCGCACGAGATACACTCGTCGCTGATCCCAACCTCACCAGCCATCCAGCAATCCTCAACTCACTTACACGTCTCACAAGCATCGTACATATGGAGTAGCTTATACCCCACCCTTAAACTCATCTGTGACGGTAATTCTTTCTGAAGAAACTGTGGACATATCATAACAGCGTAGCCACGGATGCCCTGTCGGGATGTCTTTCATAGCAGCTTGCGCCTGATCTGCCGACTCGGCTGATTCCCAGCGCACGATATCAAGCCCTTCACCATCTTTATTCTCACCAATTTCCCAAGCGATAAATCCAGGCTGTTGAGACATCCATATCTTATGGATATCTGCAGCAGCACTTTTTACGTCATCATGACTCACACCTCTCGCGCGCGTGTAACGTATTATCTCTATGATCATATATAACAGTTAAGTTTATATTATTACTATAAAAAAAGAGGCTTGTTTCTACAAGCCCCTCAGCAAATTTACACTTCCACAGAAAGTGAGCCTGAGAGTATCCTACGCTCAAAGCTCGCCTTAACACCTCTAAGAAAAGTTGTTCCAAAAATTGCCTTCCCCTGAATTTCTCGCCTCCAACAACTGTCACAAACCACAAGCGCACTACTCAGCTCATAGCGCGAATTTCCCTGGTAATAAAGCTTTTGTATGCGGTATATGGCACGTGCTTTTTTTCCCGTTCCCATATCCACATCAACCACAAGATAAAAATTTTCTATCTTTCTCAACTCTCCTCGCGGAGGATATCGCGTAGAACGAAAAATAAGATTGCTATAAAAAACATTTCTTTTTTTAATAACCGCCCTAGCTGCTGGCCTCACAAAGCCAAATAAATCAGATGAAAGATAGTCAAGTTGAGATGAGGCCTGAACTCTTTCAAGGAGTAGAGATTGAGAGTGTTCAGATATCGTCTTTTTGATTTCTTTTAGTGACAAATCTAGACCCATCACAGTAAGTAAATTTTCCCAACGCCAGTCTTTCTCATCTACCACAGACCACATCCCTTCCACATCACCTTCACCTTTTTTTCTAATGCAACTACTTTTGAATTCTTTCCTAGAAGCGCGAGCATCTAGCATAATCATAAGTCGATGCACAAACACAAAGCCTTCAAAATTAAATCGAAAATACGCCTCTCCAAATTTATATGCTGGGGACACAAATGGCTCCCAGGGACACAAGGATTTCTCCACTAAGGATTGGTAATCAGTAGACATCTAACACATTTCCCCTTTAAAAAAACTAAAGACAAAATAACATAAAAATAATATCATGTAAACAATCCAAGCCTCTCTTTTAGAGTAGAAAAAGCACTACAGACATCGATATTTACAACTTAGCCACATAGAAAGCCAGGAATTCTATCCAGGAGCGTTGACCTCCAGTTTTTGCAAGCCTCTGTGGACGCTCACTTTTTTGATCATCTTTTTGAAAACCAAAGTCTATATCGCGCTCATCCTCATCACACTCCAGTGTCACCCGCGCTTTATTGTTGATCTCCGCACCATTTGGATCATACGTCTGCGTATAACCCACAATATCATCTGCATCTACAACAACAATATACTCACCTTCATCAAGTTCTTTAAACTTATATTTTCCATAGCCACTCGTCTTATCCTTGTCGATTGTATCTCCATCTTTGTCTTTCAGCTTGATCGTAACACCACTCAAGCCTGGCTCATCATCATCCACACCATCACTATCGAGATCAAGCCACACTCGGTTGCCGATCTCTCCATCAGAACACTTTTCCTCATATTCTTGAGCAGGATCCTCGTTATCTGGCACAGGCGTCGGTACCACCTCATCGACATCCCCAGGGATGGGTACAAAAAGATATGACGTGGGATCATTTCCAGTGTCTATTTCACTGTTAGTGATTATGCCGAGCGTATTCACAGACTCGGTGTCCTCTGGATTGGTAACTATACTCGCCGTTTCATCTGTACCAGTATCTGACACATCACTCACCGGCCTCACACCCAAAAGAATCACACCCTGATCATCAACAGGAACCGCTGTCGCCGCAGCAGTATTTTCCACGCCTCCTACCGCAATATCAGCCTCTGTGATCACATAAGGATCTGCTGTGCATACAATACTCGCCCCTGGTGCAAGTGCAGCCGTCTCAGGACACACAACACCTGAAAGCTTTACATCACTGATGGCGTCTGTGGCAATCTGCAAGTGCGACTGTCCGGTATTTGTGATTTCGAAAATATATACGATTTCATCCCCCACATCAGTATATTGATCGTTTTCTCCCTGACTGCTCGTTACCTCATCAATTGATTTTACCAAAGCCACTGATGCGGACGGATTTATGATCACCGTCTCTTGCGATGCTCCATCATCACTGGGTGATGTATTGATGCCACTCGCAGCTACACTTACTTCATTTATCGTTGTGCCAACCGAATCAGTAGCAACAGTCACATTAATAGACACACTATCGCCCGCTGCAATTGCACCCAGTTCACACGCCACATCAGTACTCGAGGGTGCACCACAAACACCCTGCTCCGGCGTTACACTTACAAGTGTTGTCGCACCTTCATCAAAATCGTCCACAACTACGACATCTCGTACCTCCTGTGTTGTGTCGTTATTTGTTACTGTAATCGTGTAGGAAATCTGTTCACCCACCATTACCGGATCAGCCGCATCAGTCTTTGTAATCGTCAGGTCATAATCACGCGGCACACAAGTCGAAGCCCCTATCATAGAGAGATGCTCGGACAGACCATCATCAGATCCATCTGAAGCATCATCATCTCCAACGATTACCATCATATGTTGTACGAGTGTACTAGGATCCGCAGTAAAACCAATCCATCGCGTCGCCCTGTTGCCGCAACCGCGAAAACTATTGTTAACTGGCGCGCCACACTGAGACTGATCAAAGTTAGGATCTGAGGGCATCGGCTCGATCGGCTCATCAGAACCAATCTGCACACCGTCAGCATCAAAAAACCGCACATACGCCGTCGTACCGCTGCCATCAGTCCGCGTCTCCACATCGCCAAAAAATGATCCGAAAGCGCTCAGCGGCTCAGAAAAAGTAATCAATAATGCGTTTAGACTGCTATTAGAACCCGACGTTTCATTGTAATAGGACTCACCCGCATCATAAAGCGTAGCTGGCTTAGGAGAACTATCTTGCATCGTCGTACTTGTCCCCGAAGCCTGAAGTCCCTGCGTCGATGCCAAGGTACCACCAAAATAGCCACCTCCGTCAAGATCAAGTAATTCTACTTGAGCCTCTACTCCATCGTAGTCAAAAATAATTGGTAGCTCACCGGAAAGAATTGATCCTGTTTCAATGTCGGTCGCACATAAACTGTCAGTGGAGACAGCAGTACGCCATGCATCATCAAGCGCATCAACGGCAGTCCGTGACGCTGCACCTGTACCCGTTACCTCATCAGAGAAAAATGGCGTCACCGCCGCAAAAGTAAAACTAGGCGCAAACAAGGCACCCACAAATAGAGCAATCAACCCTCTACCCATAAAGCAATATCAAAACATTTATATATAAATTATATCATGCACGCTCGAACACAAAAAAGAGGATGACTTTTTAAGTCACCCCCTTCAATTGTTTAAAACTTTTTTTGAATATTTAGATAAAAAAATCCATCTAACGTGGTACTGCCTTGAAATCTAAACCCTCGATAGTCACGCCCATAACCCACAACAACTTCACCGAAATTTGGATTTTGGTTTGTCAGCTCCCATAAATAAGAGAGGGTTGTAGATGTCATATTAGCAATCAGAAGACTTTCTGCATAGTAATCAACTAGCGGTACAGCCCCGCAATGGAAGTAGAGATGCTGCATCCTGTTTTCAAAGGATTCATCCTCGACCTCTCGCTGACTCATCTCTACAAATGATGAGACACAATAACCCACAGAATCATCAGCATGCGCTAAGGAGGAAGAAATTAAAAATGCAAAGAGAGCCAAAATCCTAACTAATATCACAACGCCCCCATAAAGCTTTGCAACCTTGCACTCCAATCTTTCATGAGAGCCTCAAAATCATTTTCCACACCTTGGTCGACTTCTGGGATACATGCGAGGTAAGCCTCGAGCACATCAGGTCCACGCTCTCCTGCAAAGACCACTATCGCATGATGTGCCTGCCTTGGGTTATAAGTCTTTCTTATAACACCCTCCTGATCAACAAAGTGCACAAGCTCCCAGCGGTTACCGTCGCGCACAGAAGCTTCTTTGAGTCCGCTATCATCATACATTTTTTGCACGATATTCATACCTCCGTACGAGGTAACCTCGACAGTCACGCCATCTTCTCGACCGAAAATGGTAATTCGCACCCCTTCCTCACACTCAATCACCCTCTTCGTAGAAAAAGTTTCGGTCGGCCACAAGGGAAGATGATGATCTGCAACCGCAACACCTGAGAGTAAGACCATGGAAATACTAATGAATATTTTCTTAAACACACCCAAACTCCACATTAATGAACATTGACATATACTATAACAAATTTATGTATTTGTCAATATTTTAAACCTTAACTCCTTTACCTTAAAGACTTTTACTTCGTGCCTGTCCCTCCTTTTTTTATTTACCGTTTCTACTTTAAAAATTCTCGAAACAAATAGCTATCCCTCACCTCTCAATGTGCAACTATCATAATCTCTTAAAGAGAAGCATAAATAATTTTTTTTGAAACCTTGCAATTTTAGGGGATGAGATTGTAAATGTTAAATTGTGCTCGTAATCTATAAACGCAACCTTATCTTCATAAATAAGGAGTGATACATCATCCTCAAAAAGATCAGTCTTTGATGGAATAAGCCTCATCTCTCGATCAAGACTTTTACCCTTCTTTTTACCCTTTACCTCACCAGTTATGACAAATCTCCCAAACCGCTTCTTTTTCTTTAACTCTCGATACTTCTCAGATCTGCTTTCAGGTATGTCCGTAACTCTCGAAGTATACCTATAAAAAGTACCCTCCACAGGAACAGAATAAGCTACATCATCAAATGTCTCGCGCACCCCCTTAGTGCCCTCACGATAGGTTATAGTCGGTTTTTGTTTCTTATTACTATAAATATCTTTAAGCGTACTGATACTGCTCTCAAAATTACGAATTTGCTTTTCAAAAAGCATCTCAAATTTATCTGGACTCTCAGCTCGATACAACTTTCTTTTCCCCATCTGAATAATCTGTATATATCCAAGCTCTTTCATACGAGGGAGTAGGTCATAAAGTGCAACCCTATTTATCTGTGTAAGATAAGACAATTTGCTAATCGTTAAATCGCCACGTTCCAACAAGCAAAGATAAACCTTTGCCTCCCTTGAAGTCAGACCGACACTAACCAAAAACGTTTCATAGTTCATAATTTGTAAAATTATTTTACATAATATTATTACCTTAAAATATATCAAATAATTAAATAATGACAAAATTATTACAATTTTGTAAAATTTTTATACAAAAATATACAAAATAATCTATTATCAAGTTGTAACCGTAACTTAACAAAGGAGACAGAACGTGAACCTAAAAAATGAACGCATCAATAGAGCTATCAACTTCGCCACAGAAAAACATGGAGAACAAAAAAGGCTCGGGATACCGTTCCCTTATATATTTCATCCCATTGATGTAGCTAAAAAAATCTACCTTTACAGCAAACTCTGCGAAGAAGATTTGATGATCGCAGCAATAGACGGCATCCTCCACGATACAATTGAGGATACCCCCACTAAAGGCAGTGAAATAAGAGAAGTTTTTGGAGAGACTGTCCAACTGGATGTAGAAGCCTTAACATTAGATGCAAGCCACAAAGGCTCTAAAAAGTCGAAGATGTGGGAAAATCTAGGCCGCATAAAAGATCGTCCCTCCCGCGTCGCCTGTGTCAAAATGGCCGATAGAGCCTCAAACTTGGATATTTTTCCAGGGTTTTGGACCCGCGATAAAATTGAGAGATATCTCGATGAGTCTGACATGATTCTGGATACCCTAAACTATGCATCTAAAGGGCTAAGTGCATGTCTAAGCAATAAAATACAGGAGTGCAGATTAATGCTCTCCATATCAAAGAGAGGCTGATACCACTAAGAGACAGATATCATCTGTCTCTTTTTTTGAATTAATTAGCTTGCAACGCACAAACCCCTTACTGAAAGCCGCCCCCCCCTAACTCTAACTAATACATCTTCAACAACCTATGCGATCTTTATTCACGTATGCGATTACGAGCCAGCAAAAATATCACAAAAGCAATCATTGACCCTACGCCAATCAATAGCCATGACAACACTCGTCGATCTAACCTCTCATTAACTCCCTGGGGTTTTTCATCGAGCTCTCCATTCTCTCCGTTTTCGACTCCCTGCTTACGTTCAGCTTCAAGCGCTAACACATTTTCCATCTCATTTTTAAGGCCCAATATGGCCCCAGAATCATCTGTAGAATTTTCAATCTCATCAGCTGAGGCTAAGTCAGAATTCCCAACAACTGTTCCCGAACTTACAAACTCATGGGGAACATTAGCCCCTGTTGTGTTTAGCTCCCGCGGTACAACAAACTCTGCGACAATCGAATAATCCGTCCTATCATTTCCATGGAATGCGCTAATACGATATGCATAGGTGTGACCTGGAATTAGTGTCTTGTCTTCATATGACTCACTATTTTTTCCAAGTCGTGCAATAATTTCAAAATCTCCTTGACCTACGCGTTTTCGCTCAACTATGTAACCATTTTCGCCTTTCGCGCGATCTTCCCACGTGATAAGCGTTGTGTCTTGTGGTGTACATACAATACTTGTAACTCTAGGTTTTTTATCCTCCCATTTATCCTCACGAGATTCAATCTTTATAATTGTTGGATCTTCATCGCCACCCACAGTCGGATCATCAGTAACAGTTGTCAGAGTCTCACCATCAGTTGGGTTCCATTCTAGAGTCGCCTGATTCTCCACAGAAACCTCTTTCTCTGTTGTCACCACCACATCAAAACTAATCACAAGACTGTTGCTGGCTCTCGTTATATCGGAGACACCTTCATCAGGCCCGATATCAGCATTTACAAATACGCGACCTCGTGGAAATTCCGCACTCGGAGGACTGAAAACACACTCCCTTATCACCGTATCTCCATTTGCAGTACAAACCAGGTTACCGTTATATTCTGTATCTTCTGGAGGCTCATCATAAATCTTTACATCCCCTGCTGTATAACCAGAGTCGTTGACCCATGTCATCTTCCAATTTATGACATCATCACCCTCCTTGGTTCCTATCTTTTTTCCAAAAGGCGGATCTGTTACATAAATCAAAAGAGCATTGTCATCCGTATCAGTGACACTACCGC
Source organism: Minisyncoccota bacterium (assembly GCA_020629675.1). Classification (GTDB taxonomy): domain Bacteria; phylum Patescibacteriota; class Minisyncoccia; order Moranbacterales; genus JAHDCW01. Next base: position 13,244 of record JAHDCW010000015.1, on the reverse strand, counting down.
CAATAGGTGTATCATCTTTATTTAGACCATCAGCTGTCACTACCGCAACATTGTCAATGCTCGTGTCAGTTGCTGTCTCATAATAAAAGACCATGGTTTCACCTATTTCCAGCGGTGCAGAACCGGACACCAACGTCATATCATCACTTGTAATACTCAGCAATGGATCATCGATGAATATATTTGTAAGCCTGGTATTGCCCGTATTACGTACAACAAAACAGTAGGTTACATCTTGAGGCGTCTTTTCTTTATTAACAATTATTAACTCGTCAACAGCATTTGTATCACAAGAAGCTCCACCATCGTGCCCACGATAAAGACTTTTATCCAGAGATATATCAGGCACCGGCAGCGCACCCGTAGCATTTGCAGGATCTTCATCGGTGATCTCAATCATTGGCTCACCTCCCGGCAACTCAGGCGTCGCAGTAACAGTTCCAATATTTGTATGAAGCTCTCCATCATCAGGAACATTATAATCAAGCACCTCACATATCATAATCTCTCCAGGAGCCAAAATAGATCCCGGACAAAGAATCTCAGATGAGGCTATAACATCATCCGTAACAACGATGTTGTTAAGAACTGTATTGCCCGTATTTCGAATCTCAAAAGTAATATCCATAGCACCCCCAGAAAGCACAGCCACTCCCGGCGCTTCATTCGCATCATCGCCATCGATATATTTTATCAACTCAACATCAGGCCTCGCAGCAAAAGCAAGAGCAATGTCATCGTCATCAATAGGACTCATACGCGTTCCATCTGGGAGCTCCGGCACTCCATTTACCGTTGCTGTATTCATATGACTCTCTTCACCTTGGATCCAGTTGTAGGATGCTGTACATGTCATCGACGCACCAACTGCGAGTGTTGTCTGCGGGCAGG
>JAHDCW010000015.1:0-12253 GCA_020629675.1 Minisyncoccota bacterium | reverse complement strand
TAGGATGCTGTACATGTCATCGACGCACCAACTGCGAGTGTTGTCTGCGGGCAGGTAATGTCTTCTGTGGGGATAACACTATCAGTTACTGTAACGTTGTTGAGAACTGTATTCCCTGTGTTTTCTACATCAAAGGTAATAGTGAGTGGTTGTGCTGGATCGATCATAACACCAGGCACTGTATTCGCATCATCTCCATTGATTGATTTAATGATGGTAATTGAAGGGTTTGCTGCAAATGCATGAGCAGGATCGTCGTCTGTTGTCTCCGGGAGAGTGCTACCATCTGTAAGTACTGGCGTACCAGAGACAGAGCCTGTATTCATATGACTCTCTTCACCTTGGATCCAGTTGTAGGATGCTGTACATGTCATCGACGCACCAACTGCGAGTGTTGTCTGCGGGCAGGTAATGTCTTCTGTGGGGATAACACTATCAGTTACTGTAACGTTGTTGAGAACTGTATTCCCTGTGTTTTCTACATCAAAGGTAATAGTGAGTGGTTGTGCTGGATCGATCATAACACCAGGCACTGTATTCGCATCATCTCCATTGATTGATTTAATGATGGTAATTGAAGGGTTTGCTGTTTGAGCGTTGGCTGGGTCACTATCAGTTACATCATCCGGGTTAGGGTCAGCTGGCGAACTTTCAGGTGTGCCAGAAACAGTTGCGATATTTGTATGCTGATCTCCCACTGGAGGAGCAGGCACATTTTGAGCTGAGCACGTCATCGATGCACCGGCGTCTAATCTCTGATTTGGGCATGTGATGTTAGCGGATGAAATTGTATCATCCGATATTACCACAGGATCCAAGGCTATATTTCCTATATTTGTAACAAGGAATGTAATATTCATATCCTCGTCAGGTGCGACGACGGCACCAGGAGCGGTATTAGCATCATCACCACTGATGTACTTAACAATCGAGATGCCTGGCATATCCTCTACATATGCATGCGCACTGTCCTGATCGCTCACATTGTCAGGCTGCGTACCATCACTTAACTCAGGAGGTGTGCCTACAGCAGTAGCGGTGTTGACATGCTGATCCGTGACTGCCGGAGATGGATATGAGGCAGTGCATGTCATCACTTCACCTGGTGTAAGAAGTGATTGCGGGCAGTTGATATCAGCCGCATTAATCTTATCATCTGTAACAACAACAGGATCAAGGGTAACATCTCCAGTGTTTTCAACGACAAATGTTACATTCATTGTTCCCAAAAGATTCACACGCGCACCAATAGGATCATCAGCATCTTCTCCATCGATGTATTTCTTTACCGCTATGGACGGATCAATCCCGATAGCATTTGCACTATCTTGATCCTCCACATCCTCAGGTGCAGGATATCCAGGTGTAGTGATCGGAGTACCAGTTGCTGTGGCAGTGTTTGTGTGTTGAGCACCAGCTACTGGAGTAGCAACTGTCGCAGTGCATGTCATAACATCTGCCACATCAAGCTTTGTCTGCGGGCAACTAATTAATGCAGAGGAGATCGTATCATCAGAAATCACAACGGGATCCAGCTCCACATTCCCTGTATTTGTAACAACAAAATCGACACTCATAGTCCCACCTGGATTTACTTGTACTCCCGGTGCACTATTAGCATCATCTCCATTGATACTTTTTACGATCGATATGCCAGGAAGTTGATGCGTGTATGCGTGCGCATCATCAGAATCGGTTACATCATCCAACTGATTACCGCCCGGCAGCTCTTGTGGAGTGCCCACCACGGTTGCCGTGTTGAGATGCTGATCCGTGACTGCAGGCGCAGGATAAGTAGCTGTGCATGTCATACTCTGACCAACATTTAGCTCACTAAATGGGCATATAATATCAGATGAAGCAATAAGATTATCAGTAACCGTCACATCACTAAGATTCATATTGCCTGTATTTTCTACCAAAAAAGAAATATTCATAACATCACCAAGATCAAAGCCTACCCCAGGGGCATCATTAGCATCAACACCCTCGATCATTTTTATAATCGAGATATCTGGTCGTGAACCGGTAATTCCACCATCAATACTTGTGAGTGTTTGTCCTATAGGCAAAGAAATCAATTCTGTTTCACCTGTGACAATATCTGCATTAGAGTCAATAGAAACAGAAGCATCGTATTGTAAGGTCATCACATAGTCAGACAGAGGAACAAATCGTACACGATAATCTCCAGCTCTCAGATTATCAAAAATATAAGAACCATCACTTTGAGTTGTGGTTGTACGTAAAACATTTCCACCGGCATCCAAAAGCTCCACCGTCATACCCTCTACAGGATCCTCTCCATTGGTTTGTGCACCGTCCAGGTTGGTGTCATACCACACATAATCGCCAATACTCCCTAAAACAACTGTAACTGGCACATTGTTTGATGTTACAGGTAAGGATATACCCTCTGCGCGACCCGTAAACGTATTAGTGTATACATCCCCAACAGCATTTACATTTGTCGCATCAGGACGCAATACTATCTCCCACTTCGATACAGTGGAAGGATTCATTACGCCTCCTAGAAACTTAATACCCGTAACTTCCGTCAAATCATTCGGACAACCAGCAGATCCAAAATCTGCTATTTCACAGAAAACAATGCCGGGATTGATCGTATCAGGATCATGATCAGCTGGCAGATTTAGGCTTGCATAAGGAAAGTTAGAATACTCCACGACACCGCCCACACCCGATGTATTAGTCACCGAAACTACATCATACAGACCGGTGTAACTCGTACTCGGCACACGGTTGTCCGTATCATGCGGTAACCAATCTATGAACTCAGTGGAATTGATAACATTTGTACCAGTATTAGCAAAAGTCAATCTAAATGTCAGATCATCTCCAGGTTGAACTAAAGATTGTGGCGTGGATTTGTCTACAGAAAATGCACTGGGATTAGTAAACTGCGCAAAAGCAGTATCAGTGCGCCACTCCACATCTGAGTTATCATTATCTGCTATGATGACTGCGGAATTCTGTCTTATCTCACCATCTGAAATAGTGGACGCCGAGTTTGTCTCAAAGCTAATACGCGTCATAACTTGTCCGGCGGTAAACGTCCCAAACTCCCACACCAAGTCAGTAGTGCCATCAGGGTTTGGTGTCACAGTTGGCTCACAACTAGACGGTTGTATAGCTGCGGCAGCGTCCACACAGAGCGCTGAATTTGGAATATACGTAATATCCTCCGGAAGCGTGTCTACAATTCTTACGTTGACAGCATCACCAGCTGGAACAACACCCAAGGCATCCGAAGTTGGCGCTAGAAACCATTGATGCTGCGCCCCTGAAAGGGTGCTCTGCGACTCTGTCGCAAAATCCACAATTGTTTTCTCGAGGCGCACCCTCGTCCCTGTGATAGTTATACGGTCACCATGCGACCCAACACCACTATCCCCATCATAGGTTGAATTAATCCAACCTTCGTTACTCGCATTTCCAAACCAAAAATCTGTTGGGTCATAATATTTTCCATGATTTGGAACATGCTCCCCCAGTACTGCCGCAGGTTTTACCTGCAGGTGGATATTGAGATAATTATAGGAGTAACTCCCCGTGCCAATCTCCGCCAACTGTTCCTCCACAGTATAAACATCTGTCGTTCGAGCTCGCACCTTAGTAATCTCACCAGCTCCCCCCGGTACGGTAGTGATATCATCATACCAAACACCTCCAGTAGAATCATCATCGAGACACGTACCTGTCCGTTGGTCATCATGGCTAGCCCAGCCGCCGGCTGCACCATCAGCACCTCCCACGCCATACTCTACGACCCAACCAGCTGAATTAGCACTGACTACACTTGTTTGACCCCACACAAACGCACCCTCTGTAGGATAAAAATCAATAGGTGCTACCGTTACATGCTCATTATCAATTGTGACACAGCTAATAAACCCAGCTGGTATCTCACGCACACCCGTAAAATAAGTCGTACTCAATGACGTGTAACTACTCCCAGCAGCTCGCACACCATCACCAGACTTATAAGATGAGCCCACATATCCACCCCAGATATCCTGGTTTATCATATCTCCATTTCGAGTATGACTACTATTGATAGCGCTTGAGTAGACATAATCCCGCTTATCAAGATAGCCTGGACCAGGCCTATAAATAAGACTTTCGTAATTATTCTCTGAGCCGGTAAGCAGCGTATCTCCAGCTGTATCAAGGTTGGTAAGACCTACACCAGGCTCCTCAGCATCACCAAAATTAGGCCGTCCCGTAATTCCTCCAACAGGATCAAAATCATCAGTCACATTTTCAGCGGAAACAGAAAAGCTATTCTCCTCTAAAAAGGCAGAGTAAGGGACCCACACCCCAATCGCATAAGCGCCAATCCAGCGATCCCCAGGACTAACAGCAGCTCCGCTATAGAGAAAATCCGGGTATGTATCTGGGTTTGTGCTTATATCATCAAGCGTTATATCAACAACCTGCTCATTACCCGCCTGAGGCTGACAATCAATCGACCCAGAATCCTCTACAGATCTCTCAATGGTAGAATAACCAGGGTTTGTGCCACCATAAATACCGATGCGACCAGCGGGCATAGCATATGACAGATAAAGTATATTCCCATTACCTCGCTGCCAGTTTAGTGCACAGCCATAAAATTGTGCATCAGGATGAATACCGCTAATATCATCAGTCAATGTCATCGGCAAAGCAGGCAACTCCGATCCAGGCTTGAGCTTGATACCGATACCGTAAGAATATATACCTCCAGGCACACCATCCACAACCTTTGTACCTCGCCACCACGCCCCTGTTTTTTGTAGATCGATCTTAGGAAGAGATGTTCCCACCACGAGGCCTGTGCTATCTGCATCCGTATTTGGCACATCATCTGCTTCAACCGTCGCATTTAACTGCATTGATGTGCCATCAATAAGTGATGGTAGCGCTAAAACATTAGCATCAAAACTCCATGCATCTCCAGTGCTATAAGTACCCGTATTGCAAACAAGAACACTTGGCGCCGTGACACCATCTCCGGTTATGCCCGATCCTGGACCATTACATACCAGCGGCAGATCATCCCATCGATATCCAAGTGGAAGCGGGTCAAAGTTTACGGTGACATTATCATAAGGAGTTGGAACAGCTGCTGTAGCATCATTGAGATTGAGATCAACCTTATAAGAAATGATCTGACCTGCGCGAACACGACCATTGTTGGCGCTACTGTCATTACCTACATTATCATCAAGATCAAATGGGGCTGTACCATCAAAATGCTTTGATAGCGATATAGATGGAAAGGTCTCATTTGGACCCGCATGTGTGCTGCTAATCAAAAAAACAAACAGAAAAGACGCAAAAAATCCAAAGAGTCTCAATTTCATAAGGAGGTTTTATATTTTTTTAAATTATATCATAACCACCGATGTTTTTTTATTAAATAAATATACTCTACCTAGATTTACATATCTCAATGCACTATTGAATCTCTTTGTCATGTATGAGAATTATAACTTTCTCTTTATATAAAAAGCTCTCAGTATGATTACTGAGAGCTTTTCACTTTAATATAAACACATAAGCAATGAACGCATTATTCAATGCGATTGCAAACCTCAACTTATTGCTTCACACATTAAATACATACACCTACCACTTTTGATATTTATCTACGCAGCCCTGAAGTCTATTATTAACGACGTAATTTCTTTTAACTGCGCTTTAAGTAATTCTCTTCTCCTATCACTGCAGCCTTCCTGTGTATTCAGGTAAGGCACAAATTCTTCTCTCAAAAGAATCGCTAGCACATCGCAACCCTTTCTTGTTATGCGTATCTTATCATCAGTCAACTCTAATTCATTTTCTGATAACAGCTTTTCCAAAAAAACAACATCCTGACTAGGCTTACTATCGTAATCAGGCCGCAAAAAAAGATCAGAAGAGACGTTTCTTGCTAAATTTATACACTCACGTTCTTTAAAAGAATTTTGCACAGTTATTCGCAGAGCAGCCAGCAAATACGCAACGCTTTGCTTCGATTCATCAAACATTTCAAACCTCCTCTATGCGCATAATAATCCAAAAATACAACCTGTCATCACATCTTCTCACAGTAAAATCACAAAGATCGCCTCTGATCGTATACGCGAAAAATCATATTATTTTTTTTCGCCCAGCCCTCAATGCACGAAACAACAACATCAAATGCTAACTCACTTTTTCGACAGATAACAAACAAGTCCTGTATACCATCACCGGCCGTTGTCACTGTCATCGAAAGCGCACCTTCTCTGCGTATCTTTACAATTTGTGATTTGGCGCGCACCGACATGATCTGTCCCGGTGAAACCCGACCAACCTCCTCACAGCGAGATAAAGCCCTCAACAACTCACGAGATGTTTTCGTCAAAGAAGTATGATTACCTGAAAATTGAATTGTATTCTTTTTCATAGTTCTTTGATGACTATCTTAACAGCTCACAAAAAAATTCTTACCCTTCAACTCGAGTCTCACTGACTCCAAGCTGAGAAAAATACGCAATAAAAAGACTGAGGATCATGAGGCCAAAAAATGAAATATAAAGACGCATAATTACCTCATCCGCCATTGACCACAAAGCAGTTAGTATCAACACATTAGATACAGTCATCAACAATAGTATCACAACCATCTTAGAATTTTTACCCACAAGATAACTGGCGGCACTGAGCAAGAATGACCCGAACAGCAACACCAAAAAGATCTCGCTATAACCCCCCATGAAAACCATGCCGATAGCAGCTGCATATAACAAGCAAATTGACCCACCAGTCATAAACATCGCCACGATTAGCAATAAACGAAAAACACCGAGCGATAAAATTCTAACTACATGAGAGACTTTCCTGGAAACATCCTGCAAAATACCATCCATCACTTAATCACCTTTTTAAAGTAGGATTAAATAATATAATTTATTTATACTTTTGTCAATAAATTTTACCTACCTCAAGCCACCTCTCTCTACACACTCACCTTGTCTTTTTAGGGAAAAATCAACAAGACTCTCAGGCCTCATGCGACATGTACCCAAAAAATTAAATACCAACAAACAAAAAAGATGACCTGCAAATATTTTTGCAGGTCATTTACCACAATTACTTTTCTCTAGTTCTTGCGCTATAATTTCGATCGTTACATGTTCTACATGATTTATTCGCCTGCACATATTTCCCGCAGTTTGGGTTGCCACAAATCCATCGCTTTGTTGCTTGCTGGTGAGCACAGCGCGGACGCGGACCTTTTAATCTGGCAATGGATGAGATCGCCATAACACGATAACTCATGAAACACTCTCCCATAAAACAATTTTCGGATTAGGTCTTTCCACAGAAACGCAGAACGGACTGATCTCCAGCTCAGGCAACTCATCCCTCAGAGAGCATCCTATGTCACGAGCCAGCTCCTCATCGCCCTCCGCAGACTCATAATCCGCCAAGGAAATACTCACTACAAGCCTGTGAAGATCATCAACGCCCACCTTATCATCTGAAAATTCCACAGAGACCGCTGGATAATCCCCTTTTATCAGCCCATCAAATTTGGAGATGATTATCTCCCCTAAACGCTCGAAGAATGAAGCTTCATTATTTTTTTGACAACCAAGGTCTGTCACACGTACTTTGATCACATCTCTCTCCTCTTCCAAAAAAAACAAAAGGTATGTTGAGAACACCTCAACTTAATAAAATACTGCAAGATTAACACAACGTCAAACGCTTGAGGCACTCATAGCTCTCATGCTAGTCTATACTTAGCACTTTACACAGGGGATCGCACATGACTCCAAATCGCATTCTACCCAAACGTGAGCTTGTTTTTTTAGGCTCTATGCGTCGCCATGGGTTTCGCTTGGTCACAGCACAAACACACCTCAAGCTAAGCTAATCTTATGTTCTACCCGCATCCAAGCGCGAAGATGCGTCGATGATTGATTTTTATATTCAACGTGGTGGCAGTGACATTTGGATACCCATCCAGATTAAGCAACGCGGCACCAAGATCAAGAAAAGATTTCAGCACAAAAACGACCAAGACCATGAAGGGCATCTAGAGGTGGCTGAGCAAAAAATTCAACAGGCACGCTATCGATGTTCAAAGTACAACATTCTCTTTGTCCTCATCGAAGACTTTACAGGTGTTCGCACCAATCTTCGCATAGCCTTGAAAGACATGAAAGCGCTAAGATTTAGCCTACAAACAAATAGTGGTAAAAATTTCTCTCAAAACGACCTCTCTGAGACCTAAACTTAAAGCCTCTGATTGAATCAACCAGAGGCTTTTGCTATAGAAAATTCTATAACACACTTGTGCGCCGTTCTCGTAGCGTAAAAAATAATGCGACTGCGACCCATGCTCCTGATACTACCAGCAGTATGAACCTCAATCCTTCAAAAAAAACATTTCCCCATAATGTAATTACAAGGAAAACTACAATGCCAGCCAATAAGAACAAAAACTTAGCCGGAGAAGAACTACGTTCATCTAAGTAATGCATTCTATAATCCTCTCTGTGTCATTATTTATATATAATATTTTAGCATATTTGTCAATATCAGAAGCTGAACTCACCTCCCCCCGACAAAATTTTTAAATATTACTACCAACTCCCTTCAGCTAAAACCATAGTCCAATACTGACCAAACTCAGTGGATCCATCCTGCGTGCATGCGATACCCACTTCTTTAAATTGTGGATTCATAAGATTGGCACAGTGACCAGGACTGCCCACCCAGCCATCTACGGCTTCATCGACTGTAAGTTGACCCGCTGCTATATTTTCCCCAATCACCCTGTAGTGATAACCAACAGATCTGACTCGCTGACCCAGATCGGAACCATCGCTACCATCATGACTAAAAAAATCACCCTGTACCATGTCATCAGAATGCTTTTGTGCTGCAGACGCTAGCCGCTCACTCCACGCGATAGGAGGTGCGGCAGCAAAAAAATCATCACCACACTGTCGAGACTGTGACCGAACTTCGTTTATCAGACGCAGCGACACCTGACGCACAACTGATATTGCACTGCCGCAACTCGCATTTGTCAGTACAGCAATCTTAGACCCTGCAACTGCATCAGCTGTTTCTTTAATTATCTCATTTGCAGCCTGCTCCTGGACTGAATCAATACCTCCACTTTCCATTGCACCACCCCCTTCTCCTCCTGAGATTTCAACCTCTATAACATCAACTTCAACCACCCTATCACCCCTTGTCAATTCATCTTTTAGGTCTTTAGGTTGACCGTAATAAGTATCAAAATGATCCGAATAAATAAACACGTACCCACTAAGTGCAATCAAGAAAAAAACCGCACACCCAAAAAATATACTAATTTTATTCATAATTGAACCTTACTACAATAAACCCATTTTCCAAAGGCAAAAATCACCTCGAAGAAAATTCATAAATCAAGAAATGGCATAAAAAAACGTCCCCAATAATACTGAAGACGCATCGTTAAAGCGTTGACAGGTGAATAAATGACCAGATAGGCAATGCCAACGATCCTGATTTGACTGAGCTCTCAAGGAAAAAGAGCATCTACCAAATCACCAAATAAATGAGGTAAAAACCTAACAACCTTGAGCAGGACAAAGAAAAGAAGCCCCATCAAGAGGTATGCTGTGAAGCCGTCAAGCCATGAGATACCTGGCAATAAATCCTCATTTTTGCGCAGACTGTACACATAAGCGTAAAACGGTATCAACGCGATGCTTAAACCGTGCCATATAAAATACCACCTCTCATCCACATCTTTATTCTCATGTATCTTTATCTCACAAAACGCAAAGACTGCAATACATACAAACACTAATAAAATATCAAGTAACATAAAACCCCCTTGTTGTAACTACACATTTTAAACTCAAAAGAAACATCCTGCCTGCACACCCCTCCTTTTAAGGCTTTGTGATATTAAGCATCAGTTGATGAAAAAAATATAGTACCCACCCGCATTAGCGGCGAGACTTTCCCAATCAGGCTGATTTGGATCTTCATCCATATCCTGATCATAGTGATTTTCCTCTATAACGCGTATATTCCTCAGCTCATTTCGAGTTTCAATAGCATGATCATATCCACAGCTGTTGTAGGATGCGCATATTGCTCCCGCTATTTGAGTTAGGTAGTCAGCGTAAGGGCCTGGCAGCATATCCACGAGATACCCTGCCACCTCTAATTCCTCCTCCCCTATCACATTACCATATTCATCCGTATGCAAATCAGACATCATGTTTTTCCATAAATGAACAGGTTTTAATATTTACTTACTATTTAAAATTTGTCAATTCCTATTGTTGTATTTCAACCTTAAAATAGAAGTAATTGATTATCTATGCTTTGAATGTTATTATTTCAATCCCTATTTCAACAAGGTTAGTCCTATGAAAGTTTTAGTCCTTGACGGCGATCTAGCGTACTGTACAGGCCTCATGAACTTAATAAGCAGATTAGAACTTGATTATTCTATTGTGGCTCATATCTCGATAGCAATGGCGTCTTTTGATGCAGCAGCGGAAGAAGTAGAAGCGGTCATGGCCACCATGCACCCCAAAGAAAAGAATCCCGAGGCTACATGTGAAGACTTTGTGCGTCACGTCCGCAAAAAGAAAGGTTCAGAATTTCCAATTTTTGGGATCTCTTGGGATAATGACGACTTTTCTAAAATGGAAGAGTGGGGATGTAACTTGACTGCACATAAAGATCAAGTTGATCCAATTATAAATCACTTTATAAGCATGAGTGACTTAAAGTCATCTGCGTAGTCAATATGCAAATGCAAAGCCTTTAGCTAACATCGCTAAAGGCTTTTATTTAGCCTTTGGGACCACCTCATCTTCACAGCGTATTAGACTCCAAGGCCCTAACTTTATTTATTCACCCGCACCACTAAAAAAAGACACCTCCATCAAAAATCACATCCACCCAAAAAAGCATGACGTATTTTTACACAACCAAATAAAAGGATTAGCAATATCGTGACAAGCACGTCGACGTATCAGAAGAAGACAGTTTTTCTAATTTACATATTAAATTTTATGTGCTTTTATAAGTATATACTTTTAGGGAAAAAGAGGAGTCAATATGTTAAGCGCCGATATTCTTGCAATCCTAGCAAGTAAAGGAGGACCTATAAGTGGACATCAGATTTGGGAAGAATTGGAGGATCAACGAGGAAAGAGTCTTCACTCAGGCACTGTCTATCCCATAATCAAAAAACTTCGAGAGGATAATTTTATCCGTGAGTCTAAGTCTGAAAGTGGTAGCCAGATAACTCTCTACAAAATTACAGACAAAGGCAGAAACAAGCTTTCTGAACACCGAGGAGCATGGGAAAAGCTGCAAATAAGAGCAGGTCACCCCCTGTCTCGTTGGTGTAGTGATAACTTTGATTTAAATTTGCATCATATTTTATCCGCACGATCATCCCAGTTGCAAATACCTCATGACCAACTACCGTCTATTAGACGGTAGTTTTTCTTTTAGCAAATACCCCTCCAACAAAGACTAAAGTGTGCTCCATAAATCCAAAATTAATTTTAGTAGTTTCTTGCGCAGATGGCACATGAATTTTATCAACCAAAAAAATACTGCCTGTGATTTAAGCCAAATAAAAACTCGTAGAACAATCCCTGTTCGACGAGTTGATTAACCCGTGCCTTGTGCCTAGATTTTCCGAAATTCCCCAAAAGATCCAGGCACCTCATCGAGATATGACTTAAAACTACGATTTTTTTCTAGTGGCCTTTCTCTGAAAGAAGCGTAACTGGATGCATAACCTGCTAATTCCAATAATGATATGAGCTCTCTTGCTTTTTCCGACTCACCATCCAGATTAAACAGTATTGTCACGCATGTAGAGCCACCGCTTGTGTTATTATCGCTTACTACATAAAGTGAGACGCTGCCAGTAGTCCACCCCGCTTCTCTGCCACAGTTGAAAACACTGTACGTTAATATTTCCACACTCATATCGCCGCTGCGACCACCTGATGTTTGAGAGTGTTGCAACTCGCGATACAATCCATTATCAGCTCCCCTAAGCCAATTTTTACCGCACAGGAACTCAATCGGCGCGTCATAAAACTCGCCGCTCATTTGTCCGCCACCATCCTCTATGGTGTAGTGTCTATAAAATTTCTGCAGATCTTTCACGGATATCTCCTAAAATAACTTTACGCCCTTTATTGGACACTGAAGAATAACATCAAAGAACATG
>JAHDCW010000014.1 GCA_020629675.1 Minisyncoccota bacterium | reverse complement strand
CTACAGAGTTGGATCCTACCCAAACTGCAATGAGTCAGGATTATGGCATGTACGACTCTGCCTCAGCTGAACATCAGGCGATCGTTGAGCAGGTGCAGTCTGGTGAGGCCGTAAAAGTGAGTGCTGAATCAGGTGTCGAGAAAATAGAAGGTTTGACAATAGGAGAGAAGGGTTCGTTGTCTAATGCTGTAAAAGATGCGATGGAGAGTCAATTGGGTCGTGAGGTAAAATTTAGTGAGGTGATTCCAGTGTTAAATGAATATGCACTTGATCGTTTTCCTGAGGAAGCAAAGCAATATACTGCAGGAGAGGCCTGGAAAACGCTCGATCTCGTCCATGCGGATGACAAATTTGACCTTTCTTTTGCGGCGGATGGTGAGGTGAAAATCTCTCATTCTACAATTGAAGCAGCGCGCCCAGAGAGCGTAACGATGGATTATGAGCTTCCAGAAGTGGAAGTCGTGGGGAACTCTGGGGAGGTGGTCTCAGGTTCAGCGGCAGAAAATGAGCTTGTTGGTGGATCTGATAAAGGAATAGGCGCCTTAGAGGGGGTGCGGGCATCAGCATCAGAGCTGACGCCGCAAGAGAAACAAGAGCAGTTTGTTGCACATATTGGCGAGATGAAAATATCGGATATTCATGCTAATGCGGATGTAGTAAAGGAGCAGTATGAAGCTTTTGACCAAGACTTTGCTCGCAATGCGCTGGCTGATTTTAAAACAGCTTTTGCAGCAGGGCATAATATGGATCAGGACATGTTTGAGTTTGAAGCGTATAAGTTCGATGGGTGGAATCTCGTCCCATATGGCAATCAAGACAATCGTGAGGTGGTGCAAGCTTTTATTGCAAATGCAAAATCAACATTGGGTGACTCAGTTGTCAATCAAGTTTTTGATAAAATGTCAGATATGTCTCTGGGTGATGCCGTGGTAGAAATCTCTGCTGTAGCAGAAAGTGCGGGTCGCTATGATGCTCTCTTTACTGGGATGGTGCCACCAGCTGACTTAGTCAGTACGGCAGGAGAAAACATCTCAGCGGAAGTCCCAGTTGAAACTGCAGTGGAGGCTGGTGATAGTATTGCAGAGCAACAAAAGAAATTTGAAGCTGATCTGGGTAATATGTCACTAAGTGAGGTAAAGGCTAATACAAACGCAGTTATTGTGAGATATGAGAGTGCTGGTGGAGGCAGGTTTCTTGAGAATGTGATACCACTTTTTAATCAGGTGTATATTTTGCCGCATGGGGGTGATACAGCTATTATGAATATGCCTGTAAGTGCATTAACAGAGGTGGAAAGTGCGAAATCGGATTTTATGACGGAGTTTATAAAAAAAGCTAAGGAGGTGTTGGGTGATTCTGTGGTAGAGACGGTGATGACAACTAGGTCTGATGTGAAAGTTTCTGCAGCATTTATGGATATATCTGCACTTGCGGAAAGTGCTGGTAAATTAGATGAGCTCTACCCTAAAAAATAAAATAATATAAAAATATGAATCCAGAAGAAATCAAAGAGTTACTTGTTAAGAAGATCGGTCTAGAGGATCTGTCTACAGAGGAGCAGGATGATCTTATATCTGACACGATGAGTGCGCTTATGCAGCGTGTGATCACTAGTGTGATGGTAGAGCTCTCTGAAGAAGATCAAGAGACGCTTATTGAGAAGCTGGAGGATGATATGGTCGCAGATGATGAAATTGAATCTTTTCTTAAGGGAGCATTTCCTGATTATGAAAAATTTGTCGAAAAAGAAACGGTTACATTTTTTGATGATCTAGAGGCTTTTCAAAAAGAAGAGATGGAGCGACTTGAGGAGATGGACCAGTAAACAAATAGATAAACAGGTATGAGTGAGGAATTTGGTGGAAGTGAGCGTCCACAAGCACCAGAGACACGTGTCGAATTAGATGGTCTCAATCTAAATGAAAATCAAATAGAGGAAATCGTGTCACCTGATAAGATTCACGAAAAGAGCGCGGGCGAGAAGGATGCAGTTTATGGTAAGATATTAGCTAGCTCATCTCAGGTATCAGCTACAACTAATGATGAGAATCTGAGCGGGGTGGATGTTTCTGAGCTTAAGGATCGTGAGTCGCAAATTACGCATTTGCTTGCAGTAGCCCAGACTCAAGGCATTCTAGAGGCTGTAGATGCAGCTCGTAAAATAGATGATTATTATGTGCTCGATCAGCTACACGACCGGATGCTTGCAGATGATTTTCATGAAGCGCTAGTCATGAAGGGTCTTATAAAGGAATAATTTTACATAAAAGGAGGAGGACATGGATATGATAAATCTCGTCGTTGGGACTGCGGCGATCATATTAACAGTTGTTTGTCTCGTCACTGGGTCATACCTCGTGTGGCGCAGTTTTGGGAGTCATCGTAAAAATCTAAACAATGCGATGAATGAAGATCTTGAGGTGATCAGAGTGCGTCATCGTAGACAGCTAGAAAATAAAAGTGCGCAGGCAGATTCCTGGAAGGATGAGGTGAAAATCATGGAGGATCTCTTTGCTGCGCTAGCACAACTTGCGAAGCGCTCACAATCATTTATGTATGGTACGCCACACTTTACCTTGGAGATCGCAAACCCTTCAGGCAGCGAGGAAATCTCTTTTTTTATCTCTGTGCCAAAGAAGTATCGGAGCGCTTTCGAGAAACAGGTGCATAGTTATTTCACTGATGCTGAAGTGGAAAAGATTGAGGATTATACAATTTTTGCACCAGGGAGTGAGGTGGCGGTTGGCACGCTGCAGATGAGTAAGACTCATGCGTTACCGCTTTTCACATACGCAGATATGAGTACCGACTCATTAAATGAGATCACGACAGCACTTAGCAAACTCTCAACGGTTGAGGAGGGTGCTTGTATTCAGTTGGTCATGCAGGCGGCGCCGTCTGGCTGGGCATCAGCCGGGCGAAAAATTGCACATGAGATGCAGCAGGGGAAGCGGCTTTCCCAGGTAAGCAGCAGCCTTGGTAGTGGCTTTTTTCAGTTGATTTTGGATGGTATCGGAGCTGTTATGAATGAGATTCTTGGAATTAAGTCAAGCGCCAAGAAAAATGATCATTTGCAAAATGATCGTGTAGAGCTAACACCAGAAGAGCAGGAGTTGATTCGTGCGATCGAAAATAAATCCAGCAAAGCTGCTTTTGCGGTTAATGTGCGGCTGATTGCATCTGCACGTACAGAAGTACGCGCGCAGGAAATTGTTGCTCATATGGAAAATGCTTTTGCACAGTTTGAGCGTAATGACATCAACCGTTTCCGAGTGCGCAATCACACGAAAGGGGCGCAAAAGATAATTTTCAATTACATCTTTAGGATGTTTAACAAGTCTCAGAGTATGATCTTGGGTATCGAGGAGATCGCGAGCATCTTTCACTTTCCAATCTCTACCACCGACACGCCTAAGATTAAGTGGCTCAAAGCAGGGAGTGCACCACCGCCTACTAATATCCCTGAAGAGGGTATTATGCTTGGATTTAATGATTACCGTGGCCATGAAACAGAGATTAGAATTGGTGAGGGTGATAGGCGACGTCATATCTATACTATTGGACAGACAGGTACGGGTAAGTCAACTTTTTTGCAGGAGATGGCCAAGCAGGATATAAGAAGCGGTAAGGGTATGTGCTTTATCGATCCACATGGGGATGCAATTGAGGATATTATGACAGCAATTCCTAAGGAGCGTGCTAAGGACGTGGTTTATTTCGATCCATCGGATACGGAGCGACCTTTTGGTCTTAATATGATGGAGTATGAGCGTCCTGAGGAGAAGACATTTGTGGTAAATGAGATGATTAATATTTTCGACAAGCTCTATGATCTCAAATCAACTGGTGGTCCGATGTTTGAGCAATACATGCGTAACGCGATGCTTCTGGTGATGGATGACCCTGAGTCAGGTTCGACATTGATGGAAATCCCTAAAGTGCTCGCAGACGCAGATTTCAGAAAGATGAAGTTAGAGAAATGTAAAAATGTTGTGGTGCGTGACTTTTGGCTCAAAGAGGCTGAAAAGGCTGGTGGGGAAGCATCTCTCGCGAACATGGTCCCTTATATCACATCAAAACTCACACCATTTCTCTCAAATGATATGATGCGCCCTATCATTTCCCAGCAGAAGAGTACACTTAATTTTCGGGAGGCTATGGATGAAGGTAAGATCGTTCTTATTAACCTCTCCAAGGGTAAAATTGGTGAATTAAATAGCTATCTCCTTGGTATGGTTATTGTGGGTAAGATATTGATGGCAGCGCTTTCACGCACGGATATAGATGAGGATCAGCGACGTGATTTCTATCTCTATATAGACGAGTTTCAAAATGTGACGACAGACAGTATTGCGCAGATTTTATCTGAGGCACGCAAGTACCGTCTCGCACTTATCATTGCACATCAATTTATTGGACAGTTGTCTGATGATATTTCTAAGGCAGTTTTTGGTAACGTGGGATCGATCGTGGCATTTCGTGTTGGTGCTGAGGATGCAGATTTTCTTGAGAAGCAGTTTACGCCAGTTTTTGAAGCGCAGGATCTGATCAATACAAGTAATCACCACTGCCTCGCCAAGCTGCTTATGAATAACACAACCGTCTCTCCATTTAACATGGGAACATACCCACCTTCGGATGGAAGTGAGGACCTCGTGCCACACCTTAAGGAGCTCTCTCGTCTGACGTACGGGCGTGATAGGGTTATGGTAGAGCAAGAAGTCATGATGCGCTCTAAGATGGCGCCAAAAGAAGTTAAGGAGAAAGAGCATTTCTGGAAATAGTTTTTTATTCATAATTTTATAAATCTCCAGGTTTATCATTGGTTTTTTTGCTGCGTGATGTAGCAGGTTAGTTCCCTACCCTGGTGTGAATCTTTTAAAGAGTCAAGTTAATTAGTTTGGAGTGCTAGCTTGAAAAGCACTAGAGAGCAATAAGAGAGAGGGTGGAAGCGCCTGGGTTTGAAGGGGGTTTCTTTGAGAGTTATTGACAATATTTATTTTTTGTGATAAAAATAATGAGGTGAAAAAAGCGCATTAATGTGCTTTTAGGTACTTTGATAGAAGGAAAAACATGAAAGCAATGAAAACAATTTCTAATGTTGTACTCGTTGTTGTATTTACTTTGGCTTGTATGTCTGTTCAGGCGTGGGAGCTCGTTGGTGATAGTGAAAAAGAAACACAATCCATCTCGATGAAGGTTGAATCCGGTGATACAATCTCTGGATACTATCTTTTTACGCTAAAGGCGGACAGTGAAGGTTTGCAAGACTTTTTAGGAGAAGTTTTGAGGATAAATTCCTCAAGTGAAAAATTTGATCTGGAGTTAATTCATCCCGGTCAGATCATTAAAATGCCTCGATTAAATGTAGCTAAGGTGATTCAAGAAGTAGACTTGTCAGTTCCTGATGTGAATGAAGAATTAGGTTCAGGCACTGATGTTCGAACTATTGATGTTCAGAATGTCACAGGAGGAGATGTGTTAGGTGAGGATGGTATTGCTACTCAGTCCTCTGATGTGCAGTCAATTGCTGTGGACACAAATTCAAGTGCAGTTCCTGAGTTTAGTGAATTAAAGGCAGCGGAAGGTGAAGAGAGCTTAACAAGTTATGATCAAGCGCCAGTTTTAAGATTTGGCTCAGCAACTCCTGAATTAATAGGTGGAGAGCTATTAGTTGAGTCGGATATCAGGAAGCCAGAGGATAATGAGGGTGAGGCGTTACTATCAGGCAACTCGAGCGTGAAGCTCGCTGCAGTGGAATTCAATGAATTTGCCAAAGATTCTGATTTAGCAGTATTGCCAAGGGGTGATACTTTTACACAAGATTTAACTGGGGGAAGTTCGCATATCCATACAACTCATAGAAGTATGGAACTGCCAAAGAGGAATGACTTGGGAGATGTTCAATCTCAAGCTGTGCTCCTGGGTAGAATTGGTCTGCCGGAGACTTATGATGCTGGGAGTGTAAATCTAAAAGGCTTAGCAGAGGAGAGTGTTCAAGGCTTGAATTACATCAGCATTCATTTTATCGAAAAGATTAAATCAGTAGATGGGTGGGTGTACTACGCGGCGGTACTTTTATTTTTTGTATCGCTCTCAGTTGTTTTTCTTATTATGTTTTTATGTGATCGACGTCGATATAAGAAGTCGATAAGTGACTTGCAGGTTGAGATGGGGCGCTATCGATTTCAGATAAATGAGTTGATAGAGGATCGGAATCAAACATCTCAAAAAAAGCAGAATTCAAGCATTGTTAAAGAAGGGATGGGTGAGATAGTCTACAACTCTTCAGCGAGGCATAGATTTTTGTCGCCAACAAAGGTTAGTGGGATGGTAGTAGGTTTTTTAAAGATTACAAATCATTCATATGTAGCCGCAGCCTTGGCACTTTTCTATTTGCTTATATACGGACTGTCTGGTGTGCAAGTGTTAATGTTGATCTCTGCATTCATTGCAGTAGCACTTCTGTTTTTAGTTCATTTGGGCATTTGGATGTCTAATTATGGAGAAGGAACAAAGCAGGGTAGGTCTTATTATCGTAACAGAGGTATTCTTCGTCCTTTGTCGCAGATACTATCGCTTGTTGTAGCGGTGCTTATGTATCTACAGTCTGAGGGAATCATGATAACGACAGGATTTGTTTTTTTCTGTGCAATAGTATGGATTTCATTTGTGGGATTTGCGCGTGGAAATAAACATATGAGTCCTTTTTAGGGAAGAAGGCTTGCGGAAACCCGCAAGTCTTTTAATATGCTCTCTGATCTGCATACTCAAAATAGTTTATAAATAATTTTAGTTAGCGTAATTTAGATATTATTTTTTTAAAAGTCATTGACTTAGGGATAGTCTGTGCTAGACTGAAAAAAATCAAACAAAGGGTGGGGTTTCGTGGATAGCTTACGTTCCAGTGGTGTGGAGGTCAGCTTGCTGGTAGCTGGACTATATAAAAAAATTGAGCCTGGAGTTTTTAAATCGCAAGCACTTTTACATTTGGCGAATGATGTTCATGAGGTGCTTTTCCAGGGACCACTTAGTAGTGTAGGATCAATTAATGAACCGCTGAGGCGGATGATCTCAAATGGAGAGCTTGAGATGGCATGTATTCCATATTCTACTCAAAAGTGTCTGATGCTTTCCAGGTCTGGTTTGAAAGCCTTGAAATACATAGTGCGAAGTGCGGATGGAGAAAAATATTTAAATAAATATGAGAGTTATTCTGACCCTGGAGTGCGTAGAAAGGTCGGAATTATCAAATTGTGCCTCTGCAGCACTTTTCACTAGAAGGTATTTTATATTTGAAGCTGTTCAATAATTTTTGAACAGCTTTTAAATTTATAGTAAAGATTATTTGATATTGTGAAGGGGTGGTTTTTTTGTGCAGATAACACACTGTGACCCTGTGTGGTTCTAGTGTGCGGTATGCGCTAATTTCTTTATAAAATAACAATTAAGCTGACCTATCCTCACTAAAAAAAGAAGAGTGGTTACCTTAACCTCTTACTCTTCTTTTGAAGTGATTACTCGACAGATGTCATTCTCATTTTTTGCCTTTTTCAAGTTTATCAGGGCGGTGGTTGGCACATGTCTTATCGCTACAGCGCTCTGGAATTGTTTTAGTGCCCTCCATCATTAGTGCGCCGCACGCTTTATTGTCCTTGTCATCGCGTACGTGTGAGCAGTAGCGTCCTGTAGGACGCGCTTTGATAGCATTTTTGCAATCAGGGTACTCTGTACAGCTAAAAAACGGACCAAAACGACCATTGCGCTCCATCATCTCACCTTTGTTGCACAACGGGCATTTTACACCTGTTTTCTTTTTAGCTGCCTCCTTAGGATCCTCCTTGATATATTTGCACTTCGGGTAGTTGTTGCAGGAGATAAACTTCCCATAACGACCTTCACGTTCGATGAGGCGTCCAGGCTTTTTACTCTTTGAGTTTGGTCCACCACACTCTGGGCAATCTTCACCTGTTTCTTTTGGTCCTTCGAGGACATCTCCCTCCATCGTGCGTGCACCACTACAATCAGGGAAGTTTTTACATGAGAGAAACTTACCACCCTTAGAGAGCTTAACAATCATTCCGGCACCACAGTTAGGCTCAGGGCATATAATGCTCGGATCAGCGTCACCGAGGTCAGTGGCTTTTTCGAGTTTTTCTTTCGCTTTAATTTCTTTGAGAAAAGGGGTGTAGAAATCAGTCAGTGTTTTTTTGTAGTCGCGCTCTCCGCGTGCGATATCATCGAGTTCATTTTCCATGTCAGCTGTAAAAGTGTCGCTGATATAGCGTGCAAAATGTGCCTCGAGGAAGTCACTAACGACTTCACCTGTATCTGTAGGTTTGAGTGAGCGTCCTTCTTTTTCGACGTAGCCCCGATCTTGGATTGTCTTGATAATAGATGCGTAGGTGCTTGGGCGACCAATACCACGTTTCTCAAGTTCCTTTACAAGACCGGCCTCGCTATAACGCCCTGGAGGTGCTGTTTCTTTTTTATCAACGGTTGTATCGTAAAACGTCAGTGCGTCACCGATCGCAAGTGCAGGGAGGTCAACGTCCTCAGAGCGCGCACCAGGGTCAGCCAGGAGCCAGCCTGGTTTCATCACACGGGAACCCTTGAGGAAAAAGTCAGGTATTGTACCATTTGTTATGTTGGCTGTGATACGTGTATTTTTGACTTCTGCGTCAACCATTTGGCTGGAGACTGTGCGTGCCCAGATGAGGTTATAGAGCTTTTTCTGGTCCTCGTTACTGCCAGCTGATTTTTTAGAACAGTCAGATGGTCGGACTGCTTCATGGGCTTCTTGAGCGTTTTTGCTGCGTGATTTGAAGGCGCGTGGCGCGTGAAGCTCAGCGCCATAGTTGCCTGTCACAACTTTTTTAATCGTGTTGAGTGCGTCTTTACTGAGTGTGACAGAGTCAGTACGCATATAGGTAATATGACCAGCTTCATACAGTTTTTGGGCTGTGCGCATGGTGCGTGACGGAGAAAAGCCGAGGCGTGAGCTGGCGGCCTGCTGTAAAGTTGACGTCGTAAATGGTGGGTAAGGTGAGCGCTTTCGTGGTGTTTCTTTGATGTCAGTAATCTGCCACTTTCCATTGGCTGCTGCTTTGGTCACATCAGCAACTTTGTTTTCTGCGTCTTTGATCTGAGATTCGCGCTCTGCGTCGCTGAGGCCTTCCACTTCGACTTTAAAATCATCCTTGCAGGTAAAAGTTAGCTTGTCTGTTTGCGCGCCTTTGAGTTCTGCGGTGATAACCCAGAAATAATCAGGGATAAAAGCGCGGATTTCCTTTTCGCGTGCGACGAGGATGCGCAAAGCTGGTGACTGGACACGTCCAGCACTTAGGCCATAGCGAACTTTTTTCCAGATGATACCAGAGAGATCATAACCTACGAGACGATCGAGGACGCGGCGCGCCTCTTGAGCAAGGCGGAGGTCTTCATCGATCGTGCGGGGGTGTTGCATCGCTTCTTGGACAGCAGACTTGGTAATCTCGTTAAAGGTGACGCGTTTCATGGCGCTCTTTTTAACTTTGGCATCTTTGAGGATCTCTGCGATATGCCAGGCAATTGCCTCACCCTCACGATCAGGGTCAGTTGCGAGGTAGATCGTGTCTGCTTTTTTTGCGAGACGCACTAAGTCACCGACGACTTTGTGTTTGTCAGGTGAGATCTCATAATGCGGCACAAACCCAGCCTCTACGTCAATCGCTTTCTTGTTTGACTTAGGGAGGTCGCGGATGTGTCCGACGGATGAGGTGATGGTGTAGTCTTTGCCAAGGTATTTACCTATCGTTTTAGTCTTCGTAGGTGACTCGACAATAAGAAGATTCATAAAGTGTTGTTCTTAATAAGGTGAATCTTAAATTCTGATCCGAGACATACAGTACATGCTTCGTGCTGACTCGTCAAATAATGATAAAGATTCCTCCTTGTGTTTTTTTGATCATACCATCAATTTCCAACATGACAAGAGCGGTGCTAATTTCTGACTCAGAAAAAGAGAGTATTGCGATGAGTTGGTCTATGGCGAGGCCTTCTGGTGTGTTACTGAGCGCGTCATAGATTGCATGGTTGATACCTGTGAGATTGTGCTCTTTTGTATGCTCTTTTTTTCCGCTCTCTGTTGACGCATTAAGGGTTGTAAGGATTGTCTCAGCGCTAAGGGTGATCGTTGCTTTGTGTTCGCTAATAAGATCATGCGGTCCGACGGATTGCGGTGAAAAGATCGACCCAGGTACCGCAAATAGAGGACGTGCTAACTCTTGTGCTACACCAGCAGTGATCATCGTACCAGAATCACGTGTCCCTTCAATTACGAGAACGCCATGACTCATCGCCGCCATGAGGTGATTACGAGCGGGAAATGTTCCTCGGCTTGGTGAGGTGTTGGGTGTGTATTCAGAGATGATCACACCGCCACGCGCGAGAATTGTATGAGCGAGTGAGACATGAGAGCGTGGGGTGATACTTGCATCGTCGACACCGCCACCTAGAACGGCGATTGCCTTGCCAGCTACTTCTGTCTGGAGAAAACTCTGGTGAGCCGCAGCGTCGACACCAAGTGCGAATCCGCTGATTATATGAATGCCAGCTGCGGCGACATCGTGTGATAGTCTGGTTGTGGCTTGGATACCGTAGGTGGTGATTTTTCGCGTGCCGACAATCGCGATGCTGGGTTCTGCGAGGAGGGAAATATCTCCCCGAGCATAAATCAAAAAAGGTGGTGATGTGAGGTCGCGAAGTCGCTCAGGGTAGGTATCTTCATAGCATGTGATAATTGTGATATCAGGTGTTTTTACATCTTTATTGTAGAGTTGTGCCACATCTATTATTGACTGCTTTTCTGCAATTGCCGCTTTCACTGTGGGAGAGAGGAGATCTGGGGGCCACTTTGCTGTAGGTGTTTCCCAGGCTATCTTAAAATCATAAAAGTGGGCCCAGATGCGTGCGAGTGCTTCAGAGCCGATACCACGCACAGTATGAAATGCATAAAGAAAGGGTTTTTGAGAGTCAAGTGGTGCAGATAGGTGTGCCATATTGACGAAAAATTATAAATATGATAGATTGCAGTGTTAAAGGAATGTATGATCCTAGTCACATGGTACGTGCATACGTGTACGGACTTGTGCCTCATGAGCCTCCTCCTCCTTGCTTGTGTGGTCGGTGATTAGGATCATGGATTTCTTTTTTTATTGACTTTATTGACGTACCAACTCCTCGAGGGTGGGTGTCAGGTCACTAAAAAGCGCCTCCAAGATGTCATGTTCAGCAGCGTGAAAATTGCGCAACACATAGTCACGTCCTGGAATTCTTTTCTCTTGTTCACTACGCCCATCGATGCCGATGCGGAGCCGCGTGTAGTTTTTCGTATTACAACGCTTTGAGATACTCGCGACGCCATTATGTCCGGCATGATTTTTGTCGCGGGATACTTTATGACTTCCCAGTGGGATGTCAAGATCATCATGGATGACGATCAAGCCTTCAACTGGATCAATTTTATAATAATGAAGTGCTTTTTGAACTGCGTCTCCAGACGTATTCATGAAAGTTGTGGGGAAAACGTAAAGAACATCATCGTGCTGAGAAATATCAGCGAGAAAAGCCTTTTTAGCGGTTGGCATGGGTGCGCCTATGTGCCTTAAGTGTTCACTGAGAAACATTGCGCCGACATTGTGGCGG
Organism: Minisyncoccota bacterium; assembly: GCA_020629675.1. Classification (GTDB taxonomy): domain Bacteria; phylum Patescibacteriota; class Minisyncoccia; order Moranbacterales; genus JAHDCW01. Next base: position 12,951 of record JAHDCW010000014.1, on the reverse strand, counting down.
GTTGTTTCGTATTGTGGACCTGGGTTTTGGAGGGCGACGACAATTTTTCTGACAGGCATAAGGGTGGTGTTAGGATTGGTCTTTTGATTCTTCGTCGTCCGTGTTTTCTGTTGGTGTTGGGGTTGGTTCTTGTGTAGCTGGCTGCGCTTGAGGGAGAACCAGATCCTCTTCATTTTTTTTATTAAAGTCATCTTGAGAGATTTCAGTATAGGATAACTTATCTATCATATCGGCTCCCAGGTAAATTGACAAAGTATAAGGCTCCTGCAGAGCGCTTTGTGAGAGTGGGGTCTCGCTAAAAAGTTCTGTGGTTGTGCGGGTTGCTGTCAGTGCGCTGAGGGCTGCGTCTAGCGAGAAAGGGTGGCGACCATCGCTGTGATCATAGATCGTCGTTTTAAAGAGTGGTGAGGAGACCTTTTCTTGAGAGTCAAGCTCTTGATCAGAATTAGACTCTTCAGATACATCCGTAAAAGTAATGTCATCAAAACCTGTTTCTTCGAGGATAAGACGCAAGCGATTACGTGTCACGAATGTGGCATTCTCAGGGATGAGGATGTGAATCCGCGGATCCTCATCGAGCACTTCCCGCTTACGGCGCTCCCTAGCGTCGCGTGAAAAAATATCAGCTGCTGCTTGGCGCGTCTCCGACCAGTTGCCGATGCGCGGTGCAAGTCCGGGCAGGATGTATCTGCCGGTATTGTATTGCACGCTAACGAGGAGGCTCTGTGGCTGCCATGCATCATAGACGAGATTGGTGATGTTTTGTGTGTCGACATTTTTCATGAGGGCGACAAACGCGCGCATGTCTTGTGGGGTAATATCAGTGCGGATGTGATCGCTGAGCACATCGAGAAGTGAGATGATTTTTTGTGGATTCAGCATTTGGCGCGAAAGTGCTTTGTTACGCAGGGCACTGAGGATGGCTTGTTGCCGCTTGGCGCGACCAAAATCACTTTCAGGATCTTCGTAACGTGTGCGTGCATATTTGAGAGCTGTTTCACCATCTAGCGTCTGGAAGCCTTCGGTTATATGAAACGTCTCGTAACTATAGCCTGGTCCTGGGTAGCGCTCATCATATATTTCGCGTGGGACGGTGATGTTAATCCCGCCGAGGGTGTCGACAATTTTTTCAAACCCCTCAAAATCCATGATGACATCATAGTGTATATCTAGTCCTGTCACATGTGAGATCGCAGCACGCGACAGCTCGGTGTGACGGTCACGCTCCTCACCGAGATTGAGAAGGCTATTCACCTTAAAGGTGCCATCCTTTGTGGGGATGAGGAGGTCGCGCGGAATGGAGAGAAGAGAGACTTTGTTTGACGTGGTATCGATGCTTGTGATCATGATTGTATCGGTGAGGCGAGCGCCTTCTTTTTCGGTGCCGGCAACACCGAGGAGTAGGATGTTGACTCGACCGTCATCATAACCACGCAGCGCGCTCATCTCGGGCGTGCTCGTCAAATCAGAAATTGTGTCAAAAAGTGATGTGTCTTCTGAGTCTGAGTTGGTGATTTTTTGTGTAGCACGATTGACTTCTAAGAGAAAATAAATACTAAGACATAAAATACCAAAGATAAAAAGGATGAGTGAAATCCAAAAAAAGAGTCGTGTAGAAGTATGTTTCATCCTTTAATAATATCATCTCATTTCGGTGAGTGCCAGGAGAAAAAAGCGATAAACCTTTTCTGGTAAAAGAAAACCTAAATCTTGCGTCTGAAAATCAAAGATGATAAAATGTGTTCATATTTCTTTATTTTCGCTCATGTCTAGCACGGAACACGATTCGATGGGAAAATTTGTCTTTGAGATAGTGAAAATGTTTGTGCTCGCGGCGATTATAATCTTGCCGATTCGCATCTTTATCTTTCAGCCATTTATCGTGCGGGGTGCGAGTATGGAGCCAAACTTTCACGAAAAAGAATATCTCATCGTTAACGAGTGGGGGTATAAAAACGTCAATCTTTTGGGTGGTGCGATCAATGTAGAGCCAAAGAAGTTTCTAGAACGAGAAGATATCGCTGTCTTTCGCTCACAAGACCCACGACGCGACTTTTATATCAAGCGCGTGATCGGATTGCCAGGAGAGCGCGTAGTTGTCGCCAATGGTAAGGTGCGCATCTACAACAACGAATCACCAGATGGACGTGAGCTTGCTGAGGCATATTTGCCGACAGGGCGCTATACCAACGGAGACATCGACTTTACACTTGCAAATGATGAGTATTTTGTTTTAGGGGATAATCGAGGTGCAAGTAGTGATTCTCGCTCTTTTGGGCCAGTGCATCGGGATGATGTGATCGGAAGAGTCTTTTTGAGAGCCTTTCCGGTGACGGAGATCGATGTATTCTAAAAAAGATCGGGTGTGGTAATAGGTAACAGATTTTAACGCGAGAACTATGACAGCTGCCAAAAAAGCAACCGGGAAAAAAGCCAAGAAAAAGACGAATGTCAAAAAGATAAAGCCGCTAAAGTGTACATCGCTACCTGGTGTGCATGATATTTTGCCGGGTGAGCAGTCGTACTGGCAGCAGGCACGCAAAGTGCTTTCAGATGAGGCGGAGGAGTATGGCTTTGGTCGTATCGATGTGCCGATTATGGAGTCAGAAAGTCTGTTTCGTCATGTGCACGGAGAAACCTCAGAGCTTTATGAAAAAGAGACCTACTGTTTTAAAAATAGAAGCCGTGATGACGTAGTGCTTCGCTCAGATTTTACACCAGCGATCGCGCGAGCTTATACGGAAAATGGCATGGTAGATCTGCGTAAGCCAATCAAGCTGTTTACGATCGGACATGCATTTCGCCATGAGCGCGTGCAGGCAGGGCGCTGCCGTGAATTTGTTCAGGCAAACTATGACATCTTTGGGGAGCAAGACCCGGTGCTTGATGCACAGGTGATTCAGATCGCACACCGCGTTCTGCAGAAACTTGGGATTAAGAACATCCAATTTCATGTAAACTCTGTCGGGACGCGCGAGTCGCGCGCACACTACCGCGAGTTACTGACGGCGTACTTTGAGTCGCGGCGTACCAAGTTGCCGAGTAAATATCGCGATATGATTGATACTGATCCGATGCGCATCTTTGAGGCGACGGACGATAAAACGATGCAAGTCTGCTCCGGAGCGCCACAAGCAATCGACCACCTTGATAAAGAATCACGTGATCACTTTAAGAACTTACTTGAGTATTTGGATGAATTAGACTTGCCGTACATGATTGATCCAGCGCTTGATCGTGGAATCAACTATTACACGCAAACAATCTTTGAGGTTTTTGTGATTGATAAAGATGGTACGCGCCACGCGCTTGGTGGAGGTGGGCGCTACAATGATCTTGTTGAAAGCTTAGGGGGTGAACCAACGCCAGCAATCGGATTTGCGTTTGGTGTTGACCGGCTCGTGGCGGAGATGCGCCGCCTCAAAGCTAAGGCGTACATGCCGCCAGAGCCGCGCGTATACCTCGCGCAGATCGGTGATCTCGCTAAAAAGAAAAGTTTGCGTATTTTTTCAGATATTGAATCAGCTGGTATTTTGGTGGCAGAGAGTTTTGGGCGTGGTAACCTCAAGGAGCAAATGGAGCAGGCTACGAAAATGAAAGTGGATATCGTCGTGATCGTCGGACAAAAAGAAGCGCTTGATGGCACTGTGATTCTCAAAGATATGCATACTGGCACACAGGAGACAATTACTAGTGATAAAGTGGTGTGCAGTGTAAAAGATGCGCTCAAGAAAACTGTCAAGGTATCTAAGATTAAATAATTTTTATGAGTGAAAAAACATCTGTCTTTACAGATATCGTCGAAGGACGCTTACCAGCAAAAATTGTCCATGAAACAAAAAACGTCCTCGCATTTCATGATATTAATCCTAGCTCACCTGTGCATGTGCTGGTTATTCCAAAAAAATGCATCCCATCACTCAATGATCTGAGTGCGACACATGATGCGCTCCTCGTAGAGATGTTTGAGGTGGTGCGTGTCGTCGTCAGAGAGACGGGAATCGCAGAAACAGGTTATCAGGTGTTGATCCGTACGGGTCGTGATGGTGGGCAAGAAATCGACCACTTACATATTCACGTCAACGGTGGTGCACCAATTGATCGGTAGTGTATGAAAGCTCGTTGTCATTGGTGTCCTGATGATCAACCTATCTATGTGGCATATCACGATCAGGAGTGGGGTGTGCCTGTCTATGATGATCGCATTCTCTTTGAGTTTTTGATTTTAGAGGGTGCACAGGCAGGACTTTCGTGGTATACAATTCTAAAAAAGCGTGAGGGTTATCGTCGCGCTTTTTGTGATTATGATTCCGAGCGTGTCGCGGCGATGTCTGATGAAGAGTTAGAGTCACTGAGGGAGGATGAGGGTATAGTACGTAATCGTCTCAAGATTTATAGCGCCCGCAAAAATGCGCGCGTTTTTCTCGCAATCCAAAAAGAGTGGGGGAGTTTTAGTGATTATCTCTGGTCACATGTAAATGGAGATGTGGTTACACGGGAGAGTGATAAGCTTATTGTACACTCACCACTTTCTGATACAATATCCTGTGATCTCAAAAAACGGGGCATGTCTTTTGTGGGGACGACAATTATGTATGCGTACTTGCAGGCAGTTGGTGTCGTCGATGATCATGATAAATCATGTTTTAAATATCACGGTAATGCATAGTTTTAAGCAAGTGGCAGATGTACTTAAAAATGATAAGCTTGCTGTTATACCAACAGATACAATTTATGGCATTGTAGCATCAGCACGTAGCGCTACTGCTGTAGAAAAAGTGTACGCAGCACGTGGCCGTGATTTAGATAAGCCATGTATCATTTTGATTGATGATGTGAAATGTATATCTGATTTTGGATGTGTCGTATCAGAAGCAGCAAAAAAAATTATGAGTACACTATGGAATCAGAAGGTGTCTCTGGCAGAGAAAAAAGCAGCTTTGGAAAAATATGGTGTGGATGCAAGTGATATCCGTGAAAATGCTTTTTCACTTGTTGTGGGATGCTCACATGACGATTTTACGTATCTTCATCGTGGGACGGGCACGCTATGTTTTCGTGTCCCATTTGGTGACAATGAGCACAGTCCTTGTGTGCGTAACTTACTGAGAGATATCGGACCAATCATCGCACCGAGCGCTAACACGCAAGGTGTGCCGACGCCACGAGATCTCGCAGAGATTAAAGGTGTGTTTGGTGATAGTGTTGACGCGTATGTGGAAGCACTACATCCTTTAAATGCAAATCCTTCACACGTTATAGATGTGCGATGTGTGCCACTACATATTTTGCGCTAGTTTTTTATACACATCTTTTCATTTTATTCTATTGTTTTTATATAACATTACTTTTATAATAAGAAGTACAAAACAATATTTGTTTTGCATGCAAACTAAAAATAAAATAGAAAGGACGGTGATATCATGGCAGCCAAAAAGAAAGCGGCAAAACGTAAAGTTGCTAAAAAAGCAGTGAAGCGTAAAGTAGCGAAAAAAGTTGCAAAGAAAAAAACTGCAAAGCGTAAAGTGGCGAAGAAAGCAGCAAAGCGCAAGACAGTAAAAAAAGTCGCAAAGAAAAAAACAGCGAAACGCAAAGTAGCTAAAAAAGCAGCAAAGCGTAAAGTAGCTAAGAAAAAAACGACCAAGCGTAAAGTCACTAAAAAAGCCGCAAAACGTAAAGTTGCAAAAAAAGCAGCAAAGCGTAAAGTAGCTAAGAAGTCAACGCGTCGCCGTACACGTCGCTAGTAGCGTAAACGCTTAGGAGGAGGATGCAGAAAGCATTTTGCTTTGTGTGTCATGTAAAACAAAACACACTCTCTGGAGTGTGTTTTGTTTTATAGCTTTGCGATGATGAGGCGGTGATGATTGGCTAAATCTTTATGCGCCTCCACGGAAGCATGTGGAAAGTGATCTTTGATTATTTGAGTTAGAGAGTCTTTTTGGTGGTCGTTGATTTCTAGGTATAGTTTTATCACGTGATCTGCATGTGAATCTCTACAGAGTGCGACTAGCTGTGAGAGTAGCTGCTGATAAAAAAAGAGGCCTTGCTTTGGTGCATACAGTGCGATATGCGGCTCATGTTTAAGGGCTATGGAATCTTGTTGTTTCAGTAAGTCTGCTTCCCATGTTTCGTCGACGTAGGGGAGGTTGGCGATGAGGGTGAGTTGACCTGTTTTAGATAGAATCTTTTTAATGTAATCTGAAAGGTTTGTGTCACGTAGTAGGTCACTTTTATAAAATGCTATATGTGTTTGCGGCAAAAGTATTTTTTTATTTTTTTGTGCGACCTGTAGCGCGCCATCAGAAATATCTACTGCACTATATGTGATGTTAGAGAGATGGTGAAGGGTGTGTGTCACGCTGAGGATGAGACAGCCACTGCCGGTGCCGACGTCGATTACTGCATGATTCTTGTCTTTGTTTTGTTGAATATCTGTTGTGACGTGATCGACGATCATCTCTGATTCCGGTCGTGGAACTAAAACATTTTCATCTACATAAAAATCAAGATCATAAAAAGACTTGTGGTTTGTGATATAAGCGACTGGCACGTGGTCAGCGCGTCGTGAAAACGCACTGATGAGAGATTGCTGCTCCACATCGCTCAGCGTGTAGTCTTCATGGGCGATCACCCAACTGCGGCTTTTTTGGAGTACGTGTGCGGCGAGGATTTCTCGATCAACCGTGTTTAGTGCACACGCGGCGGGTGAAGTGAGGATGTTAGCTAGCGTCTGCATTGTCATTTTTTGCACTTTGCTGTTCGAGTTTGATGCGGATGTCTTCTTCTTGAAGTGCGGCGATGAGGGGTGCGATATCACCAGCGAGGATCTTCTCGACATTGCTCCAGCTTTGTTTGATGCGGTGATCGGTGACACGGTCTTGTGGTGCGTTGTAGGTGCGAATTTTTTCACTGCGGTCACCAGTACCGACCTGGGAGCGTCGCTCATCACCGACTTTCTGTGCGTGTTCTTCTTGTTGTTTTTGGAGAATACGCGAGCGGAGGACTTTCATCGCTTGGTCTTTGTTTTGGTGTTGTGATTTACCGTCTTGACAGGAGACGACAGTATTGGTTGGGATGTGCGTGATCCGTACCGCACTCATCGTAGTGTTGACGCTTTGTCCGCCTGGTCCTGATGAGGCGAAGGTATCGATACGCAAATCTTTTGTTTCGATGACGATGTCGACTTCTTCCGCCTCCGGGAGTACTGCAACTGTGGCTGTAGACGTGTGGATGCGACCTTGTTTTTCCGTTTCTGGGATACGCTGTACGCGGTGCACGCCAGACTCATACTTCATGCTTTGATATACAGGATCTGTATCGCCGGGTGCATTGATCGCAAATACGACCTCCTTAAATCCGCCGACGTCATTGCGGCTTTCATTGATGATCTCTGTGCGCCACCCTTTAATCTCACTATAGCGGGTGTACATCCGAAAGAGATCAGCTGCAAACAGAGCTGATTCATCACCACCTGCGCCACCACGAATTTCCACCAAGATATTTTTGGTGTCATTGGGGTCCTTGGGGAGGAGGAGGATTTCCAGCTCTTTCTCAATCGTCGGAATTTTCTCAGCGCATTCAGCATTTTCTAGTGTCGCGAGCTCGATCAACTCAGCATCCTCACCGGCATTGATGATCTCACCGTTGTCGCGCATTGTCTTGGTGAGCGATTCGTACTCGGAGATCTTGTTAACAATCGGCTCCATAGCAGCGCGTTCCTTACCAAGTGTGGCAAGTCTGTCAGGTGTGAGGTTGCTATTACCGAGTTCTGTATTTATGCGCTCGAATTCTTTTTTGATGTTGTCTATAATTTTTTGCATCGCAGTTATCGTAAATGATGTCTTTATTGTACATAAAAACACCTTAGCTGTGCTAGAGGTGTTTTTATAGAGTGTGCAGTGCTACGCGAGGCTCTTTTCCTCTTTGTTACGGATGCGCTCTGCTTTTTTCTCTTCTTTCGACTTGAGGCTTGCGCGCTCTTCTTTGGTCTTGGCAGCTCGATCAGAGATCTTTTTAAATCGATCTACTCGTCCTGTAGAGTCAATAATTTTCTGCTTACCAGTAAAGAATGGGTGACACTGCGAGCATGTCTCGATAGAGATTTCCTCACGTGTAGAGCCTGTAGCAAAATCCACGCCACATGAACATGTGATCTTTGCTTGTTTGTGATAATCTGGATGGATATCTTTTTTCATAGTGTTGTGATGTATCTAAATATAGTATCTGCACAGTACTGGATGGACACAGACTGATTGCTGATACAAAACTGTAGTCCCTAGAATAGCACTGTTTTTAAAATTTGGCAATACTTTCTTGGAGGTAATCTGAGCGTCATCTTATGAGCGCTATACTATCCAGGTGAGAGTTTCTGTCAAGTTTATTTATGATGCATATAAGGCAAGATTGAGATGAGCTTTATCTACTCACGTGAAACTATAAAGATAGGGGGGAGAGTGTGAATGAAAACCAGACAACGACAGTTTCTTGTAGCTGGGATCGAGGATGCACAGCGCATTAGAAAAGGTGGTAAGTCTATCGCTGAAGTGGGTATACTATCCTTTAATAGTGCGGCAATGAGGAATTTTCTCAATAAATCACCGGAGCAGATCAGAAGAGAAGTGCGAGAAACTTTAGCTGCATGTTAGATGGCTTTAAGTGTTAGTGGGAGGGCGGGTCATGGCCTACCCTCTTTTTATGTTAAGATGCGGGTATGAGAATAAAGGAGGTTTACAGTGAATTGGTGGTTGCATATAACGCTCTGGATGAGCAGATCCTTCCTTTGATGAGAAAAGTATTTGAGATTTTTGATGATTATAATGACAAATTGATAATATGTTTCAGTGCTTATGTAAATAGATAGATTATCAATAAGAATAAATGTATGAATAAAGAAATTACAAAAGACTTTACAGCATATTTGGATCAGTGGTGTGGACTTAACTATAGAAATGATACATTACCAGGTTTTACGATCTGCGTACGTAAAAAAAGTGACATCATCTTTTCGCAGGCCTATGGCTATGCAAATCTAGATACATCTGAAAAGATGACGACGAAGCATATTTTTTGTGCAGCATCTCACTCCAAAACAATCACTGCTGTAGCTGTGATGCAGCTAAAGGAAGTGGGGAAGCTGCGCCTTGATGATAAGGTGGTTGATCATGTGGAATGGTTTTCGTCTACTGCTGATAAGCGAATTGCAGACATTCGTATTCGTGATCTGCTAAATCACACGTCCGGTATGTCGCGCGATAGTGAGGAGTGTGACTTTTGGAAGCTTAAAAAAACATTTCCCTCAGAAAAAGATCTGAAAAAGTATATCAAAGACGCAACGCTGGTACAGGAGGTTAATCACTCATTTAAGTATTCCAATTTTGGATATTCATATCTTGGACTGCTGGTCGAAAAAGTTTCAGGTGAGAAATATGTGGACTATGTAGCGCAGCACGTTTTTAAGTCTCTTGGACTTAGAAATACATATGCAAACTATGATTCTGATAAAACCGCTTTGTATGCAACAGGTCACACAGGCGACCTCTTTCATAGAAAACGACAGGTGTTAGATCATGTGGATACACGAGCGATGTCTGCGGCGACGGGATTGTGCTCTACAGCGGAGGATCTCAGTTGCTTTTATAGTGCCTTGGAGCTAGGGACAAAAAAGTTACTCACAGACACTTCCAAGAGAGAGATGCTTCAAGGGTATTGGGTATCCAATGAAAGTAGCTCAGAGAGGTATGGATTGGGCGTGGACATGGAGGTTATTGATGGTGAGCAGTGGCGTGGACATAGTGGGGGATTTCCCGGTTTTGTTACGATTACGATGTCACATCCTCTAGGTGGGTATGCGATTTCTATCTGTACAAATGCATGGGATGCTCATTCCTATAACATGTTTCAAAATGCTGCTAAAATCCTTAATAAGTTTGTGGATGCTATCGGCAAGCCGACAGAAAGATTACGGCGATTCGAGGGGGTGTATCACTCTGAATCAAGTGTGATCAATATCGTCTGTATCGGTAAAAAATTGTACGCAAAAGGTCCATTAGGGTGGAGTAATTTTGGTGGTGCGACGGAATTAAGCTATATCGACGAAGCGACGCTTAAGATTCAAAAGACAAATCTGTATGGATCAGTGAATGAGGAGGTGTATTTCACTTTTAAGCGTGATAAGGTTAAATCTATAAAATATGCTGGAATCACGATGACACCTCTCGAGGCGTAGGTAATTGACATAATCAGTGAGATAGCGTACTATAGCAGTCATTAATATCTCTCTCGGCGTGACGTGCCTTTCCTGTTCCTGCGGGGTTACTCGTATAGGAAGGGTTCTGAGACAGACTCAGATAAACGCGCGGGATTAATTATAAGGAAAAATGTCAGAGGCAGAAAAGACGGTCGTGGACACGTCAGAAAAAAAGTCCGCACCAGAAGCAAAAAAGAACATTTTTGCTGATTTTGATTATTCAAATCATGAGATCTCAATGGAGTCCATGCTTGCAGCAGGTGTACACTTTGGACATCCGAAGTCACGGTGTCACCCGAAAATGCGTGATTTTACGTTTTCAACACGTAATAACATCAGCATCATCGATCTCTCTCAGTCTGTATCACTTCTCGAGACAGCGCTTTCATTTCTTGAACAGGTCAATGCTTCAGGAAAAAAAATCCTTTTCGTAGGTACCAAAAAGCAAACACACCGATTTGTGCAGGCAATCGCTGAAGAGACTGATAATCCATATGTGATTGAGCGTTGGCTCGGTGGTACACTGACTAACTTTGGTAACATCCGTCGTCGTGTGAAATACATGATGACTCTTCGTGATCAGTTTGAGAAAAATGAGCTCAGCCGCTACACAAAACTTGAGCGACTCAAAAAGCAAGAAGAGCTCGACAAGCTCTTGCGCCGCATGGGTGGTATCGAGACGATGACAGAGATGCCAGGAGCGATCTTTGTAACTGACATCAAATCAGACGCACTTGCGATCAAAGAAGCGCAGGCACTCGGCATCCCAGTGGTTGGTATTGCAGATACTAATGTAAACCCTGAGCATGTTGATTATCCGATTCCAGGTAATGACGATGCACTATCATCACTCAAATACCTCATCGGTCACGTTGCCAAGGTTCTCAAAAAATAAAACATCTAGGCTGTCAGACACAGTCTCTAAATAAAAACTATGAGCACGCTAGAACAAATCAAAAGTCTCCGCGAGCAAACCGGAGCGGGTATCGTCGATGTTAAAAAAGCCCTCGAAGAGGCAGGTGGAAACGCAGAAGAAGCAGTAAACATCCTCCGTAAAAAAGGTGGTGACAAGGCGCTTAAGAAATCAGATCGTACAGCAGAAGAGGGTGTTGTGGGTACATATGTTCATTCAAATCAAAAGATCGGTGCGATGGTAAAGGTGATGTGTGAGACTGACTTTGTCGCACGCAACGAAGACTTTCAGGCACTTGCTAAAGATATCGCGATGCATATCACAGCAGCTGCACCGACTTGCATGAATCCTGAGGACGTAGACGCAGAGCTCGTCGCCAAAGAGCGAGAGATCTGGCAGACACAGCTACAAGAAGAGGGAAAGCCAGCTGAGATGATGGAGAAAATCATGGAAGGCAAGGAGAAGAAGTTTCGTGAGGAGTCAGCTCTCATGACACAGGCTTTTGTCAAAGATCCTGAGAAAACAATTGAGGACCTCCTCAAAGAGGCTGTGATTAAGATCGGAGAAAAGATCGAGATTGGCACATTTAGCCGTATCGCTCTCTAAGTGATTACACATTATTAGTGGTATAATAAAAACAGTTTAAATTTTTTGTTATACCTCTTTCGATTATGGTAGATCTTATAGTACCTCCCATTTTGATTCTCGTTTTGGTAGCAGTGCTGATTCTTGTTCTCGCACGCACCGTCCAAAACGCCGATCGCGACGCGCATCGATTTTCATTTGGGAGGACGCAACCAAAAAAAGAAAACCCCTACATCACCGCATTCAAAAAAAACACCGGCAAATGGCGTAGCACCCTCAAAGGGATGGCGCACCGTCGGAGTGTCAAAGCAGCTGTGCTCGAGGCGCGTATGGAGCGTGAAGAATCATCTCGCACGAGTCTACCTGCTGGAGCACAGTTTGGTGGTGCACCGAGTGGTGGTGATGGATATGGTACGCGCCCTGAACAGGTCGCTGAGAGTAGTGGGATGTCACGGATGGGTGAGATCATTCTCTCATATCACCAAAGTATTGCCGAGGGTGATGATATGGAGGCGTATGATCCGGTTGAGATCCGCCTCATCCAGGGTATCGAGCAGAACCCACAGGACCCACAAGTCTATGAACTTCTCGGTGATTTCTACATGGATCGACAAAACTACGACGATGCACGTGTGTGCTACAAGTATGTTTTGCGCCTCGATCCACGCCATCGTCGGGCTCAGGAGGCGATGCGTTCACTTGACCGTCTTTTGTAGATGAATACTGGGGAAAAGGTGCTTGCATCAATTATCTTTTTCCCCTATAATAAAAAACATCGTTTTTAGAAATCAAAAGACGTACGCCACTTTAGCTCAGTTGGTAGAGCATCGGTTTTGTAAACCGCAGGTCGTCAGTTCAAGTCTGACAAGTGGCTCAGCATTACGCTAATTTATATGCAGAAGCTATCCGGGTGGATGGCAGAGTGGTCAATTGCAACTGGCTGTAAACCAGTCGACTTCGGTCTACGGGGGTTCGAATCCCTCTCCGCCCACACTTCGACTCATCTCTGAGGTGAGACCGCACCTTGAGCTACGTCGGATATAGACATGCCTACGTAGCTCAGTTGGTAGAGCACATCCATGGTAAGGATGAGGTCAGCAGTTCAAACCTGCTCGTAGGCTCAGAAAATTCTTGCGGGTATAGTGAAATGGCTATCACTACAGTCTCCAAAACTGTCATTCTAGGTTCGAATCCTAGTACCCGTGCA
>JAHDCW010000013.1 GCA_020629675.1 Minisyncoccota bacterium | reverse complement strand
GAACACACCCAAACAATCTCAGGTCTTTCTCCAGACACCTCTTATTACTATCGTGTTGTGGCTACCTCGCTCAAAGATGAAATCATCCGTTCAGAGGTAGCTACATTTACGACGGATGCTGTGTCTGCAGGAGGAGGGAATGAAGTGTCTGTTGCTGAGGATTGGCCTTCTGGGACATCAAATGACTTGCCTCTAGCGGGTATCTTTTATGGTGTGCATGAGGTAGGAGTAGGTGTGCAAAATGCTACTGTAGCGCTGGAGTCATCGCGACGGTTCCGTGCTCAAAAAACTGGCACATTGACAAGTGTGCGCTATCAGAACCGTGTGCCGTATGACAAACAGCAAAAGCAGCGTTGTGAGACATCCAATCAGCCACATTATTGTTATTGCGAGGAAAATGGTATCAAGGCGGATCAATGTAGTTATGCTATTGTGGGGAATTATATGTGGGGCAATGGGGGATTGATTGAGATCCAGTTGCAGGCCGATGATGGTAATGGATTCCCGGATGGAAAGGTGCTTGGACGTACGGAAAAGTTTATACCGCGTGAGCTTTTTGATAGAGGGCAGCACTTTCCAAAACTTACTTTTCTTTCTCGTCCATCGATAAAGGCGGGTGGTATCTACCATCTAGTTTTTCATAACTATAATCCGCCGGTGAGATGTCCGCTTGGGAGGAATGTTCCGCTTGATAAACTGAAAACATGTGATAAAGATAAAGGGGCAATTGCTCTGGATGGGATTCGTCTCGCGCCTGGGTCGGAGCCTCGTAATACTGGTAAGTGGGGGCCGTACATGGGTAACATGGGTGGTGCTGACTTATACCGTTTTGGAACATCAAAAAAATCATGGAAATACCATGATACCAGCCTCGCATATTATGAGATTGGCTATGCTGATGGGCAGTATGTGGGGGAGTCTTATACCTCTTATTACACATCATGGACGCCGGAGCGTGATCCGCGAGGTACGCTTCGGACGATTGAAGGAGGCACAAAAGGGCGACAGTTATTTACGGTTCGTGATGCGTCACGTCGAGTTAATGGTGTGTGGGTAAATCATGGGCATACGCGCAGTGCAAATGGTAAGTCACTCAGGGTACAACTCAAAGATCAGAGCGGAACCGTTCTTGCGAGTGGATCTATGCCTGCCTCAGACTGGTGCCGCGCTGCTGCTAAAAAAGGGTCAACCTTTGGAGAGAAGCGCTGTCTGGAGTGGGGTTATGTGGATTTTAAAAAGATGGTGGATCTGAGAGAAGGTAAAACGTACAGCTTGGAGCTTTCAGCTGATGCAGGGGCGGGGTTTAATTTATATGGGTATAACGCACTCCGTGATCTCGGACTTGATTTTAAAGATCGAAATAATTGGCTTGGTGCCTTTGGGCAAGTAAGTGAGGATGGTGGTCGCTCGTGGAGTAAGTGGTCAGCGCTCTCTGAAACAGACTTGCCCGTACTCTTTACGATTGAAGGTATGCCGCGTCAGTTTAAATAGGCGACAAGAGTTATGTGTTTCTCGTCATACTCTAGGGTATGAAGGTTAGATTTGCTATAATAACTTTCATAAACTAAAAATATCTATATTATGCTGTTGGATCTTTTCTTGGTTGCTCTTGGTTTTTTTATTGTTATCAAGGGGGCTGATTATTTTGTGCAGGGCGCTGGAAGTATTGCGCGCAAACTCGGTGTAACACCGTTTGTGGTTGGTTTGACCGTCGTGGCAATTGGGACGAGTGCGCCAGAGTTTTTTATAAATGTGGTAGCTGCTTTTAAAGACAAGACAGAACTTGCAATTGGGAATGTGATCGGAAGTAATATCGTAAACATTCTTTTGGCGCTTGGTATTGCGGCGTGTGTTGGTCGCGTGACGATTAAGGAAAAAACAGTATGGAAGGAGATTCCGTTTGCGCTCCTGTCATGCTTTGTTATTGTTTTTTTGGGACTTGATCATTTTCTTTCTTCCTCATCTGAGAGCGTGATTACGCGCGGTGATGGTCTTGTGCTCCTCAGTTTTTTCTTAGTTTTTATGGTGTACACCTTTGGCCTTACTAAGGTGACGCATAATGACGACGAAGATGATAGCGGAAGCATTGAGATGTATCCGTGGCATTTATCACTTTTGTATACGGTTGGTGGTATTATCGGTCTCATCGTAGGCGGGCGTGTGGTCGTAACTAATGCAGTTGATATCGCGCAGGTATTAGGTTGGTCACAAAATTTGATCGGACTGACAATTATAGCAATTGGGACGTCTCTTCCTGAGATCGTGACATCTGTGGTAGCTGTGCGTAAAGGGCAGGCTGACTTGGTGGTTGGTGGCGTGATAGGATCTACAATCTTTAATGCTTTTTTTATTCTGGGCTCTACAGCGCTCGTCAGTGACTTGGCATTTGGGGAGGACAGTATCGTAGATGCAATGTTTTTGTCTTTTGTGAGCATTCTCTTATTTGTGTTCATGTTTCTGGGCAAACGTCATGTGCTCGAGCGTTCGCAGGGTGTCTTTTTTATAGCGCTTTATGTGGCTTATATTGGTTATGCGTTGATGCGCGGATAGTGCATGCTTCATTTTTTGCTATGGTATAATAAAGGAGCCGCAAAGATGTTTTGCATGACTCCATGAAAGTAGATAATTTTCAGTTTTACGACTATCTTCTCAGTAATGATGTAGTGTCAGAGGAGGTTGTTAAGCCGCTTCTCACAGAAGCTCAGAAAAATAATATTCAGCTTTATGAGCTTCTCACCCGAGAAGAAATTTTTGATAAAAAAGAAGTTTTAAAAATGCAGTCAGAAATGCTTGGATTTCAATTTATGGATCTGAGTAAGCCTGATATTTTAGCAGATACGCTGCATATCATCCCGGAGCATCTCGCCAAGCGTGCGCTGATGATTGCTTTTAAAAAAGAAGAAGATAAGCTCTATGTAGCAATGGCAAATCCAGAGGATTTGCAAATGATAGACTTTCTACATAAGAAAACAGGATTGGAAATCATCGTGCACGTGGCAGATCCGCAAGAAATTCGTGCGGCACTACGTCTCTATGAAAAAACACTTAATGCCGAATTTGGAGATATCTTTGGCAAGCTTGACGATGATGAAAAAGACCTGGCGGAGATGGCAGAGGACTTGCCGATTGTGCGTATCGTACACACACTTGTCAAGCACGCAATTCTCCAAGGTGCATCTGATATTCATATCGAGCCACTAGAAAAAAGTATCGTCGTACGTTTTAGGATTGATGGTATATTGCGACAGGCAATGTCGCTTCCTAAGAATGTATTGCCGGGGATTGTGGCGCGTGTGAAGGTGCTTGCAAACCTTAAGCTTGATGAGCATCGTCTCCCACAAGATGGACGCTTTAAGATAGAGACAGATGAGTATAAGGTCTCTTTTCGCGTAAGTGTTTTGCCTGTGTTTGATGGAGAGAAGATTGTGATGCGTCTTTTGGATGAGCAGTCAGGTGGTCTTACGCTTGAAAAAATTGGCATTCACCCTAACTTGCTGGAAATGATTGACCGCGAGATTCATAAGCCAAATGGTATGATTCTCGTTACGGGACCGACAGGGTCTGGTAAGACGACAACTCTTTATGCGGTGCTTGAAATTTTGAATTCGCCAGAAGTTAATATTTCTACCGTAGAAGATCCTGTTGAGTATCGGATGCAAAATATTAATCAAACACAGGTGTACGCCAAGATCGGCATGACGTTTGCTGCAGCCTTGCGTGCACTTTTGCGTCAAGATCCAGACGTAATCATGGTAGGTGAGATTCGTGATCATGAAACGCTTGAGATTGCGATTCATGCTGCGATGACAGGGCATCTTGTATTATCAACGCTCCATACTAACTCTGCTGCGGGTGCTGTACCTCGCATGGTTGACATGGGGAGTGAGCCGTTTTTGATCGCATCTACGACAAATATTATTGTTGGTCAGCGTCTGGTGCGACGATTGTGCTTTGAGTGCCGTGAGACGTATAAGATTAATGAAAAAGAACTGGAGACTCTGAGGGAGAGTTATGATATGGAGAAGATTTTTGGGGCGGTGGAACGTATGGGTGGATTTAAAGCGGGAGAAAAGTCGTGGTTGGATGTGTCGCTGAGTCGTGCAATGGGGTGCTCGTCGTGTAATAACACAGGATACAAAGGTCGCGCCGGTATTTATGAGGTTTTTATCGTGACGGAAGACATTGAAAAATTGATTACAGAAAAGGGGACGGCAG
Source organism: Minisyncoccota bacterium (assembly GCA_020629675.1). Taxonomy (GTDB): domain Bacteria; phylum Patescibacteriota; class Minisyncoccia; order Moranbacterales; genus JAHDCW01. The sequence continues at coordinate 20,583 of JAHDCW010000013.1, read as the reverse complement.
ACGATCTCGAGCAAAAAGCACGCCAAGAGGGGATGTTTACAATGGCGGATGACGGCTTTTATAAGTCAGCGCTTGGCTTAACGACGGTTGAGGAGGTTTTGAGGGTAACGAAAGAATAAAGCAAAAATAAAAAATATGCAAAAGTTTCTCTTTACAGCCCGTGGAGCTGACGGAAAAATACGCTCCGGGGAAACGAGCGCTAAATCAGAAGCGGATCTGGCACACCGACTGCGCAGTGAGGGGTATTTGGTAACCTCTGTAGAGGCGGTTGATACAAAAATAAAGGTATCACGTAGTAAAAATTTAATTGATGCAATCAGGGGTATTCCGCTGAAGGAAAAGCTTTTTTTTACAAAGAATCTCTCAGTGATGATTTCGTCTGGCTTATCTGTAGGACGCTCATTAAATAATCTGGCGCTTCAGACTACCAATAAACGATTTCAAAAAATTCTCACAACTGTAGCGCAGGATATTCAAGCTGGATTTTCATTCGGTGACGCACTCGCAAAACATCCTGTAGCTTTTGATGATTTATTTGTAAATATGGTGCGCGTTGGCGAGGCAGGCGGATCTCTCGAAGAGTCGCTTCAAATCTTAACGGTGCAAATAGAAAAGTCCCATGATTTGCGCTCCAAAGTACGCGGTGCGATGATTTATCCTAGTGTGATTTTATTTGCGATGTTTGGAGTGTCAATTTTGATGTTGACGTATATCCTGCCGCAAATTATGAGTGTTTTTGAGGATATGGATGTTACACTTCCACGCTCTACTGAAATCATCATTGCGATGTCTGATGCGCTGCGAGAAAATAGCCTTCTGGTGATTGCAGGATTTATTGCACTTCTGGTTGGTGGGCGGTATTTTCTCATGACAGAAAAAGGGAAGCGCACATTGAGTTGGGTTCTTTTGCACACTCCCGTAATTAAAAATATGGTCATTAAGATAAATTGTGCACGATTTGCGCGGATCTATAGCTCACTTTTGCGTAGCGGTATTAGCGTGATCGGAGCACTTGATATCGTAGCTGATACGCTTTCAAACAAATATTATATTGAAGCAATTCACGAAGGTCGCAAGAAAATTCAAAAAGGTGTTGACCTTTCTGCGGTTGTGGAGGATTATCCAGATCTGTTTCCTATTATCTTAACGCAGATGGTGAAGGTGGGTGAGGAAACAGGGCAGACAGAAGATATGCTTCTCAAGATCGCAGAATTTTATGAGGCAGAGATCAATCAGATCACCAAGAATATGAGTTCGATTATTGAACCAGTATTGATGCTCATCATAGGTAGTGGCGTGGGATTTTTTGCAGTTGCGATGCTGCAGCCGATGTATAGTGTTCTCGAGAATATTAATTAAACAACGCGCATGCTACGACTGCATCATTCACATTTACTGGGCTCACGCAAAAAAGGAGTCGCGTTACTGGAGATATTGATTGCGTTGGTTGTTTTTTCAATTGCGACTTTGGTGTTTTATCGCGTTTATCAGGTAGCAGTGTTGCAAATCATCGAAACAAAATATCGCACAGCGGCGATTGCTCTTGCTAATGAGCGTATGGAGCATGTGCGTTCAATTCCTTATATGGATATCGGAGTCAGCGGAAGTAGTGTGAGTGGCTCACTTTTGCGTGATGAGGTTGCAGTTGTAAATGGGTTAGAATTTCGGATACTGACTACTGTTTTTTACATCGATGATGTGGCTGATGGGACTCTCGCAGCATCTACAGATGCCAATTTTGAAGACTATAAACGAGTAAAGGTCTATGTCCTATGGGGTGAGGGAACAGATCAGGATGCAGTCTCTTATGTTGATGGTGTAAGCCCAACATACCAAAAAAGACGTATCGATCTCGTGTCGACATTTATCCCACCGGGTGGCTTGGAGGGTGTTGCGACAGGTGGGGGGGTGTCGCTCAATGTCCTTCATTCTGACGGATTACCTGTGCCTGGCGTGACAGCGCAGATTACATGTGCGAGTTGCGGGGTGGATGAGGTAGCTGTGACAGACAGTCTGGGAAATCATCTCTTTATCGTGCCGCCTAGTAGCACTGGTACGCCCACCCAAAATAACTACGTTATGTGTGTGTCCAAAGCAGGATATGAAAAAGCGTGCTCGCAAATACCGTATGATGGTTCTGTTGTGCCCGCTGCTGGTTCATATAATCCGCAAAATGAGCATTTAACAGTACTGGTGGGACAAATGTCGACCGTGACGTTTATCATTGATCCTGTGTCGGATTTTAGTGTGGCGGTGACAGATCCTTTTTGTCAGGATATTGGTAGTGGTCCTTATACGCTTGAAATGACGGGTGGGCGATTAGTAGGTTCTACTGTTGGTTCGTCATCTGAAAATATTTATTCACTCTCGAGCTTTTTTGGCAATACAACGATTACAACTGATGCCGGCGGAGAGGTGACGATTTACACGGATACCAATGCTGATGGATCTATTGATAGTTCTGATGATGCCGCTAGTCGTGGTCGCTATGAAGTAGATCGAGAAGCATTTGAAGTAGCACATCCTGGTTTGTTATTTTGGAAAATTGTACCAAGCAGTGATGAGGAAAGTGTCACATTTGTAAATGAAGACACGTATGCATGTAATTTTATTGTGCTAGACCGATCAGTGAATGGGCTATTTGTGCGTGCTGTAGATGATAGTGATCCTGATAACGTAATCTATTTGGAGGGGGTGACGGTGCATGCGCATGAGCCATTTAGTGGCTATGCTGCGACGCGTGTGACAGATAAGCACGGCTATGTGTACTTTCCAAAAGCATACAATGTTCCGCTGGTGGCAGGTGATTATGAGGTAAGCGTAACGATGGAGGGTTATGATAGCTATACTGATACGGTAACGGTTTCTGTTGGCTTAGAAGAAGTTGATGTAAGTATGACGCCAAGTCCATAAACGCTATGAGGGAACAAAAAACTAAAAGAGGTGTTACACTCATAGAGACGGTTATCGCGATTTTTATCGCTACCATTATCATGCTTGGTTTTACGGTACTTTTTGCGCGAATCTGGAAAAGCTATGGATTTACATTGGAGACGGGTGTAGCGACACACATCGCGTCGCGCGGTGTTCAGGGTGCTGTTGAGCATATGCGCAAAGCGCAACCTAGTGAAAACGGTTCTTTTCCCGTCGTGTCTGCGACACATAATGAGTTCTCCTTTTATGCTGATTATGATGATGATGCGGAGGTGGAGCGGATTCGCTATTTTATCGAGGATCAGCAGCTTAAAATGAATGTTGTAGAGCCTGATTTTGGTGTACAGCCTGTGGCATATACGGGCTCAGGCTCGACTTTTACGATGGCAGATGATGTGGTTAATTCAGTCGTGACAGGGTCCTCATCTTGTACGCAGTATCAGATTATTTCAGATATTGATGGTACATCAGGGAATCCTTTTACTGATCTTGGGATGGCGCATGGCATTGGTGGTGCGGGGGAATATTTCTTTAATCTCAATGGTCAAGCTTTTAGGACGCAGGTAGAGAATGATGGATGGGTGCTTGTCGCAGGAGGGCGACGCGATCGAGATACATACGGCTTGAGTCAGCGCACGCGTGTGCGGTATTCAAGTGATGAGATTTTACCCCAGGCAGCTGTGAGTCAATTTAGTGGCGTCGAGGCAGTGCAAATTTCATCGTCGGTTGGTCAGTATTCACCTTTTGAAGTGACTACAACAGATGCTGGTGTCATCAGTCGTCTCTTGAGTTATGAGACGCTGGGATATGATACCGCACATAATGCGCTTTGGGTGGGAGATACCGATGGTCGCATGACGATCAATAACAACAATGGCGCATCACAATCGCTTCATCAGCAGTTGTACTATGCATCAGGCAATAATTCTGGCATGCACTGGATTCCGTCGACAGTAGCGCCAGGCACAGCTGACGATCGACGTGAGCAAGTCAGTCGATCGTCGCGTTGTCGTTTTTGGAATTGTTCCAATAATCTTAATTTGTTGGTGCGAGCAGCGCCTGTGTCTGCGACGTTTAGTGTGATCGCGACGCGACAACCTGATAATTCATTTTTGGGAGACAATAATATTTCTTATACAGAAGCCGCTCTTCAGGCGCAAGGTGCCTTATGTATCGCTGCTGATGACGCAGTTGAGAAGCCTATCTTTGAATACTATGATGATTTTGAAGATGACATCGCGCTTCTCAATGACGCGGGGGAGGACTTTGGGTATTACCATGTTCCGACAACAGCGTTATCGACACCTGTTAATGTGCAGGATATTCGCCTGGTGCGTATCGTGCTTCATGTCAATCCGCGCCCTACTCATGCGCCAGAAAATATCCAGATTCAGTCTTTTGCGACGCTGCGGAACTTACTAAATTACGATGAGCCATTTTAGGTGAAAGCTATGAAAGAAATATACACAAAAACGAAAAGAGGTGGCGTACTGATCTATGGCATGATTGTGATTGGACTTGTGAGTGTGATCTTCGCGGGGTTGATACAGTATGTGGTTAGTAGTGCGCGGTTGAGTTTTTTTACTGTGCGTTCTGAGCGTTCTCTGCATGTAGCAGAGGCGGGTGTATATTTTTATCGATGGTATCTCGCGCATAATATTCAGGGTAAAACAGCGACGCAGGTACAGCAATTCTGGGCTAATAATCCCTTGGGTGTCGATGATAACGGGGATGGGGATTGTGATGATGTTGATACCGCAGATGGTGATGGCAATGGCAAAGAGTCGTATATCGTTGCTTATACCGATGGTGTAGAGATTATGGGTACGTATGAAGTCTGCGTTACGCCACCAAGTATATATTCCACGTCGGTTATCGTGAAAGTAAAAGGTGTAGTACGTGATGTGGAACGCACGATACAAGCGCGACTACGACAGCCGTCGTGGAGTGAGCGCGCAATTCTTGCTGATTCCGACATGCGACTTAGTGCTGATACAGAGATTTTTGGTACAATGCACAGCAATGGGGGGTTTCGGTTTGATGGGATCACGCATAATATCATCAGTAGTAGTAGGGAGACCTATACTGATCCAGATTCTGGTAGTGTGCGCCCAGGTGTGTGGCGTGATGGTGGTGAATCAATTGGCTGTGATGATGTGCCAACTGCAGCAGAGCAGGATCGCTTCAAGGCAGGTAAACAGTGCCCAAATGAGGCAATTGACTTTGATGATGCTACAGCTGATTTTAATGTGATTCGCTCAACTGCACAGACGACGGGGACGTATTATCCTGATACAGGGGAGCGTGGCTACTATGTCGAGCTGGGGTTGAGTTATGATCCTAGTTTGATGCGTATCACAGAAGTTGATCAATACAACACAGAAACGTTTGAACGTACGGTGATGGGTGATGTTATAGCGGAGGTGGTGATGCCGTCTGAAGGCGTGCTTTATTTTGAGGATAATGTTTGGGTGAAGGGTGAGGTGCCATCGGGTTATAAGTTGACACTGGTTGCGCATAGCCCACTTGCTGGTATGAAGCCACATATCATCCTGGGTGATGATGATGTTTTGTTCGAAGATTATACGACCAATACGATCTTGGCGTTAGCCGCAAAGGGTAATGTGCATATTATGCGTTATATCAAGGGTGACCGTTCTTCTTCAAGTTCGGAAACACTACGTATTGATGCGGCACTTTTGGCGCAATCAGGTAATGTAGGATGGACAGTACCTGATGGAACCTCAGGTGGTGATTGGTGGGACAATACGATTGATGCTGTGACTATTTACGGAGCTATTATTTCTAAACAGAGGTTTGGTTTTGGATATACAAGTGGAGCAGGTTTTCAAAATCGTGATATTATATTTAATAATGACTTGTTAATTTCACCGCCACCACTTTTTCCAACAGAGGGGTCGTATGAGATTGATTTGTGGGATGAGGTGCGCGACTAGATGTGCAGTTACTGGTGAGTTCGTTTGCTATAATGAAGCAATAGAACGTAAAAATAAAAATGACAATTTGGGATAAAAAAATTATTGATCCGCAGCCTGATGCTTTCGGCCTCGACATCAGCGATCTTTCTCTCAAGGCAATTCAATTTTGTGAGAAGCGAGGTTTTACAGACATAAAAGGTGTGGGGAGCATTGCTTTGCCGCGAGAGAGTATCGTGGATGGGCTCGTGATGAAACCTGATGTGGTAATTGAGGCGATCAATCGTCTGCGTAGTGAACGTGGTATTACAGCGCGTGATGTTTACTGCAGCGTTCCAGAAACGAAAGCGTTTTTGCGTATTATTTCTGTGCCTAAGATGAGTGCAGTGGAGGCGAGTGAAGCGATTAAATGGGAGTTGGAGGCTAATATTCCGATGGCGCTTGATCAGGTGTACTATGATTGGCAAATTATTAAACCATCATTGCGCAAATCGCGCGATAAAATGGACGTGTTGGTTGTTGCTGTTGCAAAGACAATTGTCGATCAGTTGGTGGATGTCGTAGAGAAGGCAGGTCTCAGAGCACTCGGGTTTGAGGTGGAGTCAGTTGCTCAAGCACGCAGTCTGATTTCAGCACAACAAAAAGAAGCATCTCTTATCGTGGATATCGGTGATCGGAGAACAAGTTTTATGGCGATGGTTGGATCTGTGCCTGTGTTTACATCAAGTGTGCCTCTGTCAGCGGAGATGATGACTGATATTATCGCTAAGGATTTAGCTCTTTCACATGCAGAGGCAGAGAGTATCAAGGTGGAGCATGGTATTGGTTCTGCACTCAAGAATGATCATATCTTTAGCGCGATGAAGCCATTTCTAGAAAGTGTCACGATGGAGGTGAAAAAGTCACTTAACTTTTATGAGCGAGGCTTGCAGTACACGCAAGCAATTGAGTCCGTCGTGCTTTGTGGCGGTGGCGCTCGTACGCGTGGTATGGTGCCATATCTGTCACGACGCTTGGGACGGGAGATCGCGGTAGGTAATCCATGGGTTAATATCAATTTTGAAAGCCTGCCACCGATAGACCGACAATCTGCTGTGCGTTACACCACTGCAATTGGCTTAGCGATGCGATCATTTGATGAGATATAAACGTGTATGCGTATAAAAATTAATTTATTGTCACCGCCGCGCAAAAAGAAGCTTCGTGCTGATTTACTTTTTGGGTTGGTGTTGGATCAGGTGATAAAGATCACATTGATTTTTATTGTGGTCTTGATTGGTTTTTATTCAATTCGGGTATTGCTCGTGCAGCAAGAAAAAAATGCAGCGAGTACTAACCTTCAAATCAAGCAGGGTGCAGCATATGTAGAAATTGCAGAACTGCAAGGTGTTTTTGCTGAAGCTAATAAATCTTCACGGATTTTAGGTGATTTATATAGTAAGCATTTTGTTTGGCAAGAGGTGATTGCGATGATAGAGTTGGCGCGTCCAGATGGTCTCGCGTACACAAGTATCGCGACAAAGGATATTGAGGTCACACTTAAAGGTGAGGCTGATACAATTGATGATGTGGTGCTTTTATCTGAAAACATAGGAGCGCAAACGCGTGATGATGTCCCGTGTTTTGAAAATATCGATATTCCAGATCAGTTTCTTGTAAATAATACGCGGGATGATTTTGAGATGACTTTTACCATTAATTACGAACAGTGCTTGCAGGTTCTTGATCAATAATTATGAATTCATTTTTTAAAAACCACCGCACACGCACGACGATGATCATATTTTTCTTGATTATTGTCCCGCTTTTTATATTCTCTTTATATTGGATTCGTGATGGAATCCGTGGTCTCGTAGCGGATATCAGGGAGCATCAGGTTGAGCGTGTGGTAGATGAGCGCTTTTTAAAGTCAGCACAAGAGGCACGTGGGGATGTTTTGTATGTTGAGCAGCAGCCGGATCTAGTCAGTGTTTTTATTTCTAATGATGATAAAGCAAAAGCTGATCTGTTCGGTCAAATACGCGACATCGCTCTTGCGGAGGGTAACATCAATCCACGAGTAACAATTATGGAGGCGGGAGATACGCGTGTTTCTGATGAAGATGATTCTTTACGTATAATGCCAGCGCGGGAGTCGTATGTGGAGGCGCAAATTGTGATGTCGAGTACATATCAGTCTTTTTATAGCTTTATCGAAAAATTTGAAAATATGCCTTATGCAAGTGATATTCTTTCTTTTGCGATAGAGAAACCGGGGGAGAATGTGCGCTCTCTCGCAGCACGTCGTGCACTCCTCGAGGATGAGGTGCAGGATACACGCTCAAATGCTCTTCGGGTACAAATTCAATTTGTGGTTTACACAGAAGATGTGATGATGGAGCGGGATCAAGAGATAAATGAAGTGTCAGGGGAAGGAGAGAAAGTTGATGCGGAGACTGGGTCAGATCAGGATAGATCAGGAACAGGAGGGGGTAGTCCGCAAAATAATGGACGAACATAAACCTATGGCAAGGATTAAAAACACATTCCAAAAAATTTTTCAGCAGCGCTCACCGGCACGTATTCTTTCATGGTGGATTAAGCACTCACTTGTTATAGTAGGACTTTTGTCTTTAGCGGGGCTTATTTTTTTGATATTTGCGTGGTATACCTACATGTATGCACCACAGGCACAGCTCTCCGTCGCTGAGGAGGAGATTCAAAATCGTCTCCAACAATCAGCGCTTGATCAGGGGGCATTTGAAAGAGTTGTGGAAATTTATACGAAGCGAGAAAGGGTGTTCTCAGGGTCTGGGGTGCGCGTAGATGATCCGTTTTTTCCTAGTGACGCAGTTGTAGATGGTGAGGTGCAGGAATAGTCCGCATGTAACGCATCAACTATCAAAAACACCTCGCACAGAGCGAGGTGTTTTTTTGTGTGCCCGGCAGGACTCGAACCTACGACCTTCTGGGCCGAAACCAGACGCTCTAATCCAACTGAGCTACGGGCACAAATGTACATACTATTGTGCCTGAAAAGCCCTATGATGTCAATCATGAACGGAGGTATATGCTCAAAAAGATCTGAATTTAGCAGTGAATCAAAATGTAAAGTGTATTTGACATTCTTTTTTCATGTGATATACTTTATTCATAAATTATAATTCACTATTATGGACCAAAAAATAACGATTTACTCTACACCATCATGTGGTTTTTGTAAGCTAGAAAAAGCGTATCTTGATGAAAAGAGCATTGCCTATACTGATATAGATATCGCAGCGGATCCAGCCGAGGCAGAAAAAATGGTAGAAAAAACAGGTCAAATGGGCGTGCCTGTGACGGTGATCGAGAAAGAAGGTGAAGAAGAGCAGATCATGGTTGGTTTTGATCAAGTGGAGCTTGCAAAGCTCCTCGGGATTGAAGCATAAATACAGCAGTAATAGAATCACAACACAAAGAAATGACATACGACACAATTATCATCGGCGGTGGTCCTGCGGCTGTGGCTGCCGGTGTATATGCCGCGCGAAAACAAATGAAGACGCTTTTTGTTGCAGACCAAATCGGTGGACAATCAATTGTGTCTGATGGAATTGCTAACTGGATTGGTGATAAGCTAATTCCTGGTGCATTTCTCGCGCAGAAACTTAAAGAGCATCTCGAAGAGTACAAAGATGACATAGAATTAAAGGTGCCAGCACGCGTAGAAAATATTTCCAAAAATGATGACGGGACATTCACAGTAATGATTGGAGAAGATTCGTATGAGACGAAGACTGTCATCCTTACTACAGGCGGGCGACATCGTAAGCTCAATGTGCCTGGTGAAGAAGAATTTAATGCACGTGGGGTAGCTTATTGCGCTACATGTGATGCGCCTTTCTTTAGAGATAAGGATGTTGCTGTGGTTGGCGGTGGAAATAGTGGGTTGGAAGCAGTTGTGGATCTACTACCATACGCACAAAAAATTTACCTCCTCGCACGTCGCGATGAATTGCGCGGTGATCCAATTACACAAGAGACAGTGCTCGGCTCAGAAAAAGTAGAAGTGCTCTATAAAACAAACACGAAGGAGATTGCAGGAGAGAAAATGGTAAATGGATTGGTATATGAAAGCTTGGAGACAGGTGAGGAATTTACACTTGATGTTAATGGTGTGTTTGTAGAAATTGGAAGCGTCCCTAATAGTGATTTGGTTGAGGGTATAGTGGACCTGAATGATCATAAAGAGGTGGTGATTGATCATAAAATGTGTACCACGAGTTGCCCTGGGTTGTTTGCAGCTGGAGATGTGACAGATGCAACATATAAGCAAAATAATGTCGCTGTAGGAGATGCTATCAAGGCTGTTCTTACGGCGTATGAATATGTCAAAAAAAATAGTTAGTAGCAGCCTCATTGTTGCTTTTGGCTTGGTGATATGCATTTTACTGTTTGCGTCCACCCGAGGTGGCGACCAAAAAACGATATCTGAAGCTCAGGACAATACACGCTATACAAACGATCCGCGTTCTATCCGCTCGCTGATTTTAGATGAGGGTGTGGCATCATCGATTGACCGTAATGAGATCATAAGTGGAGGCGTGCCTAAAGATGGGATTCCGTCGATTGATCAGCCGGTATTTGTTTCTGTTAATGAGATGCCCGCATGGTTGGAGCGCTCAGGAGATGGTATCTTCTATGAGGCTGATGGCGTGGCACATTTCTATCCTTACCAGATACTTGTGCGACACGAAATTGTCAATGATACAATTGCAGAAAAACCTGTGCTTGTTACATACTGCCCGCTCTGCTACACAGGTATTGTTTTTGAGCGCACTATCGAAGGACAGGAAGTTGAGTTTGGTGTCTCGGGCGTCTTACATCACTCTAATCTCTTGATGTATAACCGCTCCGAGCCAGAAAGCCTGTGGGCGCAGGCCTCTGGTGACGCTGTGGTTGGTCCGGCAACTGGTTCATCCCTCACGATCTTACCTTTTGATATTACGACGCTTGAAGAGTTTGTGGCGTCATTTCCTGATGGGGAAGTGCTTGTTGGCGGTGACGGTAGTGGACCTTTGGGGCAATACCAGGGTGAGGTCTACGGAGGAGATCTGCGTAACCCTGACCTGCGATTTCCAAATCCAGGTGAAGCTGATGACCGCCTGGAGCCGACAGCGAGGGTGGTGGGGCTTGTCCTTGATGGAGAGGCGCGTGCCTATCATATTGAAGCTGTTGAGCGCAGCGCTCCATTTGAAGATGAGGTTGCTGGTCGTGCGCTTGAGGTAGACTGGGATCAGAGCTTGGGTGCGGTACGTGTGTTCGAGGTTGTTGATGGAGTGCGAAGTAGGTTACCGCTCAGTGCATCGTTTTGGTTCTCGTGGGTTTCGACTTATCCCGATACGAGTTTGTTTAAGTAAGTATTTTGTATGAAAAAACATTTTATATTATTGGTCTTGCTGGTTGTGGGTGCATTTGGTGTTAGTTATCTATTTCATGTTTCCGCGCGTGATGATATCTCAGAATTTCCTGGGGGCGATGTAGTTGCTGATGGTCAAGTTGGAGTAGGAGGCGCTGTGAATGATGCAGCTGAAAATACGCAACAGCCCCAATTGACGGTAGAAGAAACACCTGAGCCACCTGCCATAGAGGAGCCGCCAGTCAATCTAGCGCCACAATTTCGCTTGCCACGAATCGATGGTCAAGATGGTGTGGTTGATTTAGCGAGTTATCGCGGTGAAAAACCAGTTATTATTGATTTTTTTGCACCGCATTGCCCTAATTGTCGTCGTAATATCACAACGCAAAAACCTCTTTATGAAAAGTATAAAGATCAGCTAGAGATTATTATTATCGGTATCGACCCAGAACCGCAAAATTCACGCTACTTCCAAAATAATCCTGTTGCGATGCCAGTTGTTTATGATGCTACACAGCAGGTTCTCCGCAATTACCAAATTAGATTTACAAACACACATGCATTTATTAGCAGGGATGGAAGTCTTTTGGGGATGAGCTCAGGTGATCTGACAGAAGAGGATATTTTATTCTTATTAAGTTCATAAAGTTAAATCATGAATTGGTTTTGCGCTTTGCTGGGATCGCTCTTCGTGAGTGTGTGTGCACCTTCTGATGACTTTATCGTTGATGTAGGAGACTCTATCAGTGCTACAGCTGCGACTGAGGTGGCAGTTAAGACAGAGATATCTCACGAGAGAGAGTTGGCGCCAGATATTGTTGCTGGGCTAGAGTGGATCGGTGATGTACGCTACCAGAGTCTTGAGGAGCTGCGTGGTCAGGTAGTAATGATTGATTTTTGGACACTTGGCTGTATCAATTGTCAGCGTGCACTGCCACATGTGGGCGTTCTCTATGGGAAATATAAGGACGATGGTTTTGTGGTGATCGGTGTGCATGCGCCCGAGTTTGCCTACGAGCGCAAAAAAGAAAATATAATTGGTGCGATAGAAAAGTGGGACATACAATATCCGGTTGTACTTGATAATGATTTTGAGATCTGGAAAAATTATAATAATCGCTATTGGCCGGCGCAGTTTATCATCGGGCGTGATGGGATGCTGCGATATCAGCATATTGGTGAGGGGGCGTATCTGGAAATGGATCAAATCGTAAATAATCTATTACAAGAAAAATATGAGAGTATTTGATCGACTTGTTTTTGCGTCCGACCATGCTGGTTTTGCTCTTAAGGAGGTACTTATGGAATATGCAGCACAGAATTATCAGATTGTGCCTGAGGATATGGGTGCGCTTAGCTATGTGACGACAGATGACTATCCTGATTTTATACTGCCGGCGGCTGAGTTGGTCGGCAGTTCTTCGCCTGATGAGCGTGTTGGTGCGATTATTCTCGGAGGTTCTGGTCAAGGCGAAGCAATTGCAGCTAACCGTGTTACTGGGGTACGTGCGATTGTCTGTTATAGCGCACAAGCTGAAATCATCACATTGGGGAGGGAGCATAATGATGCAAATGTATTGTCGCTCGGTGCCCGTTTTTTGACGGAACAACAAGCATATGAGATGATGGATCTCTTTGTGATGACAGTATTTCCAGAAGAGCCTCGTCATCTGCGCCGTATCGATAAAATAGATAGAGTCTAAATCATGAGTACAAAGAAAATTATTATTGGTGTTGTCTTGATTGGCTTAATCGCCCTTTCATTTTTTTATAAAGATGCTTTTATTGCATTTATCGAGGACTTACGCATGAACAGTAGTGAAAACCTCCTCATGACGATTAGCGTGCTGATAGGCGCAAAAATTGTAAGCGCAGTAGCTCTTCTACCTGGATCGCCGCTGACTCTTTTGACGGGAAGTTTGTTGCCTTTTGTGACAGCGACGCTAACTGCATGGGTCGGTAATTTACTCGGTGCGACATGTGCGTTTTTGGTGGGGCGATATTTACTCTTTAACTATCTCCAAGAAAAGGTATTGCCTAAATACCCACGACTCGAAGAATTTGATAAGCGAATTGCGCAAAATGGTCTTGCAACAGTCATTGCGATCCGCCTCATACCAGTTTTTCCATTTAATGTGATTAATTATCTCTTGGGTATTACAAGCCTTAAAACAAAAGATTATATTGTGGGTTCTGCTATAGGACTCTTGCCTGGGACAGCAGCATTTGTGTATCTAGGTAATGCGCTGGGTGCGCTTAGTCCCATCAATATCGCAGGAGCAATTATTGGATTGGTTGTGTTGACGTATATAGGTAAAAAGATAGAAAAGAAAAATGCTTAAGTTTGACTATGACATGATCGTGATCGGTGCTGGTGCTGCTGGTCTCACTGCAGCAATCGGTGCCTCAAAAATCGGCGCGCGTGTTTTGCTCGTAGAGGGTGAAAAATATGGTGGGGACTGTACACATTACGGCTGTGTTCCCTCTAAATCATTGATTCATGCTGCAGAAGTGGCTTACGCAACGCAAAAACGTGAAGCCTGCGGCCTCTCTAAAAAAAGGGTAGAAAAAATTGACCTTAAAAAAGTTCTTGCAGCAACCCAGGAAACCGTTGATCATATCGAAGAAAAATTTGATAGTGAGGAAGTCTTAAATGGTCACGGCGTAGAGACACTTACTGGTCTTGCGCGGTTTTATGATGAGAACACAATTTCTGTATCTCTTGAGGGAGGTGACGAAAAAAAGTTAACTGCTAAAAAATTTGTAATCGCGACGGGTGCACGCCCGCGGATGCTCGATGACAAATTAGTTAAAGATGTCGAACTTCTTACAAATCGGACAATTTTTGAGCCGCGATCTATGGCATCTCTCACGATTATCGGTTCAGGTCCGATTGGTGTAGAGTTGGCGCAGGCCTTTTCACGCCTTGGTGTGGAGGTGACGATTATGACGCGCGATCAAAAAATAATCAGTCGCGAGAGTGAGGATGCGCAAAAAATACTTACAAACACGCTTAGAGAAGAGGGTGTCACGATTATCACAGAAGCATCGATTACAAAGATTGCAAAAAAAGCTTCGGGTGCTGAAGTGTGCTACGCAACGCCAAAGAAAAAGAAGGCTACTCTCACAAGTGAGCATGTTTTGGTAGCTATTGGACGCACCCCTAATGTGGAAGGTCTCGGTCTTGAGGAGATAGGTGTTGAATATGATACAGGGCGGGGTATCAGTGTCGATCCGCGTGGTCAGACAACAGTGCGTCATATTTATGCTGTCGGAGATGTGGCGTCACAGTGGAAATTTACACATTACGCTAACCACATGGCTAAAGTCATGCTCGCGCGTAGTATTTTCCATCTTCCTTTTGGTGCAGTAGAAGAAGAGGTTATTCCGCGGGTAACATTTACGTCGCCGGAGGTGGCTTCCGTAGGTCTGACTTCAGATATGATTGCTGATCAGCAGGAGCACTATCACCTTTTACGTAAATCATATGATGATGTAGATCGCGCGATTACTGATCGAGATACTCAGGGTCATATCGAAATTGTCGTCAATAAACGTGGCCGCATTGTCGGTGCAACATTAGTAGGCAAGGGGGCGGGAGAAATGATCAATGAGCTAGCGCTTGCGATGAAGCAAAAAATACCGATTACGCGACTAGCGGATACGATTCATGCCTATCCGACATACGGCTATGGACTCAGGAATTGTGCTGATCAATTTCGCGGACTTAGCTACACAGCGGAAAAACGACAATGGGTGCAAAAGATTTTGGGTCTGCGTGGTAAATAATAGGTAAGAAAAGAAGTATGATGATAATTCCAGCTATTCTTACACAAGATGTGGAAGAGGCGATTGAGCAAATTTCTGGCTTTGATGGGGTAGCGCCATGTGTGCAGATTGACGTGATGGATGGAACGATGACAGATCATAAAACGTTTTTGTTAGATGATTTTGTGGATGTGATTTCATATGGTGGTGACATCGAGATGCATCTCATGACAGCAGATCCTATCTCCTATCTGGAGCACGCGAAAGCGCTTGGTGCTGCGCGCGTTTATTTTCATCTGGGGGTGAATGACCCGCGGACTGTGCTTGATGCTATGGATCGTTATGATTTTTCACGCGGGATCTGTCTCTCACCGGAAGATGAGGTGAGCGACCTCTTTACGTATATAGATGAAATTGATGCTGTGCAGATCATGACAGTACATCCAGGTCAGCAGGGTGCGCAGTTTTTGCCTGAGCAACTCCAAAAAGTAGCTGATGTGCGTGAGCGTCGCACAGATTTGTGGATCTCTGTAGATGGTGGGGTAAATCTTTCCACGATTGATATAGTAGCGCAGAGCTCGTTAGATGGCATTGGTGTAGGGAGTGCGCTTTCACGGGCAGAAGATCCGGTGGATGCATTTATGCAATTGCAATCACGATTACGGTAAGTTGCTGCTAGAGAGGGGGCATTGACAGTTCACCCAATATTTGCTAAAATATAGGGTTATTTGTTGATATATCCTATGCAGTTTATTGATGTATATGGTAATCGTATCGTGCAGGTGCTACTCGCATCCGTTTTTGCGGTGCTTATTGCGATCGCATTACTGTCCGTCGTGCCTGTGACGGGGCTACGTAGTGATGTGGTATTAATCCTCAAAAACTCGGAAAATACTGCGGATTATGCCCAGACATCTGTCGGAAGTGCTGAGTTACTCGCACAGGCTCGGATTAGAGATGGTCGCCATATAGCTACTGTAGCGGCAGAGCGTGTTTCACGTGCAAACGCCATCGCTGTTACGACGACAGGGAATGATCTTGTGGAAATAAAGCGAGACCACGCGATGACTTCACTCTTGGTGTTACGAGACCTCAAGGTGGCATTTCGAGCAGATACAAATGTCGACGTTTTGCGCGCTGGGGAGTCGTATAAGGAAACCTTTTGGATACGGTTGGTGAGCGTCTTTGTATTCGCAGCTGCGATGGGTGCATTATTCGGGTATGTGGTAATGAGGTTATATGGGGTCTTGATTCCAGATGGTGATAAATCATCACGTAAATCTGTGAAGGTGAAAAAAGTCGCGAAGCGTCGAGTGGAGAAAGCCTCAAAAACAGATATGACATCGCGCACACGCGATATTCTGACTCGTCTACAAAAGCCATCTCGTCAAAAAAATAATGAAATACCACAAGGTCATAAGGTTGTGACACCAAAGACGTATGAAGAGTATCGAGCACTCAAAGAGAGTGAGTTGCGTGATGCGGCGTATGTAGTGCCTGAGATGCGCGTTTTTCGCTCACAGCATGGTGAGTCAGAACAGGTGACAGAAAAAGATGGGCGCACGCGCACGTATGTGGGTACGAGTTTGGGTAATGTGATGACTGACGGTAGTTACCAAGCGGATCATGCGCATGATGAGGAAATTCAGTATCCAACTTCTTTGGATGATAAAGAAAAAATCGGTGCGGAGGAGGTTGCCCATGATACTGAGGATGGGGTAATTAACGAGGATCAGGCGGCGCTGTTTAATCTTCCGGATCATCAGGGGGATTCTGCAGAGGAGAAAGAGGTGGGATTGTCAGATGAAATTATCACAGAGCCAGAAGCAGTAGATAAAAATCACAGTGATGACAGTGATAAAATTGCTACTGACGCACTCAAAAAAGATAATACTAAGGATGCGCTCGTTGCACCAGGTATGACGACACATCAGATGCCTAAAAACCTGCCAATCGCTATGAATATGGGTGATTTTGATATTGCGGAAAATCATACAGAAGTCCCCGTGAAAACAGAAGATAAGCGAACGCGTAAAAAAGAGGAAGGGGGGCAGTCACTAGAAGTGAGCGAGTCTGGTCCCAAAGTTCTGAGTGACGAGGTTACAACTGAGACGCACGCTCCAGCTCCTGAAAAAGTAACCCAGCGGCGTACAGTTGAGCCTACTGAGGAGGAGCTAAAAGAACGCTTAAATAAACTCCTACGCGGCGAATTTTAGTAAAAGATGAAGAGAAGAGATGTTTTTGCAGCATCTCTTTTTTGTTTGTATAATGAGCGTATAGTAAAAAAGTATCGTTATGCAGATCGAAAAATGTGCAATTGAAGGTTTGGCAGTGATTACGCCGCAAGTCTTCGGGGATGAGAGAGGGTATTTTTTAGAGAGCTTTCAAGATGGCCGCTACCGGGAGGTTACTGGTGGAGCTGATTTTGTACAAGATAATCTTAGTCACTCTCAAAAAGGCGTGCTGCGAGGGTTGCATTTTCAGAGAGCGCCTCACATGCAGGGGAAGCTTGTTGGTGCTGTGCAGGGGTCACTTTTTGATGTGGCGGTAGATATCCGTCCTGAGAGTCCGACATTTGGACAATGGTATGGTCTTTCGCTTCATGCGCCGCGTCGTGTGGGTGAGCAATGGGAGTGGACGCAATTTTGGATCCCAGGGGGGTTTGCGCATGGTTTTGTAGCACTTGAGGATGATACAATTTTTTCTTACAAATGTACGGATACCTACCACCCCGAAAGTGACGCGGGTGTGATGTGGAATGATCCTGAAATTAACATCTCATGGCCAGGTGAAAAAGATTCTTTTATCATTTCCCCTAAAGATCAAAATCATCCAACATTAAAAGAGTTAGAGAAATTATTATGAAATTATTAGTAACAGGCGGTGCAGGTTTTATAGGCGCAAATTTTATTCATCATATTTTAGAAAAATATGATGACTATCATGTCATCAACATCGACAAGCTGACCTATGCAGGTAATCAGCAGAGTCTGGCACGGTGGAGTGATGATGATCGCTACCGTTTTGTGGAAGGTGATATCTGTGATCAAGAAGTTGTGGACGACCTTGTATCTCAAGTAGATGCGATTGTGCACTTTGCAGCAGAGAGTCATGTGGATCGTAGTGTGCTCAGTGCGCGTGAGTTTGCAATGACTAATGTTGTCGGCACACTGACACTACTCGATGCGGCTGTAAAGCACGATAAAAAAAGGTTTCATCACATCTCGACAGATGAGGTTTTTGGTCATCTCGCACTTGATGCACCAGCTTTTACAGAGGAATCGCAGTACCACCCACGCTCACCATATAGCGCATCCAAGGCTGGCGCAGATCACATGGTGCGTGCGTATTTTTATACACATGAATTGCCGATCACGATCACAAACTGTACCAATAACTACGGTCCATACCACTTCCCAGAAAAACTCATCCCACTTGCAATCACTAATATCATGGAGGGTAAAAAAGTACCTATCTATGGAAAGGGTAATCAGATCAGGGATTGGCTCCATGTTACAGATCACTGCAAGGCGATTGACTTGGTTTTGCATGAGGGTGAGATAGGAGAGACGTATGGCGTGGGAGGTGATAACCAGCCGACCAATTTTTCGATCGTCGAAAAGCTTATTGCTATTTTAGGTGCTGATCCGGAGGAGGTTATCGAATATGTGGCTGATCGTCCTGGGCATGATTTCCGCTATGATATCGATTACACAAAGATTAAGCAGGAGCTTAGCTGGGAGCCAGAGATGACGCTTGATGAGGGTCTCAAGGAAACAGTTACGTGGTATCAAGAAAATAAAGCATGGTGGAAGCCGCTTAAAGAGGGCTCCTACAAGGAATATTACGAAAAAAATTATAAAAGCAAAACAGTATAGTGTATGAAGAAAGCAACAAACCAGTTTTACCTTGGTCAATTTAACCATATCGTCCGCGGATTGATCATATCGGATATTGCGACTTTGAGTGCTTTTGGTTTATTGGCGCCTATCTTTGCTGTTTTTGTTGTTAATGGTGTGGCTGGTGCTAATATTCAGACGGCTGGTATCGCGACGACTATTTTTCTTTTGGCGCGTAGTGTGGGTCAGATTCCAATTGGCATCCTTATCGATCGACTGCGAGGAGAGCGTGATGAGTTTGTGGCAATGATTATTGGGACGCTTGTGATGAGTTTCGTACCACTTCTGTATATTTTTGTGGAATTTCCGTGGCAGCTGTATTTGGTGCAGTTTATCTATGGCTTAGCTGCAGCTGTTGTTTTTCCTGCTTGGATGGCGACATTTACACGACATATCGATCCGATGCACGAAGGGCTTGAGTGGGGTGTTTATCGGTCTTTTGTGGATATTGGTACAGCGTTTGCAGCGGGTCTAGGTGGTGTGGTTGCAGTTGAGTTTGGTTTTAATGCGGTATTTTACTGCGTTTCATTTGTGGCACTAATTGGATGTGGTCACTTAATATATCTCCGTCGACAGGTTTTATCAGTATAAATACTATTATGATCACTATTTTAATACTCGGTGCGCGAGGGATGTTGGGGCAGGAATTGGTGCGCGCATACAAAGGCGATGCTCATGTGGAGCTCATAGCATGGGACAAGGATGATATTGACGTGACGGATATTGACGTCTTGAAAGCGCGTGTTGCAGAAGTAAAACCAGATGTCATCTACAACGCAATTGCTTACAATGCAGTAGATGCGGCGGAAGGTGAGGGGTATGATGATGCAGTCATGCTTAATGCTACGTTTCCTGGCAAACTATCTGAGATAGCAGCTGAGCTGGATGCGACGATTGTGCACTACTCGACTGATTATGTGTTTAGCGGAGAAAAAGAAAGTGATGTGGCTGAGCGTCCAGAGGGGTGTTGTGGTGGTGGGTGTTGTGGTGCTGGCGAACAAAGTGATGGCTATCGCATCTATAATGAGCATGATGCGCCGGAGCCGGTCTCAAAGTACGGAGAGACTAAACTGGCTGGAGAAAGAGCTGTAGCAGTTGCGGCGCCAGATAGGCACTATATCATCCGACTATCCAAGCTCTTTGGGCAACCGGCTGCGAGCGCTGCTGGTAAGAAGAGTTTCTTTGATGTGATGCTGACCAAGGGGTGTGAGGAGAGTAAGGTAATGGCAGTTGATGGTGAGTGTAGCAAGTTTACCTACGCGCGAGATCTGGCACAGGAGAGTAAGGCAATCGTAGAAGAAGGTTGTGATGCAGGTATTTATCACATCGTAAACGAAGGTGCTGCGACCTGGTATGAGGGCGTGCTCGCACTATACAAAATCGCTGGTGTGGAGACTGCTGTAGAGTCAGTTTCTCCTGATATTTTTGAGCGTGCAGCCAAGCGACCTGATTCAAGCGTCCTCGCCAATACTAAGCGCCCACCATTGCGTCACTATGAGGATGCCTTAAGAGAATATTTAAGTGAAAAAGAGTGATTGGTAGTCAGTCTTGCTCTTTTTTTGTGGTCGTGGTATATTGTTTTGTATTAAACGGTCCCATCGTCTAGCGGCTAGGACATCAGGTTCTCATCCTGAAAACCGGAGTTCGATTCTCCGTGGGATCACAA
>JAHDCW010000012.1 GCA_020629675.1 Minisyncoccota bacterium | reverse complement strand
AGAGCACCTCATTTGCACTGAGGAGGTAGCGGGTTCAAGTCCTGTCTGGTCCACAATGATCTTGTTTGAGGAAAATGTTATGGGCGCGTAGCTCAGCTGGTTAGAGCGCTACACTGATAATGTAGAGGTCCCAAGTTCAAGTCTTGGCGTGCCCACAGGATACATCTCTCTTTGGAGGTGTTTTCTTTTTGTCTTTTTCTGTGGTAGAGTCCACCAGATGTATAAGATTCATCCGTCACAGCTTGTATTCTCTCTCGCGATCGGCATTATCGTAGGTGTTGGCATTCTTTTGTCTGGATTTTTTGCTGATCACTTTTTTTATTTCCTCCTCATTGTAAGCGGGGGAGCTTTGCTTCTTTCACGGTGGCAGCACCGTACAACGATCATGGTTGTGTTCTTTCTTATAGGCGCTCTATCTGGCTATATTCGCGCTGATATTACGCATACAGCTGCACGAGACACACAGCTAGCCGGTGCTGCAATTTCATCGATGAAAGCAAAAGTTATAAGCGTACCGAGGCAAACTGAGCACTCCCTACTTGTTGAGGTGGAGACAGATGATGGTTTAGGGATCCTTGTAAGAGCAAGTAAGTATGATCTAATAAGCCTCCATGACAAAATAGAAGTGACGTGTGTGCTAGAGGCGCCAGAAGTGCTCGATGATTTTAATTACCCTGCGTATTTATATACACGTGGCGTTATATATATTTGCGCTGATGGAGAGTATAGGATTGTGCCTTCGCAGAGTTCACTTTTGGGTGCTTTAGCTGATTTTAGAGCGGACGCAGAAAGACGCATCGCGTCATTGATTCGAGCTCCAGAAGCAGGGCTAGCAAACGGACTTCTCTTTGGGGGTGATGATCATCTTAGTGAGCGCGTGCAAGAGCAGTTTGCTCGCACGGGTATGTCTCATATCACAGCTGTGTCTGGGTATAATATTACGATTATCACACTGGTGGTGATGGCGTGCGGGATCTACTGTGGATTGTGGCGGTGGCAAGCTGTAACACTCTCCGTTTTATGCATCTTACTGTTTGTTGCTATGATTGGTTTTCCAGCATCTGGTGTGCGTGCTGCAATTATGGGTGTGATGGTGTTGCTTGTGATGCTTTATGGGCGTGTTAGTAGTGCGTGGCAGTCAGTAGTTCTCGCGTGCGCGCTTATGCTTTTATTTAACCCACTTTTACTTTTTTATGACGTCGGGTTTCAGCTTTCATTTTTGGCTGTATGTGGGATATTTGCATTTCTGCCACTTTTTAACCATTACTTTGCAGCTGCACAAAAATCAGTGACACTTACGGACATCATCTTCGTCACGATGAGTGCACAGATTTTTGTCGTGCCGATCATCGCGCTTCACTTTGATACGTTTTCGACGACATCACTTCTAGCTAATATGCTGATTCTACCGATTATTCCACTGACGATGTTCTTTGTGTTTATGGCTAGTGTTATTTCTCTTTTCTCGATGACAGCAGCTTATCCATTTGCTCTTTTAGCGCAGATTTTGCTATCGTACGAATTGTGGGTTATTGACTTTTTTGCAGAGCGTTCGTGGAGTGTTGTTTCACTTGGTGTCATACCAGATATTATGTGGATCTTTTATTATGCGATATTAGTGATGATTCTTATCTATTTTTATAAAAAGCAGACGTATGATGCGATCGATTAAGTTTTTATCTGGCTTTTCTTTGCTTCTTCTTGTGATTGCAGGCATCCTGCTCTTGATGATTTATGAGGTGCATCAGCAGGATGACCTCAATGTCACATTCCTCGATATTGGGCAGGGTGATGCTATTTTAATCTCGCAAGGCTCTTACCAGATTTTAATTGATGGGGGACCGAGTGGGCGACTATTGCGTGAGGGGATCGCGCGGCATATGCCTTTTTGGGATCATACCGTCGAGGTTGTGATTGCGACACACCCAGATCGTGACCATATTGATGGATTGGTTGATCTATTTGCACTTTATAACGTCCAGGAGTTTTGGGTTACGTCAGCAGAAAAAGAAACTGCTGTCTTTGATGCGCTGATGCGAGAAGTGGCGCTGTCTCAGGTTCCTGTGCGCAAGGTGATGTATGGTGATCAGATCAGTTTCCCATCAGGGGCAGAGTTGAAGGTGATCTATCCTATTCGTGACACATCAAAGCTTGCTGAGCATCCAGATCCTAACGCGATTAGCATCACAGCGCTTCTCAGTTATGGTAAAGAAGTTTTTTATCTGGGTGGAGATTTGCCGTATGAGATTGAAGATCAACTGCCACTAGATGATTCTATTACGATTCTCAAAGCGGGCCACCATGGGTCAAATACATCCACCTCAGAAGATCTGCTGACCAAAACAAAGCCGCACGATGTCGTGATCTCAGCTGGACGTGGCAATCGTTACGGTCATCCCGATCCTGCAGTATTAAATCGGATACTAAAAAGCGGCGCACGCACGTTGCGAACAGATCTCGATGGGGATATCTCATACCGATGTAATGATAGTCAGTGTGGGAGGGTTTATTAATCATGGTAAGTAGTAGCTCTCTTAAAATATTGACATAAAAAATAAATTATGTTATAAATAACCGTACTCAAATTATCCCAAAAGGAGGGAGAGATGACAGCTCTTTACGATTTAATGGTTGATCCTGGTAATGTCATTATAAAAGTCTTTCAGGCAAATCAGGGCGGTACAATCATAACTCTTGATTGTGCAAATTCGCCCAAGCCTTGGCTTGTAAAGCCATTAGCTAAAAGATGTGGATTTAATATCAGATGGCGTGTAAATCGATCAAATCGAAAAAGGTGGTATGTTGTTATAAAGTCAAGTAAAAGCCCCTTTTCTTTTCTTGAGCAAATTGGATACCAGGCTAGAGGTTGTGCTTATTGGGATCCCTTATCAGCTGAGAGTCAGTCAGAATTCGTTCCGTACTCTTGTATTAGAGTAAGTGAGGAAATTGAACTTTGCTCTGATGAGATTTGTGGCGTGCATAAAGATCAGGTTATAAGGTCCATAGCATATCAATTACGAGAATTTCAATTTATTCGAGATGCTACGCAAAACATAGAGCTTCTGCAGGAGTATGGCTTCAGAGAGGTTGAGGATCACTTTTCCGGTGAGGGTGGATACTACAAAACCGGTTATGGAGGCGAATTTGACCTTACCGGTTTTTACCAAACCGCAATTAGTCATTTGGAGAGTTTTACACAAGAGAATATTCTGTCTTGTGCGCTAGATATACCGAGGGAGCTGCTTGAGAGTTTGATCATTCAAGAGAAACAAAGCTCTTCTGCTTCCGTTAATTCAATAAATAGGCTGGTTGCAGAATTTGGAAGTTAAGATAGGTGTGCATTGCCGGCAATACACGATGTGTTGCCGGCTTATCTTTTTTAATATACAAGCAAGAGGGTCTATGATTCTATCGTTGACGGCTTGTCCACAAATATGTATTGACAACTAAATAGATCCTGTTACAATTGTCTTACGTTCGTTGTGCGGTAGCGCATACGGATGCCATCATCAAAAAGCTTGCTTAATTACAAGAAATCATTTACAATGATTGCATATTTGTTTTTTGGCGTTGCAATTTGCTGAGGACAAACGTTTAGGCGTTACACTTTTCTCAACCGATCATGGAGAAACGTGTAACACCTACAAATACTAATTAATAAATTATTTTACTGTAGTCATCATGCATATGCATGAAGATCGCACAAAAAAATATGGCAGAGAATTTTGATCGCTCAAAGCCACATGTAAATGTGGGAACGATTGGTCACGTTGACCATGGTAAGACAACTACAACTGCAGCTCTCTTGCATGTTCTTTCATTGAAAGGTCTTGCAAAAGAACGAAACGTTGATGAGATCGATAATGCACCCGAGGAGAAAGAGCGTGGTATTACTATCGCGACAGCTCACTGCGAGTACGAATCTGAGACACGTCATTACGCACACGTAGACTGTCCTGGTCACGCTGACTATATCAAAAACATGATCACTGGTGCTGCGCAGATGGATGGTGCAATTCTCGTTGTATCAGCTACTGACGGTCCTATGCCACAGACACGTGAGCACATCTTGCTTGCACGTCAGGTTGGTGTTCCAGAGATTGTTGTCTTTATCAACAAGGTAGACATGGTTGATGACCCAGAGCTCGTAGAGCTCGTAGAGGCTGAGATTCGTGAGCTCCTTACAAAATATGAGTTTGATGGTGACAACGCTGCTGTTGTCCAAGGCTCAGCTCTTAAGGCTCTCGATGCTACAAGTGCAGATGACGACGGTGCAAAGCCGATCCTAGATCTTGTAGCTGCTCTTGATGAAAAGATTCCACAGCCGGAACGCGACACCGAGAAAGATTTCCTTCTCCCAATTGAGGACATTTTCTCAATCGAAGGTCGTGGTACAGTTGTGACTGGACGTATCGAACGTGGTCAGATCAATATCAATGATGAGGTGGAGATCGTAGGTCTTCGTGACACACAAAAGACAACCGTAACTGGTATCGAGATGTTTAATAAAAACCTCGATCATGGTGAGGCTGGTGATAATGCTGGTATCCTACTCCGTGGTACAAAGAAGGAGGATGTTGAGCGTGGACAGGTTCTTGCAAAGATTGGTTCTATTACACCACATAATGAGTTTGAGGCAGAGGTATACATCCTTACCAAAGACGAGGGTGGGCGTCATACTCCTTTCTTCAAGGGTTACAAGCCACAATTTTACATTCGTACAACTGACGTAACTGGAGAGGTGATCCTCCCAGAGGGAACTGAGATGGTAATGCCTGGCGACACTGTCACAATTACTGTACAGCTCGGAAACGATGTTGCTATGGAAGATGGTATGCGTTTCGCAATCCGCGAAGGTGGACGTACTGTCGGTGCTGGTGTTGTCACCAAAATCGTAAAATAGTCTTCGATGGAAAAAGTGGAGTGTCGTGTCACTGACAAGACACTTCCTTTTCTCATGGAAATGAGATAATAAGTAGAACGGTGTTAAGTTAAATGCTTTATGGCAAAAGAAGAGGTTACAACACGTATTAGGATCAAGGTAAAGGCGTATGATCACAAAGTGATTGATCGTAGTGCTTTACAGATCGTGGAGACTGCAGCTCGTTCTGGTGCAGAGGCGATCGGTCCAGTACCGCTTCCGACGCACATCAAAAAGACGACCGTTAATAAGTCTACTTTCGTTCGCAAAGATGCGCGTGAGCAGTTCGAAATGCGCACACACAAGCGATTGATTGACATTATTAATCCTTCTCCAAAGACCATTGCTGATCTAACGGAGTTAGATCTGCCGGCCGGTGTTGATGTTGAGATTAAGATGTAGTTTGAGGAATTAGTTACCGTTAAAGTCTCTGTAAGGAGAAACTCATCGGGTTGCACAATAAGAAAAGTATTGACAAGTTCACGTAATTTCGATATACTTTTCCTTATTGATATTGTGGCTTTGTATGAGAGCCATTTTTTATTATTCTGTAAATGATTTTGAGTTAATAGCATGAAGTTTGCTTTAGGAAAAAAACTAGGTATGACAACCATCTACAATGAGGATGGTGCACAAAATGTCACAATTCTAGAGGTGGGTGATCAATCAGTAGATATGGTCCGCACAATGGAGAAAGATGGCTACCAAGCAGTCCGCGTCGCAGCTGATAAGCGGCTTTGTGAGTTTAGGACAGACGCAGAGATGGAAGTCGGAAAAGCGTTAGATGTTTCACAGTTTGAGGTTGGTGATAAGGTATTGGTCTCAGGTGTTACGAAAGGTAAAGGATTCCAAGGTGTTGTAAAGCGGCATGGATTTAAGGGGGGACCTGCATCACACGGACATCGACATGTGTTGCGTCGTCCCGGTTCTATTGGATCTGCATTTCCGCAGCATGTGATCAAAGGGAAGCGAATGGCAGGACGTATGGGTGGAGAGAGATTCACCACAAAGGGTCTCAAGGTTATTTCTGTTGATGCGCAAAACAAAACTATTGCAGTCAAGGGAGCAGTTCCTGGAGTAAATGGAAGAAATATTGAAATTGTTAGCGCATAGAAAAGTATATACGTATGAAAAAAGCAACAGAATACACAATTGATGGATCAAAAGTTGGTGAGGTCGCTTTGCCGGCAGAGATCTTTGATGTGACTGTAAATTCACAGTTAATTCACCAAGTTTATGTGGCAATCGCAGCAAATATGCGATCCGGAAGTGCACACACTAAGGTTCGTAGTGATGTGCGCGGTGGTGGGCGAAAGCCATGGAAACAAAAAGGTACAGGAAACGCGCGAACAGGTTCAATCCGTAACCCGATCTGGCGTGGTGGTGGAACAATTTTTGGTCCACTGAAGATTCGCAATTTTACGAAATCAGTAAATACGAAGATGCGACGCAAAGCGCTTTTTGGAGCACTTAGTCAAAAAAATGAAGCTGGGCAGATTGCAGTTGTTGATTCTCTTGCTCTCGGTGAAGTTAAGACCAAGAATGTTGCATCATTTTTAAGTAGTGCTGAGATGAATCGCTCTGTATTATTTTTGTTGGCTAGCTCAGAGCGTGATGCGTATCGTGCGATCCGTAACATTCCAGAGGCAAAGGCAATCGAAATTGAAAAGGTGAATGTGCTAGATGTCATGAATCACCAAAATATAGTCCTTTCTAAGGAAGGTGTAGATCAGCTAAAAAACCATTTCATCAAGTAATATGAGTCTATTTTCACGTAAAGCAGAAGAAGAGAAGAAAGCTGTAGATGCAGAAGTCGTAGCGGATGCACCATCAGGCGATGTTTCTGATAATGTAGGGGGTGGTCGCAGCTTGTACACAATCATCGAAGCACCGGTTATCTCTGAAAAATCACATGATCTTTCATCAAAGCATGGTAAGTATGTCTTTCGGGTAGCGAAAGCAGCGTCAAAGCATGCGATTAAAAAAGCTGTGGAAGAGATTTATAAGGTTCATGTGGAGCAGGTAAATGTATCAACAGTACCGCGCAAGCGCCGCACAATCAAATATGATCGTGGTTTTCAGAAATCATACAAGAAGGCAACAGTAACTCTTAAGGCTGGAGAGCATATTACCGCATTTGACCTTGCGTAATAGAACATAGTTTATGGCAATTAAAGTATACAAAAGAAACACAGCAGCGAGGCGTAATATGTCAATCGTCAAGCCTGATCAGGTCTCTCGTTCATCTTCTGAGAAGTCTTTGACTGTTAAGATGAATTATAAAGCTGGTCGCGGTGGCGGTAAGATTTCTGTGCGTCACAAAGGGGGCCGTGTAAAACGACTTTATCGTATCGTAGATTTCAAGCAGGATAAATTTGACATTCCTGGTACAATTGCTGCGATCGAGCGTGACCCTAACCGCAGCGCATTAATCGCTTTGATTTATTATGCTGATGGAGAAAAACGCTATATCCTAGCGACGCATGGCATGAAAGTAGGAGATGAGGTGGTAGCATCTGCAAATGCGCCGATCAAAGATGGAAATCGTGTACAACTTCGTAATATTCCAACAGGCTCTGTGATCTCTAGCTTGGAATTAACACCAGGTCGAGGAGCATCTATGATTCGTAGTGCTGGATCAGGAGCATCAGTGATGGCGGTAGAGGAGAAATATGCACACATCAAGATGCCATCAGGTGAGGTGCGACTCGTAAGTGTTGATTGCTACGCATCTATCGGACAGGTCTCAAACTTTGAGCATTCTGCAGAGCGTATCGGTAAGGCGGGACGTGCTCGCCACAAAGGAAAGAGACCAGCAGTTCGGGGTAGTGCGATGAACCCGGTAGATCACCCGCATGGTGGTGGTGAGGGTAAGCAAGGTATTGGACTTAAGTATCCAAAGACTCCATGGGGACGACCTGCTCTCGGTGTGCGTACAAGACGGAAAGGTAAAGCATCAGATCGCTTGATCGTCCAGTCACGACATAAGCGTAAAAAGAGATAATCATCACGTTAAGTTTATATGAGTAGATCACTAAAAAAAGGGCCATACGTAGACCAGCGAGTCCTAAAGAAGGTTGAAGGAAAGACACCAAAAGAAACAGGAACCATCAAGACATGGTCTCGCGCGTGTACAATTTCTCCAGAAATGATTGGTTTTACATTCGCAGTACACAACGGTCGTAAATTTGTCGATGTTTACGTTACGGAGGAGATGGTAGGGCATAAGCTAGGTGAATTTGCCGTTACGCGGACATTTATCCGTCACGGTGGTAAAATTCAGAAAGCTCTTGACCAGTCAAGATAAACAGTAGAGTCGATAAGATATCAATAATATGATTCAGGCAAAAGCACAATTGAGCAATCTACGTATGTCACCGCGAAAGGTGCGTCTTGTTGCTGATACAATCCGTGGATGTGATGTTACAAAAGCACTTGGTCAATTAGATTATGACTTACGTGATGTCTCTCCAGTCCTAGCAAAACTCGTACGGAGCGCACAGGCAAATGCGAAGAGTAATCACGATTATACAGGAGACCTCGTGATTTCTGAGATTCAGGTAGGTGAAGGCCCTACGATGAAGCGATGGCGACCGCGCGCATATGGGCGTGCATCTAAGATTCTTAAGAGAACTTCAAAAATAACGGTTGTTGTATCCCAGGTAGCAAAAGCAGAAAACAAACCAACCAAATCAGAGAAAAAACCAGCAGAAGCTAAACCAGAAAAAAAAGCAGAGGCAAAACCAGTAAAAGCAGAAAAAACTGATTTCACTAAAATCGAAGGTGTAGGACCAAAAATTGCCCAGACACTGACAGATGCAGGCATTGAAACATTTGCAGACCTCGCAAACAAAAAACCAGAAGAAATCCAAGAAGTAATTAAAGACGTACGCGGAAGCCACGATGCAACAACTTGGCCACAGCAAGCTAGTCTCGCCGCAGAAGGCAAATGGGACGAACTCAAGCAATGGCAAGATGAGCTTGATGGAGGGAAGGCGTAACGAAATATAATAGCAAATAGCATACTCACACTATGGGACATAAAGTAAATCCAAAAAGTTTACGAATCGGAATCACAACAGGGTGGCGTTCTCGCTGGTTTGCTGGTAAAGGGTACCAGCAGAAGTTGCAAGAGGATGTGACTCTACGCCGTGCCGTGATGAAGAAATACCGACATGCCGCGGTTGCAGACGTCGAGATTGAGCGTAGCGCACACAACATCAAGGTGATTATTACGACATCTCGCCCAGGTGTCATCATCGGACGTGGTGGGAGCGGTATCGAGGATGTAACAAAGTTTATCAAAGATACAGTATTTCCTGGTAAAAAAGTTGCGATTTCAGTGGATGTGCGTGAAATTCGTCAGTTTGAGGAAAACGCAGCTCTCGTAGCGCAGAACGTAGCTGAGCAACTTGAAAAGCGAATGCCGTTTCGTCGTGTGCTTAAGTCTATGCTTGACCAGGTAGAAAAGACAAGGGGTGTAGAAGGTGTAAAGATCTCTGTGTCTGGTCGTCTAAATGGTGCTGAGATGTCTCGTACGGAGTGGTTGTCACGTGGCCGGATCCCATTGCACACGCTGCGTGCAGATATCGATTTCGCTCGGGATGTGGCACGAACGACATATGGAGCGATCGGAGTCAAAGTTTGGATCTACAAAGGTGAAAAGTTTGACGAAAAATAGAAAAAAGTATATAATAACAACTAAATTTTTGCGATAGAAACAGACATATGTTGATGCCAAAAAAAGTAAAACATCGAAAAGTGCACCGCGGCGGACCAATCCGTGGACAGGCAACACGTGGTACCACCGTAGCATTTGGTAGTTATGGTATCAAAACAACCACAGCTGGTATGATCACTGCACGTCAGATTGAGTCAGCGCGACGTACAATTACACGTACGATGCAGCGAACAGGAAAATACTGGATCCGTATCTTTCCGGCGCATCCTATGACTGCAAAAGGTGCTGAGGTGCCTATGGGTAAGGGTAAAGGAGCTGTGGATCATTATGTGGCGAAGGTACGTCCAGGACGCATTTTGTTTGAGATTGATGGAGTGTCAGAGGCAGAAGCACGAGAAGCGTGTCGTTTGGCTGGTCACAAGTTCGGTGTAAAGACTAAATTCGTTGTACGTCATAAAGAATAGAACTATGGAATTAGCAGAACTAAGAACAAAGACAGTCAAAGATTTAGAGCGCATTTTGCGTGATACGCAAAAAGAGTTGCATGAGAAAAAAATGGCACACGCAACAGGGCAGCTCAAGCAGCACACAGACCTCAGGAATTTAAAGAAGTCAGTTGCTCAGATCAAAACAGTAATGCGCGACGCGCAGACGTCTAAATAAGTTTAATAAAGAATATGTCATCATCAGATACATCACACAAAAAAATACGCACAGGGGTGGTTGTGAGCGATGCTATGGATAAAACTGCGGTTGTATCTGTGAGCACGCTTAAGACACATAGCAAGTACCGTAAGCAATATAAATCCACCAAGCGCTATAAAGTGCATGATCAAGAGAATAGTTGTAAGGTGGGAGATACTGTTTCATTTGAGGAAACGGCTCCAGTATCAAAAGGAAAGTGCTTTCGTATTGTATAGCGCAAAATAAGAATAAGCAGAATATATGATTCAAGTAGAAACATGGTTGAAAATCGCTGACAATTCCGGCGCACGGGAGATTGAGTGTTTTAAGGTACTCGGAGGTTCACGTCGCCGTTATGCATATGTAGGTGATATTGTGGTGGCGAGTGTAAAGTCAGCAGAACCGCGCAGTAGTGTAAAGTCAGGTGATGTCGTGAAAGCGGTAATTGTTCGCCAAAAGAAGTCACTCCGCCGTGCTGATGGTTCATATATTCGATTTGATGAAAATGCAGCTGTGATTGTCGATCCAGATAGCAAAGAGCCAAAAGCAACGCGTATCTTTGGCCCTGTGGCGCGTGAGTTGCGTGAAAAAGGATTTAATAAAATTGTTTCGCTTGCACCAGAGGTGTTATAGAGAGCTATAGTATATAGAGATATCGTTATGTTAAAGATCAAAAAAGGAGACACTGTGAAGGTGATTGCTGGTAAAGACAAAGGTACGGAAGCGAAGGTGCTTACTGTTATACCAACAGAGGAACGCATCTTAGTTGAAGGCGTTAATGTGGTTACCAAGCATCGCAAACCAAATGGCGCGGGCCAAAAAGGTGAGCGTATCTCAAAAGAGGCTCCAATCCACATTTCCAATGTCATGCTTGTAGATCCATCAACAAAAAAACCAACACGAGTTGGCTTTGACGTAGATGCGGATGGAAATAAAAAGCGCATTGCTAAGGTAAGCGGTAAAGAAATTGCACAATAAGTATATGAGTACAGTCAAAACAATTAAAGAGGTATACGCAGCAAAAAAAGCTGATCTGCAAAAAGATCTCGGTTTGGCAAATGTCATGGATGTGCCTTCGATTGAGAAAGTGATCGTCAACGTAGGTGTGGGACGCATCATGAAAGAGAATGAAAAGATGAAAGAAGTTTACGAGTCACTTGTGGCAATCACTGGACAAGAGCCACTTAAGACGAAAGCAAAAAAATCAATCGCAGGCTTTAAGATTCGTGAAGGACAGCAAGTTGGATTCAAAGTTACGATGCGCGGAGCGCGTATGTGGGATTTCTTGACCCGATTAAATGGTGGAGCTCTTCCACGTGTACGCGATTTCCAAGGAATCACACTCTCTTCTATCGATACACGCGGAAACCTAAATATCGGTATTAAAGAGCATGTTGTTTTTCCAGAAATTGTAGCTGAGCACACAAAGCATATTTTTCCAATGCAAGTAACTGTTGTTCCTAAGACGGGATCACGTGAGGCAGCAGAAAAAATGTACCGAGCACTCGGATTCCCTATTGTAAAAGATGAATCTAATAGCAAATAATAAGAATATATGGCTAAAAAATCAGTAATTGCACGTTCAGAAAAAAAACCAAAGTTTTCAACGCGAGCTGTAAATCGTTGTTGGAAGTGTGGTCGAAAGCGTTATTATATGCGTGCTTTTGGTTTGTGCCGTATGTGTTTTCGTGAGCTAGCTAGCAAGGGTGAGATTCCAGGAGTGAAGAAATCAAGCTGGTAAAATATAGAATCAATACTACTTTTAACTTAGACAATGTTTATGATCGATCCAATAAGTGACATGTTAACCCGCATTAGAAATGCTCAAGCAGCTGCTCACAGCAGCGTGTTGATCCCTGCTTCAAAGCTGAAGTTTGCTATTGCGCAGGTGTTAATGAAAGAGGGTTTCATAGAAGGTGTTGAGAAGACAGAAGATGCTGATTCTGGTCATCCTATGATCAAGGTTGATTTGTCATATGAAAAAGTGTCACATGCCCGAAAAAAAGCACGTATCTCTGGTTTAGAGCAAGTCTCACGACAGGGACAGCGTTGTTATGTGAAAAGTACAGACATTCATGAGGTTAAGAATGGATTTGGTGTGTCTGTTGTGTCGACATCACAGGGTGTTATGACCGGTAGAAGTGCGCGTAAACGCGGATTAGGTGGTGAGATGATTTGTCGCGCTTGGTAGTGTAAAAGTATTTAGATAGTAGAAGTTTATGAGTCGTATAGGTAAAAAAGAGGTTGTCATCCCAGATGCTGTCACAGTGACAGTTGACGGTGGTACAATCACGGTAAAAGGTGCCAAAGAAGCACTATCAATGCCAGTTCATAATGCAGTCACAGTCACTGTAGAGGATGGTGTGGTGCGTGTAGCAAAAAAACACAACGCGAAAATTGCGCAGGCTATGTGGGGTACTACAGTGCGCCTCGTTGAGAATATGATCACGGGTGTTACTGATGGTTTTAAAAAGGTTCTTGAGCTTAACGGTGTTGGTTATCGTATGGAGGTCAAGGGTAAAAATTTGGAGATGGCACTTGGTTTTTCACATCCCGTGGTGATGCCGATTCCAGAAGGGCTCACAGCTACCGTCGAGAAAAGCAATTTGACGATTGCTGGTATCGACAAGCAGAAGGTGGGACAGTTTGCTGCCGAAATACGTGCGCATCGCCCAGTAGAGCCTTATAAAGGTAAAGGATTTAAATACTCTGATGAAATCGTACGTCGTAAAGAGGGTAAGCGTAACGTTTCAGCGTAATAAAGAACTATATGAACAAGACGACACGAAATACGAAAAGACGAGAGCGAGCACGTCGCGTGCGATCACAGGTTTCTGGCACAGCGCAGCGACCACGTGTAAATGTTTTTCGCTCACTTACAGCTTTTAGCGCTCAGGTAATTGACGATGTGACTGGCAAGACGCTTGCTGCTTCTTCTACAGGTGCAATCAAAGCAGATAATACTGTATCAGGTGCGCAGGCTGTCGGTGAAGCGCTTGCAAAGCAGTGTAAAGAGCTCAAGATTGAGACGATTGTTTTTGATCGAGCTGGTTATAAATATCACGGAAAAGTAAAATCTTTTGCTGACGCCTTGCGTGAAGGTGGCATCAATTTTTAATAAGAATTTTTAGGAAATATGGTAGCGACAAGCAAAAATCGTAAGAAGCGACGCGGAAATTTCAAACGCGAGAAGCCGGAATTTGAGCAGAAACTGCTTGATCTAGCGCGTGTAACGCGTGTGGTTAAAGGTGGACGTCGTTTCCGTTTTCGTGCCACTGTCGTCGCAGGAAACCGTAAAGGACGTGTTGGTGTTGGTGTAGCTAAGGGGACTGATGTGTCACAAGCTATTCAGAAAGCGTTTGCAGATGCTAAAAAGCATATGATCACTGTAAAAATGGATCAAAATGGAACAATTGCACATGATGTCATGAAGAAGAAAGGAAGTGCAAAGGTACTCCTCAAGACTGCTACAGAAGGTAAGGGAATTATCGCTGGTGGTGCTGTGCGTACAGTTGTGGATCTTTGTGGCGTGAAAAACGTCGTGAGTAAGTCTATGGGTACATCAAACAAACTTAATGTTGCACGTGCTACCGTAGAAGCGCTTAGTGAGCTCGCAGAGCCAAAGAATCCTATGGTCTTCAAGGAGGAGAAGAAGAAAGATGATCGTCGATCTGGTAGAAAGTTTGACAGAAAAAAGGAAGACAAACCAACCAAATCAGAGAAAAAACCAGCAGAAGCTAAACCAGAAAAAAAAGCAGAGGCAAAACCAGTAAAAGCAGAAAAAACTGATTTCACTAAAATCGAAGGTGTAGGACCAAAAATTGCCCAGACACTGACAGATGCAGGCATTGAAACATTTGCAGACCTCGCAAACAAAAAACCAGAAGAAATCCAAGAAGTAATTAAAGACGTACGCGGAAGCCACGATGCAACAACTTGGCCACAGCAAGCTAGTCTCGCCGCAGAAGGCAAATGGGACGAACTCAAGCAATGGCAAGATGAGCTTGATGGAGGGAAGGCGTAAGCGCACATATTAAAGAGAGAATTATGCAAATACATCAACTAGATATCAGTGCCACCAAAAAGCGAAAGCGCGTTGCTCGTGGTGGTAAGAGAGGTACATACGCTGGTCGCGGCTGCAAAGGTCAAAAATCACGTAGCGGTGGTAATGTCGATCCACTCTTTGAGGGAGGTCGCTCTTCACTGGTGCAGCGCATGAAGAAGAATCGAGGTTTTAAATCTCCACATGCTAAAAGTACAGTTATTCGCATCTCAACACTGGATCAGAAATTTGAGGATGGTGAGACTGTGAGTGTAGCTAGCCTTCTCGAAAAGAAGATTCTACGCGCTAAGAACAAAACAAATGGCGTGAGAATCGTAGCTGGTGGTGAGATCGCAAAAAAACTCACGATTGATGCCAGTGTTACAGTGACAGAGGCTGCAAAGGCTGCAATTGAAAAAGCTGGAGGAACAACTGAAGACCAAAAGGCGAGTTAAATCAGTCATTACAACTTCAAAAAAACATGCCATTCGCTGGCATGTTTTTTGTTAAATACATCAAAAAAATGCACACTTTATTACGATACCTTTCTCCTGGCACTTTTCGAGCAGATACGCTCTCAGGTCTGACTGTTGCCTTGGCACTCGTACCAGAGGCGATCGCTTTCGCTTTTGTGGCGCAGGTTGATCCTATTGTGGGTCTCTATGCGGCGTTTATGGTGAGTTTGATCACTGGAGTCCTATCTGGGCGTCCTGGGATGATCTCAGGTGCCACCGGTGCGCTCGCCGTGGTCATGGTGGGTCTTGTGGTAGCGCATGGTGTCGACTATCTCTTTGCGACAGTTGTGCTGATGGGTATTATTCAGCTGCTGGTTGGTCTCTTTAGGTTTGGGAAGTTCTCTCGGATTATTCCTTACCCGGTAATGCTTGGGTTTGTGAATGGCCTGGCGATAGTGATTTTGTTGTCACAGTTGCCGCACTTCCAGAGCTTTACACCTGAAGGACACTTTGGTTGGCTCTATGGTACTTGGATTACAGGGGAAAAACTCTGGATTATGTTAGGGCTCGTCGTCATGACGATGCTCGTTATTTGGTTACTGCCAAAGCTAACAAAGGCAATTCCATCCTCACTTGTCGCTATCGGTGCGACGTCACTTCTTGTGTACCTGCTAGATCTTGATACGCCTACAGTAAGGGATATGCTTGGTGGCGGATCACTCGCTGCATCTCTACCTCAGTTTCAGCTCCCGATGGTGCCGCTTAATCTAGAAACGCTGAGTATCATACTACCATATGCGCTTGTCCTTGCTTTTATCGGTCTCGTGGAGTCGCTTATGACGCTGACGCTCATCGATGAAATCACAGATACGCGCGGCAAAAGTGATCGTGAGTGCCTCGCACAAGGTAGCGCAAATGTCGTCACAGGCATGTTTGGAGGGATGGGTGGCTGCGCCATGGTGGGGCAGAGCATGATCAATATCTCATCGGGTGGACGTGGACGCTGGTCAGGTATCGTGGCTGGACTGACGCTTCTGAGTTTTATCCTGTTTGCAGCACAGTGGATCGAGCAGATTCCACTAGCAGCCCTCGTGGGTGTGATGTTTATGGTAGTAATAGGAACCTTTGCCTGGGCGAGTATTCGCTTGATGGGTAAAATTCCACATCAGGACTATGCTGTGATCGCGACGGTCTCCGCCGCGACGGTGCTCTATGATCTAGCGGTTGCTGTGATCGTAGGTATCATCATGTCGTCACTATTTTTTGTCTGGCGTAAATCGCAGAAAATCTATGCAACGAGCTGGCTCGATAAAGATGGCGGTAAGCACTACACTCTCAGTGGATATGTTTTTTTTGGATCGGTGCAAAATTTCTCAGAGCTTTTTGTCGTCTCAGAGGATCCAGATCAGGTCTATATCGATTTTATGGAGGCGCGTGTCCTCGATCACTCAGGTATTGAGGCGCTTAATCGTCTCACTGATAAATATCTTAAAGCCGGTAAAGAGTTGCATCTCTATCACCTTAGCTCTGACTGTCGTAAACTCCTCAAAAATGCTGATAAAGTCGTAGAGGTCAATATCAAGGAGGACCCACATTACGAGGTAGCAGATGATAAGCTGGATTCGTAAAGAAGAAATCACCTCTAACAAGAGGTGATTTTTGATTTAGAGAGGTATTGCAGGTATGATAATTATAAGATCACTATTAAAATACAATGTATGAGAAAAAATCCAGTTGGTTGGTTTGAGATCTATGTCGAGGACATAGAGCGCGCGACAAAGTTTTATGAGGGTGTCTTTGAGGTGACGCTCACGCAGATGCAGATGCCAGAACAGTTTAGCGGTATGGAGATGTGGTCGTTTCCTGAGGATTACTCTGCATACGGTGCTCCTGGTGCAATCGTAAAAATGCCTAATGTGAGCCCAGGCACTGGTGGTACACTGGTGTATATGTCATGTGAGGATTGCGCGTATGAGTCTAGTCGCGTAGCAGAGCATGGTGGCAAGGTGCTTCATGAAAAATTTTCTATCGGTGATTTTGGTTTTGTCTCGATGATCGAGGATACCGAAGGCAATACAATCGGCCTACATTCCCAAAGATAGATGAATTAATTAAAATAACCATGACAGAATCACGGAAAAATAAATCGATCATTTATCAAGCAGAAAACGGAGCGATTGAACTGCGTGGTGACTTTGAATTTGAAACGATCTGGGCAACACAGAAGCAAATGGCAGAGGTTTTTGGTGTAACTCCGCAAAATGTCACTATTCATCTAAAAAATATCTTTGCTTCAGGGGAGCTTGATAAGACGGCAACTTGTAAAGAATCCTTACAAGTTCAAAAGGAGGGTCGTAGAGAGGTGAAGCGTAAGGTATTGGAGTATAATCTTGATGTGCTTATTTCAGTGGGTTATCGGATAGATTCGGTCGTTGGTACAAATTTTAGAAAATGGGCAACGGGAGTGATTAAGCAGCACATCACACGGGGATACACTATAAATAAAAGATTGCTTCAAGAAAAAGAATCTCAATACCACCGAGCTATAGCTGATATAAAAAAAATAGCATCTCAAGGAGAGCTTATCGGGACAGGAGAAGTTTTGGACATCATACAAACATTTTCTAAAACATGGTTTTCTTTACAGTCTTACGATGACGCGCAGGTACCGGAAAAGGGTGCAACTAAGGAAAAAGTCTCAGTGGATACTGGTGATCTTTATGATGATCTCGCACAGCTTAAAAAAGATCTTATTAAAAAAGGTGAGGCGACTGAGTTATTTGCGCAAGAGAAAAAAGCGGATGCTCTGGCTGGGATTATCGGTAATGTCATGCAGTCGATGCAAGGCAAGGACCTCTATGAAACAGTTGAAGAAAAAGCTGCTCACCTCCTTTATTTTGTGGTGAAAAATCATGTTTTCAATGATGGTAACAAGCGCACGGGTGCGTTTTGCTTTGTATGGTTTTTGCGGCACGCGGGTATTGATTTTGGTCATGCTATTACACCTGAGGCACTGACGGCTCTGACGCTGCTGGTGGCGCAATCAGATCCACAAGACAAAGATCGGGTTGTGGGGCTAATCCTGCTAATGTTTGAGCGGTAAAAGTCGTAATGAGGCATTGCTATTTCTAGTGCCGTGGTGTCATCAATGGTGAGTTATGTTGAGTCGTGACTAAACTGTAACTTGAGAAGCTATTATCACCTTTAACTTTGATTTTAGTGTGTACTCGGGGTATGATGCGTATATGTACAAATAAAATAGGCTATGTCAGACAATCAAAAAGAACAAGAGCGCGCAGAACTTCACAGGGCGATTTGGCAGATCGCAAATGACTTGCGTGGTAGTGTGGATGGATGGGATTTCAAGCAATACGTACTCGGAATATTGTTTTACCGCTTTATCAGTGAAAACCTCACAAATTACATTAACACAGAAGAAAGGCGTGCAGGGTCAGATAGCTTTGAGTATGCAGAGCTTTCCGATGAGCAGGCAGAGTTTGGTCGGGCTGATACGGTAAAAGAAAAGGGTTTTTATATCTTGCCGAGTGAGCTTTACCTCAACGTGACAAAAAATGCTCGTGATGATGCTAATCTCAATGAAAAGCTCTCTCAGATTTTCAAAAATATTGAAGCCTCTGCAAAAGGAACAGAGAGCGAGCCTGACCTCAAGGGCCTCTTTGATGATTTGGATGTAAATTCTAATAAGCTCGGTCCGACGGTTGAAAAACGCAGTAGCCGCCTCGCGAAACTTCTTGAGGCTATTGGTGGGCTAAAACTTGGAAACTACTTTGACAATACGATCGACGCTTTTGGTGATGCGTATGAGTATCTGATGGCGATGTACGCTAGTAACGCAGGGAAATCAGGTGGAGAGTATTACACACCACAGGAAGTCAGTGAGCTACTGGCGCAGATCACGACTGTCGGTAAAACAGAAGTAAACAAGGTTTATGATCCATGTTGTGGATCTGGATCGCTACTGCTCAAATTTGCCAAGGTGCTTGGTCGTGACAACGTACGCCAAGGATTTTATGGGCAAGAAATCAATCTCACAACGTACAACCTCTGTCGTATCAATATGTTTTTGCATGATATCAATTACAATAAATTTGATATCGCACACGGAGACACACTGACAGAGCCGCATCACTGGGATGATGAGCCTTTTGATGCGATTGTCTCCAATCCACCATACTCAATCAAGTGGGATGGTGATCAAAATCCACTCTTCATCAATGACCCACGGTTTTCGCCTGCGGGCGTGCTCGCGCCGCGCTCTAAGGCAGATCTCGCATTTACCATGCACATGCTCACCTGGCTCTCAACATCTGGCACTGCTGCGATCGTCGAGTTTCCTGGGGTGCTCTACCGCACAGGAGCAGAAAAAAAGATCCGTAAATATCTGGTTGATAATAATTATGTCGATGCGGTGATTCAGCTGCCGCCAGACCTGTTTTTTGGCACGCCAATTGCGACGTGCATCTTGGTGCTCAAGAAAAGCAAATCAGACAATAAAACACTTTTTATCGATGCAACACGCGATGTGGTCCGTGATGGAAATAAAAATAAAATTGATGATGACAACCGCCAGAAGGTTCTCGATGCGTATGTCGCTCGTACTGACGAGGAGTATTATGCAAAACTCGTTGACAATAAAGACATCGCAGAAAATGACTACACCTTGTCAGTGTCGAATTATGTAGAGCAAGAAGACACGCGAGAGGTTGTCGATATTACTGAGCTCAATAAGGAAATCGAGCAGATTGTTGCAAAGCAAAGTGAGCTTAGAAAGTCGATTGATGAAATTGTAAAAGAGATTGAGAGTGAGTAGAATGGCAATTTTAGAAAAATTTAGAGCCTCAGAGGCTGACATTATTAAGAATAAAAAAGATGGCGTTGTTTACGTTGCAGATTTTCCTCGTGGATCTGGAAAATATATTTCTATTGTAGAGGCAAGTGCTAACGCTGATCTTGATGTAAAAATTTCATCAAAAATCCAACTTAGAGTTACCTATCTGACTGAGAGAGAAAAAATTAATGGTGTTGAAATTGCAAAGGTTTATGGAGATAAGATAGAAAAAATTCATTTTTCAACGTTAGATTTTGAGAGGATCTTACAACTACTTTCATTATTTTCTGAATTGGATTTAACTGCTATTTCTAACAAAGCTATAGTCTTAGATGAGTCAATTATTGCTGATTCAGATGAAGTTTTAAGATTTCTTAAATTGATCGCATCGGATCCCGAGGGAAAAGATAAGATCAGTGAGATTGCAAAGAATTATGGACTTATTAGGCCTGGTGATATCGATAACGCTATTCAGAAAAAAGAGGCGGTTGAACTTTTTGATGCAATTCTTAATTCTGAAGAAAAGTTTAGCGAATATAAAAGAGGATTAGAAGTAAGAAAAGATGAAGAAGTTTGGCAAAGGTTTTTTTCTGAAAATTCATGGATTCTCGGTTCAGACTTTGTTGATATTCTTGATGAACGACGCCTAGATGTTGAAAATATTACAGATTACTTATTGAAGTCATTTGATGGTTTCGTAGATATTGTTGAACTAAAACTTCCCTCAGCTCCTTTTTGGACCACTGAATCTGTTCCTAGGAGTGAGTTAACTTCGGCAACTATGCAGTGTAGTAGATATATTTTACAAACAGAGCGAAGAATAAATGATTTAAAATTTAACAAGAAAATTCAGAACACGCCAATAGTTAAGCCTCGGATAACTTTAATATATAGTAGATCCCATAATTGGAGCGAAGGCGAGAAAGAGGCTTATAGGGTTTTAAATTCAAGTTATACAACGCTTAACATAATAACCTATGATCACTTATTAGAAAGATCAAAAAGACTTGTTGGAATTTCTAAACATGAAGAAATTGATTCTGTTGAAGATATTAAATCGGATGGCATTCCATTTTAATTATGAAAACTAACCAGACAAAAATTGCAAAACTGATTTCAGAACTATGCCCGAATGGTGTGGAGTTTTTTAATTTGAGTGATGTGACTTGGGAGATAACTGAAAGAAATCGTGATCAAGCTATAGTTGCGGTAAGGAGTGTCACTAATGCCAATGGCTTAGTTGCAACGGAAGAGTATTTTGATAATTCTCGTACAAGTAAAAATACCTCAAACTATAAAATAGTAAGTAGTGGAAATCTTGCATATAACCCTTCAAGAATTAATGTTGGTTCGTGGGCTTTTAATAATGAAAATCAAGATGTGATCGTTAGCCCTATGTATGTTGTTGTTAGACTAGATCAAAATAGAATTAATAAAAATTATTTTGAGATTTTTTTAAACAGTCATAGAGGTAAGACGCAGATTATCTCAAAAGTAGAGCCAGGTGCCAGATTTCGACTCCCATATAATTCTTTTGCTAAAATAAAAATCCCAATTCCACCCCTCGCAATCCAGCAAGAAATCGTTAAAATCCTGGATAACTTTACAGAGCTAGAAGCAGAGCTGGGAGCAGAGCTAGAAGCAAGAAAGAAGCAGTATGAGTATTATCGGAGCGATTTACTGAAATCAGGAGACTCAAGAATAGTCACTCTGAGTGAAGTAGCTGAGTATTCTAGAGATAGAGTTTCAGCTGAGGATTTAGATGAAAAAACATATCTAGGTGTAGATAGTCTTTTGCAAGATAAAAGAGGTAGGGTTGATTCAAATCATGTGCCAAACTCTGGCAACTCAACTCGGTATAAGGAAAATGATATTTTAATTGGAAATATTCGCCCTTATTTAAAAAAGATTTGGTTTTCAGATTGTATTGGTGGTACAAATGGAGATGTCCTTGTTGTTTCTTTAAAGAATTCTGAAAAAGATAATATTGAGCCAAGGTTTTTGTACCATATTCTCTCTTCTGATGATTTCTTTTCCTATAATACGCAAAACTCTAAAGGAACAAAAATGCCACGCGGAGACAAAAATGCAATTATGAGGTATGAATTTCAAATACCTGAAATTTGCGAACAGAAACACATTGTTTCCATTCTCGATAAATTCGATGCGCTAATCAATAGCATTTCCGAAGGTTTACCTGCAGAAATCGATGCACGACGCAAGCAGTACGAATACTATCGTAATCAATTGCTAACATTCAAAGAGTTAGAAAAATAATATGACAGAAAACACTGACACAAAAAAGAATAGTCTGGTGGTAGAAAACGCGCACAGCACTATCGTGGCTGAGTATGTTTCTGATGCCAAGCGTGCCGATCATTACCAATCAGAAGACGCTTTGGAGAAAGCCTTCATCAAACAATTAGAATCACAGGCCTACGAATATTTACCGATCACTAGCGAGCAGGATTTGATTGCGAATCTACGAAAACAGCTGGAGAAACTGAATGATATTACGTTTTCTGATAAAGAATGGGAGTATTTTTTTACGCACGAGGTTGCAAACGCAAATGCGAGCATCGCTGATAAAACCCGAACCATTCAGGAAGATCATATCAAAAACTTGACGCGTGATGATGGCTCAACCAAGAACATCTACTTACTCAATAAGAAACACATTCACGACAATAGCGTGCAAGTCATCAATCAATACGCAACGGAGGATGGACAGCGATCTAATCGTTATGATGTGACGGTCCTCGTGAATGGGTTGCCACTGGTGCATGTGGAGCTCAAACGTCGTGGGGTAGCGATTCAAGAAGCGTTCAATCAGATCAACCGCTATCAGCGGGAAAGTTTTTGGGCAGCTTCGGGGCTCTTTGAGTATGTGCAGTTATTTGTCATCTCAAATGGAACGCATACAAAATATTATAGCAATACCACGAGAAACGCCCACATCAAGGAATCAGGTGTCAATAAACCACGAACAGGTAAGAAGACTAGCAGTAGTTATGAATTTACGAGTTGGTGGGCAGATGCAGGGAATAAGCCAATTGCTGACTTGATGGATTTTGCAAAAACCTTTTTTGCAAAACATAGCTTGCTAAACGTACTCACGCGATACTGCGTGTTTACAGCGGATGAATTACTCCTCGTGATGCGACCATATCAGATCGTTGCTGCGGAGCGCATCATAAATCGTATCGAAACGAGTACTAATTATAAAAAAATAGGAACGATCGATGCGGGTGGTTATGTATGGCATACGACTGGGTCGGGCAAAACCTTGACGAGTTTTAAGGCGGCACAACTAGCCAGTAAACTGAGCTATATCGATAAGGTGTTGTTTGTTGTTGATCGCAAAGACTTGGACTATCAAACGATGCGTGAATACGACAAATTTGAAAAAGGAGCTGCCAATAGCAACACCAGCACCGCAAAGCTCACCAAGCAGATGGAAGATCCGAATGCGCGGATTATCGTTACGACGATCCAAAAGCTTGACCGCTTTATTAAGAAAAACAAGGGGCATGCAATTTTTAATGGTCAGATTGTGTTGATTTTTGATGAGTGCCATCGATCGCAGTTTGGTGACATGCATAGCAGTATTACTAAAGCATTTAAAAATTATCATTTATTTGGATTTACGGGTACACCAATTGTCGCACAAAATGCATCATCAGGTGGTCGTCCAGATTTGAAAACAACCGAGCAAGCGTTTGGTGATAAGTTGCACACCTATTCGATTGTTGATGCGATTGCAGATAAAAATGTATTACCGTTTAAAGTTGACTATGTATCCACGATGAGGGCAGAAGAGGATATCGAAAATAAAGAAATCAGCAATGTTGACCGTGAAAAGGCTCTGCTTGCGCCTGAGCGTATCTCAAACCTTGTTGGGTATATTCGGGAGCATTTTGATCAGAAAACCAAGCGAAATAGTTTTTATAAAATTAAGGACAGGCGACTCGCAGGATTTAACTCGATTTTTGCAGTTTCTTCGATCAAGGCTGCAAAGCTCTATTATCATGAATTTCAAAAACAACTTGCTGATGTGCCGAGTGATAAAAAGTTAAAAATAGCCACAATTTTTAGTTTTGGCGTCAATGATGAAGATGGTGATGGAATGATCGATGAAAACCTAGAAGATACCAGTGGTCTCGAAAAGAGTGATCGAGATTTTCTAGAGAGTGCTATCAGTGATTACAATAAAATGTTTGGTATGCCATTTGATACCT
Source organism: Minisyncoccota bacterium (assembly GCA_020629675.1). Taxonomy (GTDB): domain Bacteria; phylum Patescibacteriota; class Minisyncoccia; order Moranbacterales; genus JAHDCW01. The sequence goes on along the minus strand of JAHDCW010000012.1, from coordinate 2,121 downwards.
CACCAGATAATTTTCAAAACTACCACAAAGATCTCAGTCAACGCGTCAAAGATCGAGAGGTTGATGTTTTGATCGTAGTGAATATGTTTTTAACTGGGTTTGACGCAACAACTCTCAATACTTTGTGGGTTGATAAAACGTTGCGTAACCATGGACTCATGCAGGCATATTCACGCACCAATCGAATTCTTAATAGCGTAAAAACATTTGGAAATATTGTTTGTTTTAGAAATCTGGAAAAAGCGACCAATGACGCTATCGCATTATTTGGTGACAAAGAAGCTGGTGGAATCGTTCTCTTAAAATCATTTAACGATTATTACCATGGATACAAGGAGGGCGGGCAAGAGATCCGAGGATATAAGGATCTCATTGCAGAGTTACAAGAAAAATTCCCCATCGGAGAGAGAATAATCAGCGAGCAAGCGCAAAAAGATTTCATTGTCCTGTATGGAAGGATTCTGCGTAGGCGAAATATTCTGACAACCTTTGATGAGTTTGAATATAGAGGGATACTGTCTGATCGTGATCTGCAGGATTATCACAGTGTATACATTGATTTATACGGCGAGTGGCGTGGTAAGAAGAAGTCTGAAAATGAAAATATCAACGATGATATTATCTTTGAAATGGAGTTGATTAAGCAAGTTGAAATCAACATTGATTACATTATTGATCTGATTAAGAAGTATCATGAGAGTAATCAAAATGATAAAGAGATTTTGATTGATATTGAGAAAGCAATTGATTCAAGTGTGGAACTGCGAAATAAAAAAGACCTCATTCATCAATTTATTTCAAGCCTTGATATAGGGTCATCTATTGATGATGATTGGCATGTATTTGTACATAAAAAAAAGATTGAAGAGTTAGATCGGATTATTGCTAATGAAAAATTAGATAGAGAAGAGGCCTATGCATTTATACAAAACTCCTTTCGCGATGGGGTGGTAGCGACTACAGGCACATCTCTCAGCAAGGTTTTGCCACCGGTATCGCGATTTTCACCAGGAGGAGAACGCACAAGAAAACGAGAGAGTGTTATTGAAAAATTTACTCAATTCTTTGAGAAGTTCTTTGATATTTCTGGGAGTGAATTTTAGTGGTGTATGAAAACTTTTATGGTGGCGTATTTGCTATACTTGTAAGATATGAAAAAGCTATTATTTTTTGATACAGAGACGACAGGGCTTGATCAGGAAGATCGGCTATTTCAACTTGCCTATAAAATCGACGGGCAGGAATACGCAGAGCTATTTAAGCCGCCGCTCACGATCCACCCGCAAGCAGCTGCGATCACAGGTGTAAGTGATGAGGATGTGGCTGATAAACCACCCTTTATCGGTTCGCAGATGTGCTCTGATGTACAAGGACTTAGTCTGGGTGAGGATGTCGTATTTGTGGCGCATAATGCAAAATTTGATGTGGAGATGATGCGTCGTGAGGGAATCGAAATCACGCAGGTGATCGATACGTATAAGATAGCGCGAGCGCTCGACACAGAGGATAAGGTGATGAGCTTTAAGCTTGAGAGTCTCTGTGAACACTATGGTGTGGACACGGAAGCGTTTCAGGCGCATGACGCGCTTGGAGATGTGCTCATGCTTGAGCTTTTGTATGAAAAATTAGCTGCGAGTATTTCAGATAAGCATGAAGATCCTACTGCATATTTTCTTGGAGTGATGGCAAAGCCGCTACTTGTGCGCAAATTTCCTTTTGGTAAATACAAAGGTGCGGCGCTTGATCATGTCGCTAAACAAGATGGGGGGTATATGGAGTGGCTTCTGGGACAGAAACGTGCCGATGCTGCCGAGGGGCGTGTAGATGAGGATTGGATTTACTCACTGTCATATTATCTCGGTAAGGAGTGCGAGTATGGTGAGCCTGCGACAGTACTGGAGCAAGAGGAAGAATCTGAAAGCGATGCAGATCTCGCGTCTGACGCTACAGATATAAATCAAGATGATTCAGATGTGGAATTGGCTGAGGGTGATGTTATGCCACCAGATAAAAAACAGCAGGACCAGTCTCAGCAGGGATCGCTGTTCTAGGTGAGTGCCTGGAAACTAAAGTAGAGTGCGCTAGAAAAAAGTGCCACATTATACAGTATAAGAGTTGATT